>NZ_JAXQGC010000001.1:0-32149 GCF_034331125.1 Proteiniphilum sp.
TCCTTGCTTTCGACTCAGGACTTATTTCCTGAAAGCGGGTGCAAAGATAGAGACTTATTTTTAATCTCCAAAACTTTTGAGAAAGTTTTTTCAATATTTTTTTCGCATCCGAAACAAAGGAACTGATTTCCAATCGTTACACTTACTTTATTTCAATCTGCTTGTTTCATTATCTCTATAATGACCCCGCTTTTTGAGCGAAAGGGCTACAAAGATAGTAATTCCTAAGAATAACTTCCAAATATTTCCTCACTTATTTTGAATATTTTTTCACCCTGCATCACTTTAGATTTGGGAGCAAAAAAACAATCAACTAAGGAACAATCCATTATAAGGGTTCTGCTATACTGATGGCATTTCAGATTCAAAAGATCAGATTAGAAGTTTTGAACAGTTCAACAATTCAACAAATCCAACACTGCACTTAACCACCCGGCCACCTAACCACTCATATCCCCAAACACCTAGGCACCTTTCCACCTATTAATACGCCAGGATATGCGAGCTGATAGTAATCTGAGGAGTTACTGCAAAGTTCATCTCATTACCGTCCCTCAATACTATTATATTAATGGATACAGGTGTACTCCAATCTATATACTGATTAAAGTTGAACAGGTATGAAAATGCCGACTTATAACGACGGTTATTGGCAATAGCTGCAGATACGGCATTATATTGGGCAACATCCCAAAACATACAATCTTTAAAACCATTGGAATCAGTATAACGACTATTCTTGTCTCTTAGAGACATCGTCTCTGCTATAAAACGGCGATACCCCTCTGTAAGCATTTGAGAAGAGGTATGATCAAAATTCTGTCCCTGAATATTAACCACTACATCGCCCGGTAAAACACCCGCTTTTGCAGCCGGAGAGCCCGGATCTACCGATACGACCGTTTTCAGGTCATTCATATTATATCCAATACCGGTATAGTTGTACTTCAGATAACTCACATGGTAAGTACCAAACGATTTATTGCCTGGATTCGGAAACTTCTGCAATAACAACGGAAGATTCATCTCCAGATAATCAATCAGATCATAATGACTACTCAAACGTTCCCGGACTTCACTCTCCCAGATCAACATCAGATCTCCTGCCTCCAGAAATTTTCTGTCATAGAAGCGGTATCCAAATTCAAGATTGTAGGCAATATCATCTACCCGAACTGCTTCAGAGGGGTTATACAGAGGTAATTTTACCATCCTGTTACTCCTTGTATCGAATCGCCACACAGGCTGATAACTCCCATAAGTAGGTGAATCGGGCTTATACATCGGATTACTCTCATAACTATAATATGTCTGAATAATAAAATCGGGATCACTCGGATCATATCGTAATCCCACATCGCCCAAAGCACGAATAAAAATAGCATTGATCCGCTCATCGAGATGCCTTGTATTCTCATCGGAGGGAGAAAAGGCAAATGTACGGTAGTTATGAAAGAGTGCATTTTCGTTGACAGTCGTCTTTACCGGTATCAGAAAACGCCTGTCCTGCACATCCTCAAGGCTGTAAAAGGAAAATACCGGAGCCAATTGCGCTTCACTGATCGCATTGGCATGGCGGCAATCTTTTTCAATTGTAATTTCTTTAAAAGCATGTCTGAAATTACGGATACCAAGATGCATCGTATGCGGATCCTGATTGAACCACGACATGATAGTCTGATACGATTTAAGATAAGTCCCGTTCTGATTTACTGAAAGAATGATATCATTCAGCTTTAGTCCTGCTTTCTCGGCCGGGGAACCGGGAGTTATATCAACAATGACCGGTTCTTTGTATCCCCAACTTTTGTCATCGCTTATTTCAAATGTAAAGCCGAGGCTACAAGTAATATCTGAATTTTGCGCAAATAATCGTCCCGTAAAAACAGAAATGATCAAGAAGATAACCGGAATAATTCGTTTCATTATGAAATTACTGTTTGTTAAACTTAAGTCACAAAGATATGGCATTTTTCTCAATTTTATTTTGTATACGCTTTTTTACTGTCAAAAATGGAGGAAAATATTTACAATTTCTTATCTTTGCCCTATTGGAATCATAACTAAATAAAAGAAACGATGATTGTTGACAACCTCGCGAATGCAGCCAACTATTACAATTTGCATCCGCTTTTTAAGAAAGCTTTCGAATTTATTGGGAATTTGGACATTAATAATGTGGAGACAGGAACCACCGAAATCGATGGAGACCTGTTGAAGGTTACTATCGCTGAGGCAAAGTTGAAACCGGCTGGGGAAGCCAAACTTGAAACACATAAAAAGTTTATCGATATACAGATACCGGTTACAAAACCTGAAATATTCGGATGGAAATCCCTATCATCCCTGTCACAACCGAAAGAAGGATACGATCCCGTCAATGACATTGGATTTTTCGACGATGAACCTTCGACATTTGTCACCATTATACCTGGTGAATTTATTATCTTTTCGCCGGAAGATGGGCATGCTCCTCTGATTGGCGAAGGGGAAACCAAGAAAATTATCATAAAGGTAGCGGTGGTTTAGCTGTTCCCTTTTAATCTGATACGAACAATGCTTAACATCATAAAAAATGATCCATGGCTCAATCCCTATGCGAATGCAATTGAAGGACGCCATAATTTTTATTTGAAACGCCTATCCGACCTTACACAGGCAGGGCGCATCACCTTGTCTGATTTTGCGAGCGGTTATCTCTATTTCGGGCTACACAAAACCGAAGATGGATGGATATTTCGCGAATGGGCGCCAAATGCTACCGAAATTTTCCTTGTGGGAACCTTCAACGATTGGCAAAAACAGGAATCATTCCGTTTGAAACGAATAGATAATGGCATCTGGGAGGTAAAGATACCGTCCGGGCGTATCCACCACGAAGATCTGTATAAGCTGCATGTAAGTTGGGAAGGCGGTTCCGGAGAACGAATCCCGGCATGGAGCAGGCGTGTAGTGCAGGATCAGCAGACACTGATTTTCAGTGCACAGGTATGGGAACCCGAAAACCGGTATAACTTTAAATATACCGGTTTTAAACCGGACTGCTCTCCCCTTCTGATCTATGAAACTCATATAGGTATGTCTACGGCAGAAAAGAAAGTGGGAAGCTATAACGAGTTCAGGGAAAATATATTACCAAGGATAAAAGAGAACGGATACAACGCCATCCAGATCATGGCTATCCAGGAACATCCTTATTATGGATCATTCGGGTACCACGTATCCAGTTTTTTCGCACCTTCTTCCCGGAACGGTACGCCCGATGAACTACGCCAACTAATCGATACTGCCCACGAAATGGGTATTGCCGTCATCATGGATATCGTCCATTCACACGCGGTAAAAAACGAAATAGAAGGTATCGGACGAATGGATGGAAGTTATGACCTCTATTTCCCTAATGATCCTAACAGGCGGATTCATCAGGCATGGGATTCTCTTTGTTTTGATTATGGAAAAGATGAAGTGTTACACTTTCTCCTCTCTAACTGTAAATATTGGCTGGAAGAGTTCCGGTTCGACGGTTTTCGGTTCGATGGCGTCACGTCAATGCTCTATTACAGCCACGGGCTGGAGGAAAGCTTCAGTTCATATGGTGACTACTATAACGGTCATCAGGATCCCGATGCAATCTGTTATCTCACACTAGCCAACCAGCTTATACACGAAGTAAATCCCCATGCCATCACTATTGCAGAGGAAGTAAGCGGTATGCCCGGCCTGGCGTTGGACATAGAGTCGGGCGGATATGGGTTCGACTACCGTATGGCGATGAATATTCCAGATTTCTGGATCAAGATGATCAAGGAGAAAAAAGACGAGGAGTGGCATCCCAGTGCGATCTGGTGGGAAACGACCAACCGCCGTGCCGATGAGAAGACCATCTCATACGTCGAGAGTCATGATCAAGCGTTGGTAGGAGACAAGACCATTATATTCAGGCTGATCGATGCCGATATGTATTGGTTTATGTCGAAGCTGATGAGCAGTTCTTATACTGTAGATCGTGGTATTGCATTACATAAGATGATCCGTCTGGTAACGGCAACCACTATCAATGGCGGTTACCTCAACTTTATGGGAAATGAGTTCGGACATCCCGAATGGATCGACTTTCCACGGGAAGGGAATCAATGGTCCTACAAGTACGCCCGCCGGCAATGGAATCTGGCTGATGATCATAATCTGAAGTATCATTATCTGGGTGATTTCGATAAAGAGATGATAAGGCTCATCAAGTCCATCCCCGATTTCCAGGCACTGCCGCTGGTAAAGATATGGGATAAAGACGATGACAATATACTGGCATATATGCGGAAAGAGCTGCTATTTGTCTATAATTTCAATCCACAGAAATCATACAGCGATTATGGCATCCTGGTTCCGGCAGGTGAATATGAGATTGTACTCGATACTGATAACCAACGGTTCGGAGGTTTCGGGCTGAACGACGATACTATTCATCATTTTACAATGTACGATCCACTCTATGCGAAAGATAATAAAGGGTGGCTTCGTCTATACCTGCCTGCCCGGACTGCCATAGTGATGAGACGGATTTCCTAATATAACGATTTAACAATCAATAATTCAACAATTTAACAATCAATATGTCTAATAATAACAACATAACAGGGAATACTACTATTGAAGAGGGTACACTCTATCCATTTAAATTCGAACCGATCCTAAAACCGGTTATTTGGGGCGGCTCAGATATCTGTCGCTTCAAAAACATAGAACCTATTCAGGAAGGTATCGGCGAGAGTTGGGAAATTTCAGGCGTGCGCGGTAATATTTCCCGTATTTCCAACGGCTATTTAGCCGGCACATCGCTGGATGAACTATTACACAGCCGAGGAGAGGAACTGGTCGGAAAAGAAGTATATCAAAAATTCGGAAATACCTTTCCCCTGCTCATTAAATTCATAGATGCCCGTGACGACCTCTCCATCCAGGTTCATCCTGATGATGAATTGGGAAAGAAACGTCATAACTCCTTTGGAAAAACCGAGATGTGGTATGTTGTCAAAGCGGCGCCGGGAGCATATCTCTACTCCGGATTTAAAGAGAGCATTACCCCCGAAGAGTATCCCGAGACTGTAAAGAATAACACCTTCACCGATAAACTCATGAAGTATGATGTGAAAGCCGGTGATGTGTTCTATCTTCCTGCAGGACGTGTGCACGCCATTGGTACCGGATGCTTTATTGCAGAAATACAGCAGACTTCCGACATCACCTACCGTATTTATGACTATAACCGTAAAGATGCTGCTGGAAACAGCCGTGAACTCCATACCGAATTGGCAAAAGATGCGATCGATTTCAAAGTATACGATTCATATAAGACAGAATACGAAAAGAATATAAATCATCCTGTAAAATTAGTTATATCACCCTATTTCACTACTCATCTTCTGGAAATGGATAGCCAAATGAATCGGGATTATACCGCTCTCGATTCTTTCGTGATTTATATCTGCATGGCCGGCCATTGTACCGTAAAAGATGATAAGGGGAACAGCGAAACTCTTCGTCAGGGCGAATCGATGCTTATTCCCGCAAATACGAAGTCGGTGATGATTATACCCGATGAGTTTTCCAAACTGCTGGAGACCTATGTAGGGTAAGATAAGGTGGGAAGGTGCCTAAGTGATTAGGTGCCTGAGAAGAATTCAAGTGGAATGTAGAATAGATAAAACCGGAAACGGAAAATGAGAGGTATACTGTTAATTAATGTAGGGACACCTGCGAGTACAAATCCAAACGATGTAAAGGAATTTATTGCAGCAATGCTTTCGGATCCGCTTTTGACGGGAAAACCGGAATGGTGGTCAAAATTCCTTGCGAAAAATATAATCGCGCCAAGTAGCGGATCGCGGGTCTCTGAGAAATACAAATTAATCTGGCATAACGAAGAGACACCGGTCTCCCCTCTGATTTATCATATGCGAAAACTGGCGGAAAAACTGGAAGAGCAGAAAGGCGTCCCTGTGGAGATTGCCATGCGGTACGGGAAACCGGATGTGGCATCTGCTTTCCGGGAATTAGAAAGGAAATGCCCGCTTCTACATGAAGTGATTGTTTTTCCATTATATCCTCATTATGCGCAATCGACCACCCAGACATCCAAGGACATGATAGGAAATATCTTCTACAGGCATCCCCACTCTTTCAGACTGAAGTTTGCCGAGCCCTATTACAATCATCCGGCTTATATCCATGCCCTCACATCTTATGCGAAAAACTATCTGGACGATATTGACAAACTTATATTTTCCTATCACAGTCTTCCCCTGACCCAGGTGGAAGCAGGATGGAAAAAAGGAAAGGAATACGACTATGTCTATCAACTGAAAGAGACCAACAGGCTATTTTGTGAAAAGTTGGATATTGATCCGCATGATACATTCCTTTTCTATTCTTCACAAAGGGGTAAAAACTGGTTGAATCCTTTTCTCGACACCGATATCAGTGATCTTCCCAAATTAGGATGGAAAAAAGTAGCCGTAATTGCTCCGGGTTTTCCGGTCGATAATCTGGAAACACTTTATGATATCGATATCGAAGCACGTAAACTATTCATGGAAGCAGGGGGTGAAAAGTTCACCTTTGTTCCGGCTCTCAACGGTAGTGATATTTGGGTAGAAGCTATCTGGAAAATTTTAGAGAGAACCTGATATTTGAAAAATTATGCAGAAGAAGACGTTTCTCCTCACCATATTTACTTTCTTTACATTACTGATCCATGTTGAAATATCAGCTCAGCACACTGATATCAGTAGCGAGCTTGTTTTACTGAATGTAGAGACCGGCAAAGAGAAAGTCATCCTGCATGAACAGCGGCACTTTGAAGCGTCCAACTGGTCGAGGGACGGAAAATATCTGATTATTAATGCCAGGGGAAAGCTGGAGAAAGTATCAGTGAAAGGCGAGCATATGGGGATAATTGACACCGGTTTTGCCGATAACTGTAATAATGATCACGGATTATCGTTTGATGGAAAATGGCTTATCATCAGTCACAATGATTCACGTGTATCCTCTTCGGGAGGCAATTCCCGTATCTTCATCCTTCCGGCTAACGGTGGCGTACCCCGTCTTATCACCAGCAATTATCCCAGTTACTGGCACGGGGTGAGCCCCGACAATCAATGGGTGACCTATTGCGCCATGCGTAACGATGAATGGGATGTATATAAGGCACACGTTATTACCGGTGAAGAGATCAGGCTGACAGATGCTGAAGGACTGGATGACGGTCCCGAATATAGTTACGACGGTGAATGGATCTATTTCAACAGCCATCGGACCGGACGTATGCATATTTACCGGATGAGGCCTGATGGAAGTGAACAGACACAACTCACGTTCGACGATTACGACAACTGGTTTCCACATCCGGGACCCGATAACAAGAGTGTCGCTTACATTGCATATATAGAAGATCAGAAGGGAGCACACCCTTTCGGAAAAGATGTAAAACTGAGATTACTGGACGTAGAGACCGGAGAAAGCCGTGATCTGACACCTGTTTTTTATGGCGGACAGGGTACTATCAATGTACATAGCTGGTCACCCGACGGTAAACAGATTGCCTTTGTAAGATATAAAAGCGAGACAGAGTAACCGGTTCTATCCCTGAAAAACAATATAATCCCTGAAGAACAGAGCAATTGCTCAAAAATACCATAATTATGCTATTTCACACCAATAGAATACTTCCTATTTTTGTCAAAAATTTTAATATATATAATTATGGGAAAGATAGCAGAAAAGTTAACAGACTTAGTGGGTAACACCCCATTAGTAAAACTCAACCAGTTTAAGGAATCTGAAGGAGTTAAAGCCAATCTTATCGCCAAGTTGGAAAGCTTTAATCCTCTGGGAAGCGTGAAAGACCGCATTGCTTTGTCGATGGTAGAAGATGCAGAAAAAAAAGGGTTATTGAAAGCCGGTTCGGTAATCATTGAACCGACAAGCGGCAATACAGGTATCGGATTGGCATTTGTTGCTTCTATCAAAAAATACCGGCTGATCCTCACCATGCCTGAGACCATGAGTCTCGAAAGAAGAAACCTGCTGAAAGCGTTGGGTGCCGAATTGGTGCTGACACCCGGTACCGAAGGGATGAAAGGAGCTATTGCAAAAGCATCGCAGTTACAGGCTGAGTTGCCCAATGCCATAATCCTGCAACAGTTCGAAAATCCGGCCAATCCTTCAATCCATTATCACACTACCGGTGAAGAGATATGGCGGGACACAGATGGAAAAGTGGATATCCTGGTGAGCGGGGTCGGCACCGGCGGAACGGTGAGCGGTGCAGGAAAACGACTGAAAGAACTGAATCCCAATATTAAAGTGGTCGCTGTAGAACCAGCTGACTCCCCCGTCCTCTCCGGCGGTGCACCCGGACCTCACAAAATTCAGGGAATCGGCGCCGGTTTTGTCCCCGGCACATACAATGCTGCAGTAGTGGATCAGGTAATTCCGGTGAGCAATGACGACGCTATTCGTACCAGCCGGAAACTGGCCGCATCAGAAGGATTATTAGTGGGCATCTCATCGGGAGCAGCCGCTTATGCCGCCCTCCAGCTTGCCCAAAAACCTGAAAATGAAGGAAAGAATATTGTAGTAGTATTGCCCGACACAGGGGAACGTTATCTCTCCACCCTGCTTTACGCCTTCGACGAATATCCATTATAAAGAATTATAAATTAAATAGATTGCAAGGTTATCATAATTAAAATGCCCCCTAAAGTTTTGTTTCACTCTCCGGGGGCATTTTTTATATCAAAGCATCTGTACAAGAGCTAAATAGTTTCTGACAGATGACTATTCCCGATTATGCCAGCGCCTGGCAGATATCTTCAAAAAGACTAGCCACACTCTCCAATCCTACCGATAACCGGATCGTAGTTTCTTTCACATCCATTGACTCGCGTTGTACTGCGGTAAATGAACCGAAAATGGTACTGGCCGGATGGATGATCAGAGAACGGTTATCAAACAAATTGGTAGCACGACGTATCAGTTTAAGTCTATTCATAAACCGGTAACACTCTTCTCTCGATCCGAGATCGAACGTGAGCATTGCACCGGGATAGTTTCCGAATTGTTTTTTACTTATCCCATAGAAAGGATTATCCCTTAAACCGGTATAATTGACAGTCTTTACTTGCGGTAATGCCTGCAACTTTCCGGCCAATTCCTTGCACGCGGTAGCCTGTCTCTCAAAACGCAACTGTAATGTCTCAAGACCCAGTGACTGCTGATAAGCTACTTCGGGAGTCATATAAGCCCCCAGGTTCCTGTGCACCTCCTTACGTAACCTGGTGTGGAACGGTGATTGTGAGGTTCCCTTGAGAGCTTGTAACAATGGCGTACGATATTGATTGAACCGTCCGTAATCGATGATCAGTCCACCCAGGGAGGTAGCTCCACCGGAGATGTATTTGGTACTTGCCACCACCTCGATATCTACCCCGAAATCAATGGCACGAAAGACAGGGAAAGGTATGATTGTTGTATCTGCAATCAGTGGGACTCCTCTGTCATGAGCAATCTCACTCAGTACTGCCAGATCGGCCACCTCCATTTGCGGGTTGGTGATTATTTCCAGAAACAGGCCACAAGTTTGCTCATCCATTGCTTCCGCGACTTCTTTCGGATTGGTCAGGTCACAAAACCGTACCTTCATGCCCAATGCATTCAATGTATTTACGAAAAAGGAATAGGTATTGCCAAAGAGATGGCGCGAAGTGATAAGATTACAGCCGCTCCAAGCTAATGTAATCAGTGTATTACTGATTGCAGCCATACCTGAATTGAGTGCGGTGACACCATATGCGCCGGTCACATTCTTCACCCGCTCCTCGAGATGTTGTACTGTAGGATTGGTTATGCGGGAATAAGTATGCTCGTCTGTCCGTCCGCAAAAAGCAGCTTCCATCTCTTCTGCTGTCTCAAATTCATATGCAAGGGCATGGTAAACGGGCATCGATAATGCGCCATAAGGATCTTGTTTTGGGTAAGGCGTACTCAGTAGTTGAGCTTCATATTCTTTTTCGTTCATTTCTTTTCCAGAGTTTGGCAAAGTTCACACTTTGCTCATATTGCTTATCAAAATAGTTTATTAAAAATAGACTATCCCTTACCATGGCATAGTCTATGAAAACTTGACTCTGCTCATTTGGCTTAATGAAATAGTGCATCAAAATGTGCCCCCAAAGGTACAACAGAAGATTGGGAAAAGAGTCCGGATTGAATGTTAAAATGGAGTAGAAAGATTCCGGCAGAAGTTAGAAAATTAAAAATCCGGAAAACGGAACCTGTCGAAAGGGGATGTCAGCGTCTTTCTATATCTGTAGAGCTGATATGCCCAATAAAGGACAAAGCCGGTGATAATATTACATTTCAAAGACATAGCTAATTATCTTTTTAAAATCCAGGCATCATTATGCCCGGGAAATTTCTTATGGACTTCTTTTAAATAGACTTTTGCAGCAGATTCATCGGTAAATGATGCCGCATATACATCAATACGGTCGGGTCGCTCCAGCCACCCTGTCTGATGAAAACCCTCATCAAGCAACAATTCTGTGGTTTTTTGAGCCGACTCGACTCCTTTATATACCCCCATTACGATATAATATCTGGGTAAACCGTCCGTTACGTTCTGTTCAACAGCATCCATTGCAGCAGGTACATTCATTCCGTTTGGGGTAGTTGAATATTCTCCTGCTTTTTCTGTTTCATTTACTATCAGTTCATCCGTCATGGCAATACGGTTTACCGGTTGTGATGCTTTGGACTGTAACCACCCGGTTTCAGAAAGCATCCGGGCAGATTGCCGGACAATAGTGTTATCACTTACCGGAAGGATAAACATCAACAGGGCCACGGCAGCCACGCTGACAGCAGTAATTGCAGCATTACGTCCCCATTTCTGCCTGTTTTCACTTTTCTGTACCGGTACAACCGGCTGCATTTGTATGAGTGGTTTCAATGTAGCCCTGGTCAATCCAAAAAGTGAAGGGCGGATAAATGCTCCGGGGGTATACACAAAACGCTTATCATCATGCATATTAAATGAACCTAACTTCCCCATGTCCACATGGCGCTGTTCACGCAATTGCCGTTTCAACACCTGCACATCATATTCCACTTTTTGCATGGCCGATTCGAACGTCATATTGCCATTCTTCATATAAGACTGGGCCAGCAACCCATCATTATGGGTGAGGTCGCGGTTAAACAGCAGTTCACAGACGGGCGCATCAAAAGCCGCTATCCCATCCCTCTGCGGGGGAATGGCATTTACCACAAAACCTCCGAAATCGGGAATAATCACACAATTGTGATCATGCAGTAAAAATTCAATATGGGATATTAGTTGATTCATAAGGCAAAGATAAAAAAATTTGTAATTAATTCCTCACAAAATGATTTTTTTCACTCAAGTCCGCCATTTTTCGCTTCACGTAATCCACTCCCGGTCGGCAAACACAAACAAGTTTATGTTTGTCCTCGCTTACCATAGATTTTACTTCACACAATCTGCTTCCACTCGACAAAGATAAACCCGTTTATCTTTGTTCTCGCTTACCCGCAGATTTCACCTTCTCCGGATTATGATTCGCATAATCTTTCCAGCTCTTGTATTTTTTTTCACCCGTGGTAATATTCGATTGATAGAAATGACACAACGCCGCGGCAAGACCATCCGACGCATCCAATTGCGGGAGCATATTCTCATCCGAGATATGGAGCAATTTCTGTAACATATAGGCTACCTGTTCTTTGGCGGCTCTGCCATTCCCGGTAATAGCCATCTTTATCTTCAGAGGAGCGTACTCAAAAATGGGAATATCCCTTGATATGGCAGCAGCCATAGCCACTCCCTGAGCACGCCCCAACTTGAGCATACTCTGGACGTTCTTGCCGAAGAAAGGTGCTTCGATAGCCAACTCATCCGGGAGATATTCTTCGATAAGTCCTATGACCCGTGCATAAATCTTTGCCAGCTTCAGGTAATGATCGTCGTATTTTCCCAACTGCATTACCCCCATCGCCTCCAGGTAAGGTTTATTGTCGAGCACCCGGAGGATACCATATCCCATCACCTGCGTACCGGGATCAATCCCCATTATAATCCGCTCTTTCTGCATCATCAACTAATGGTTTGCATCACGGTGGAAAATCCAACCATCTTTTCTTTGAATTTCTCTAACAACGGAGCGTAGACTACCCCACTCTCTTCTCTATTCCACCGCTCCAATGCAGCCAGATCGGTTACATGGAATTCCATCGCAAAAGAGTGACCCGCTTCTTCCTCTTTTCCGAATACACGCGATAAACGGGGTGATGTGAGCAAGCCGCTTTTTGTAGACATAGGAATAAAATGCTGCAACATATATTCTACAAATTCTTCATGGATCTCTTCCTCCACATGGAAAGTGGTATTAAAAACAATCATATATTGTGATCTTTTAATTTTCTGAATTATTTTACAAAAATACAAATTCTTTATTCGAAATTGAAGCTGTTTTACTACCCTCTATGCCGGATAAGCGAAAGTAGATACATTGATGAATAGGTAGATCAAATTTACAGCTATTTTGTAAGAAAAACAAATCATCCTAAAACAAAGAAATCACAAGATAGAATATATTATTTCAGAATAATTATTATCTTTGCACCGTCTAAAACGGTAGGCAGTTTTTATAATAAATAACGGGGGTTTAGCTCATCTGGCTAGAGCGCAACACTGGCAGTGTTGAGGTGACCGGTTCGAGTCCGGTAATCTCCACCTCTAGGGACAAGTTTACAAAAGATAGATTTGTCCCATTTTTTTTGTAATTTTGCTAATACACACCAAGGATTTTTATTGCATCACCACATTAAAAGGAAAGTTTTCCAGCAAAGTAAAAAACATTCTATACCTTTGTGTATGTATGCAATAGAATTTACCCGAAATGCTTTAAAGAGTCTACAAAAGATAGATCCGGTTTATCAAACATTTGATAATCGAGAAACTTGAGGCGTTACAACAAAACCCGTATGGGAGCAGTAATGTTAAGGCATTGAAGGGCATGAGCGGCTACTACCGGTTAAAAGTCGCGAACTATAGGGTGCTATATGAACTACAGGATGAAAAGCTTGTTATATTAGTAATTGATATTAATCACAGAAAGGACGTGTACAGATGAAAACAGCACAACTAAAAAAAGGCGTTATACAAGCCTTTGAAGCAATATTGAGCGAGTTATCTGCGAACGACATAGAAGATATGCAGGACAAGCTAACAGTACAACTACATAAGCTAACAGACGACGGTAAACGATACTCGTTAGATGAGGTAAAAAAAACAATTAACAGCGAACCGGTGATAAATCACCGGTTTTTTTGTGCCCTTTTTTATGTGAATCATACTTTTGTAATTTCCCCTGCTATGCATGTATTCATTCTGTGCCTGATCTCTTTTTCTGAAAGCCTATGGCCTAAAAGAAACATCAATTTCGTAACCGCACACTCAGGAGTACTGTCATATCCGCTAATCACGCCTATATCAAGCAGCTGTCTTCCTGTTTTGTAGCGCTGCATTTCTACCATACCGGAAGTACATTGTGTTATATTGACGATGATGATCCCTCTTTCGGTGGCATCTCTCAACTGATGGATAAACCATTCCTTTTGAGGAGCATTTCCCGCACCAAAGGTTTTCAATACAACGGCTTTAAGTTCAGGAACATGGAGTAATGAAGTGATAATGCTTTCCTGGATGCCGGGAAAAAGAGTCAACATAACAACATTGGGATCAAACAAATAATGGGGGAATAAAGGTCGAATTATGTCCGGATATTGAATAAGATTTTGGGCATATTTTATATGTATACCTACACGGGCCAAAGCAGGATAGTTAAATGAACGGAAGGCATTGAAATTTTCTACATTTATTTTCGTAGTTCGGTTACCCCGCATCAAGTGGTTCTCGAAGAAAATACAAACTTCGGGCACGATAGCAGTTCCATCCGGATTTTTAGCTGCCGCTATTTCAATGGCAGTAATCAAATTCTCTTTAGCATCAGTCCGAAGCATTCCGATTGGAAGTTGAGAGCCTGTAAGGATGACCGGTTTACTCAAATTCTCAAGCATAAAACTTAAGGCAGATGCCGTATAAGCCATAGTATCCGTACCGTGAAGAATTACAAATCCGTCATAATTGTCGTAATTGGTACTGATAATTTCTACCAGACGGGCCCAATGTACCGGCTCCATATCAGAAGAATCGATAGGAGGAGAAAATTGGTATGTAGAAATGTGATAATTGAATTTTTTCAGTTCCGGAATGTATTTCAACAGATAGTCAAAATTAAAACTTTCCAGGGTATTGGTTTCCTGGTTTTTTATCATTCCTATAGTTCCGCCTGTATATATTATTAAAACAGAGGTGGCTCCCGTCATCATATTGTCTTTTGTCATGTAAATCGGAAGTGTGGCCACCAATAGTCTTTACTTCTCAAAAAATACCATTGCTTTTGTCTACGACTACAATATTTGCGGTGGCTGAACGATTTTCTGCATACAAATATACATGATATAAATGGATTATTAAATATAGTTTTCTTCCTGATATTTATTCTCACCTCGGAAAATCTGTTTTCATAACAGAATCACTCTGTACCCAGACTCTCGTGCAATTCACAAACCCGCAGCCAGTCCACTGGCCCCCATACGTGAATTTGTATGACAAGGTGGATATTATTCCTTTTGATAAGCTGGAAACCGGAACGAGCATCACATTGAACAGCAATGTCACCTAACCAACCTACAAAATACGACCTACCGGTAGAAAGTAACCCAAAAATAGCGTCCGACCAAAAGCCAGCATTCGAGCAACAGACTCGTATGCCCGGCATAAAGACAACATCTGAAACATCGAATATTTATTTTACAATATCCGAAAACTATCGGAACTGTAATCTATAGGATTGCGATACCATTTTTCTCACACAACTCGAGGGCCATTTCCCTAAGGCGGAATTTCTGTATCTTGCCGCTACCGGTCATCGGGAACTCATCCACAAAAAAGACATAGCGGGGTATCTTGTATTTGGCAATATGCCCTTTACAAAAGTCGCGTACATCTTCACTTTCCAGTTGGCATGCCTCTTTCCGGATGATGAAGGCACCCACATCTTCGCCGTACCTCTCCGAAGCTACAGCCACCACCTGCACATCCTTCACCCCCGGCATCCTGTAAAGATAATCCTCTACTTCTTTGGGAGATATGTTCTCCCCTCCCCTGATGATCATATCTTTGATACGTCCGGTAATACGATAGTTTCCATTCCCGTCCTTTATCCCCAGATCGCCCGAATGCATGAACCCGCTCGCATCAATGACCTGAGCCGTTGCTTCCGGATTCTTGTAATAACCTTTCATCACATTATACCTGCGACAGCACATCTCACCCTGTACCCCGACGGGACACTCTTTCCCCGTTTCGGGATCGAGCACTTTCACTTCGGTAAACTCATAATCGCTACCCACAGTCGTACATCGTACATCAAAGGGGTCATCCACACGGCTCTGCGTCATTCCGGGTGAGGTTTCCGTCATTCCGTACACACTGGTAAGATCCATGAACATCTTCTCATTCACCTGCCTCATCAACTCCTCAGGGCAGAGAGAGCCGGCCATGATTCCCGTACGAAGGGAACTCACATCAAACAAATCGAACATAGGATGGTTGAGTTGTGCAATAAACATGGTAGGAACTCCGTGCAATACAGTACATCGTTCCTTGTGGATAGAAGCAAGCGTGACCAGCGGATCGAAACGCTCCACCATCACCTGCGTACTGCCGTAAGTCAGGCAGCACATAGTGGCAAGCACTACCCCGAAGCAGTGAAACAAAGGCACACAGACGCAGCACTTGTCGTCAGATGTGAATTTCATATGTACCCCCGTCAAATAACCGTTATTGGCAATATTATGGTGTGTAAGCATCACACCTTTGGGAAATCCTGTAGTTCCCGAAGTGTACTGCATATTCACCACATCGTGGCACCGGGAGAGCGAACGCAATCGTTTGAACTCCTGATCAGGAACATTTTTCCCAAGCAGCAGCAATTCAGCCGTATTATACATTCCCCGGTATTTCTCCTGTCCTATGTAAACAACGTTTCTTAATTCGGGAAAACGGTCGGATTTCAATTTACCGCGCTGGATGCTCTTCAGTTCCGGCACCAGTCCGTAAATAATATCGGTATAATTACTTCCCGGCACCCCATCGGTCATGCACAAAGTGTGCATGTCCGAATCTTTCATCAGATACGATACCTCTTCGGTACGATAGTTGGTGTTCACCGTCACCGCTACAGCGCCGATCTTCGCGGTCGCGTAAAGGAAAGTCAGCCAATCCGGTACGTTCTGCGCCCAGATACCCACGTTACTGCCCCGGGTCACTCCGATGGAAATAAGCCCTTTTGCCATATTATCCACCCTATTGTTGAAAGTATCCCAGGTAAAACGCAGATTACGGTCGGAGTAGACAATATATTCTTTATCCGGCGTCTCTTCTGCCCAGTATTCCAGCCAGTCTCCCAGCGTTCTGTCGGAGAGTTGAATATCTGGTTGATCGGTCATTGCTGATAACGGATTTTTCTGCATCACTGTGAAATTAGTTATGCAGGAGAGTACACAATACCCAGGATTTTTGCCGTAGAATTTCCTCCGGCCGTCACCAGATGATTCACAATAGAATCGTAGTAGATACTATCACCTTTCTGCAATTCATATCTCTCTTTTCCATAATGCACAACAATGGCTCCTTCCAGCACAAAAAGAAACTCCTCCCCTTCGTGTGATGAATAATTCTCGGTTTCTGTGACAGGTTTGATATCGATGAGAAACGGCTCCATGTTCCGTCCGGCCTTCCTTGCTGCCAGTGAAGAAAAATCCATGTGAGAGTTATTATCGGTCAAATGGCTGGTAAATGTAACGGTAGGAGACGAATCGGCGTGCCGGGTAACGACCGGCCCTATCTCTTCGCTATCGTCAAGAAAAGTGCCCGGACGCACTCCCAATGCACGTGCTATTTTAATTAATGATGCAAGGGAAGGTATTCTTTCATCTTCAAGTATCCTATTCACCTGATCTACCCTTAACCCAGCTCCTGCAGCCAGATCTTCAGCCGATATATTTTTACCGGCGCATAAAATTTTTATTTTTTCCGTAACAGCTACCATCTTTTTCCGATTGAAGCTGCAAAAATAAAATAATTTAAACAACAGAGCAAATATTATTCGAAAATGTTATTTTTCAGGTATGTTTTATATCAATTCTATTTTCTGAGGCCTGTTTTCATATCAATTTATCCCCGCATCCGGTATTGTTCAATACGGTATTAAAATAAAGGGCAAACGGTCAGTATTTTATATTCTTGAACAGTACCCTGTTTTCACGCGCCTCATTGAGGCGTGTAAGTATTTTTTCACGGTTATAATCAGAAAAATCGTTGTTTTCACTGCCGGTAATCAAATTGAGCAGATCCCTCAACTCCTGATCTGAGAATTGTTCCATGATCTCGTCGAACGGTTCTTTGGAGCCAATCTCGAAACGGATAAAAGCCAGCCTCGATTTTGCCGTCGGGAAATCGGGTGCAATCTCCAGTAACTCTTCCAGATAACCGGCAGCCTGCTCAAACTTTTCCTGTGCCACGCTGATATTCGCCAGCCTGTCGAGGACATCCTCATTACCTTCCGATGCAAGCGCTGCTTTCATATATGCTGTTTCGGCCCCGACAAAATCTCCGTCATGAAAAGCCAGTTCACCCTCCAGCATGAAATAGTCGAGTGTTTCCCTTTCAGCCTCCGGTATCTGAGTGAAGAGTTCCTTCGCCCGCTCATAGTCCTCTTTATTGATATAGACAAAAGCGCGTTTAGCCATAATACCTTCACTACCCAGTACGGCTTCCCTCTTATCGATAAGATCCATCATCTTATCGTATTGCTCCATTGCGCTATAGGCCTCCAATAAGGAATCATACACCGATTCATCATCGGACGATTTTTGCAGGCACTCCTCAAAAAGTGTAATTGCGGCTTCAAGATTATCATTCAGATAAAGTGAAAGGGCTTTCATCTTCCATACGTTGACATCGTCCTCATTGATGGTAAGCGCAAAATCAAATGCATCTACCGCCTTGTCATGTTGGTCGTTCATGGAATAGAGTTTACCTATATTTACCCAGCCGTCGTACGAATACGGATCGATATCGAGTAGCCGGTTATTGTACTCTATGGCTTTCTCCAGATTCCCCTTCATCTCGTAAGCGTATGCAAGATCGACAACAGCATCGCTGTTCGAGTCATTGATCTTCATGCTCTCTTCGAGAAACGAAATGGCACGGTCGAACATATCCACATCATTGAACATATATCCGAGTTCAGTAATGAAAAAATAGAGATCGTCTATGGGAAGTTCCTGCTTCAACTCATTATTGATAAGCTGGTCGGCTTTGGCATCCCTTCCGAGGTGTAATAGCGACTCTATCTTGAGCAGTGCCAGATCGACCCCGCCATCGTCCGAGATCCACTCCATATAATCGAGCGCATCCTGGTACATCTCCGAATAGACAAGTACTTTCGCTTTCAACAACATTAGTTCGGGGCTACCGGGATGCATCTTCAACCCCTCATTGATGAGTTCTTCCGCTTCCTCGTTATCACCTTCGGCATTGTAGTATTCTGCAAGCATGGCGAATTCATCGGCATCGAAATAGATCTTCCTGCCGAGGGCACGCATATGCTCGTACTTCTCAATTAAAGAATTTATGTCCAGTTCGTTATCTTCCATTTACAGTCTCTCTTGGCTATTCTAATGTAGCCACCCAATAAAGAAAAGACAGGCCTCATTTTTTCCAGGAATCTTTCAGTGCTACTGTACGGTTAAACACTAAAGTATCTTCGGTAGAATCACGATCCACGTTGAAATAACCGATCCGTTGAAACTGGAAACTATCCAGCGGTTTGGCATCTTTCAGATATTCCTCCACCTTACATCCTTTTTTCACGATAAGCGAATCAGGATTCAACAGTTCCCTGAAATCTTTTTCCTTTTCACTAGCCGGATCTTCCACCATGAAAAGACGGTCATAAAGCCTCACTTCCGCGTCTAAGCTGTGAGATACGGATACCCAGTGGATAGTTCCTTTCACTTTGCGGTTCGAGTCGGGCATACCGCTTTTCGTCATCGGATCATATTCGGCATACACCTCTGTCACGTTCCCCTCTTCATCTTTCCTGCAACCGGTACATTTTACGATATATCCATTTTTCAGACGTACCTCGTTACCCGGTGTAAGACGAAAATATTTTTTAGGAGCTTCTTCCATGAAATCATCACGTTCAATCCACAGTTCACGGCTGAATTTCACTTTTCTGCTACCCATACTTTCATCTTCAGGATTATTGATAGCCTCCATCTCCTCTACCTGATCTTCCGGATAGTTGGTAAGGATCAACTTGATGGGATCAATTACACCCGATACACGTATTGCATGCGCGTTCAGGTCTTCACGTACTGCATGTTCCAACAGCGACACGTCGTTGATGGCTTCATATTTCGTATAACCTATCTTATCTATGAAATTACGAATAGCCTGCGCCGTATATCCTCTGCGGCGCATACCGGTCAGCGTCGGCATCCGTGGATCGTCCCATCCCGAAACCAGCTTTTCCTGTACCAATTGCAATAACTTACGCTTACTCATCACCGTATAAGTGAGGTTCAGACGGTTGAATTCGGTCTGACGCGGACGGTAATCACTATCGGCCAGTTGATCAAGGAACCAGTCGTACAGTGGACGGTGCACTTCGAACTCCAACGTACAAAGCGAATGGGTTACTCCCTCAAAATAATCAGACTGACCATGTGCGAAATCGTACATCGGATAAGCTTTCCATTGTGTGCCTGTACGATGGTGAGGAATATGGATTACCCGGTAGATAATGGGGTCGCGGAAATGCATATTCGATGAAGCCATATCTATCTTGGCACGCAATACCATCTTTCCTTCGGGGATCTCACCGCTATTCATCTTTTCGAACAATTCCAGTGATTCCTCACTGGGTCGGTCACGATACGGACTATGCGTTCCCGGTATAGTAGGCGTTCCCTTCTGTTTCGCGATCTCTTCTGCCGATTGCTCATCCACATAAGCTTTGCCTTCTTTGATAAGCTGTACGGCAAAGTCCCACAATTGTTTGAAATAGTCGGATGCGTAATAGACGTTTTCCCAATGAAACCCAAGCCATTTTATATCTTCCATGATGGAATCCACATACTCCATATCCTCTTTTACAGGATTGGTATCATCGAAACGGAGGTTACAAATACCGCCATATCTTTCCGCGATACCGAAATCAAGGCAAATGGCTTTAGCATGCCCGATATGCAGATAACCGTTCGGTTCAGGCGGGAAACGGGTCTGTATCCGACCTCCATTTTTTCCTTCTTTCAGATCATTCTCTACTATCTGTTCTATAAAATTAAGGTTTTTCCTGCCCTCCTCGACTATGGATTGTTCTTTTTCCATCATATGTATCGTTAATAATATTCTGTTTTCAACCTGCAAATTTAGCGAAAAAAATCATTACAACACCTGAAGTCCGACATTCCTAAAAATATTACGGGCGTTTTCGAGTCTTTCTTTCGATAGAGGTGATGTGTTTTCCAGTCGATATTCCATTCCCAACTGCTCATATTTACGGGCTGCCATATCATGATATGGCAGCAACTCCACTTTTTCGATACAGCGATAAGGAGCCAGGTAGTCGGCTGTTCTTTTCAGTAACAGGTCGTCATCTGTCCATCCCGGTACAATCACATGGCGAACCCAAGTGGGTTTGTTTTTTTCTTCAAGATAATTGAGGGATTGAAGCGTATTATCGATCCGTACTCCGGTCAGTTTTTTATGTTGGTCCGCATCGATCGATTTCACATCGAGCAATACCAGATCCACTATGTCAAAGACCTTCTGTCCTGCTTCTGTAAAGATGGCTCCGGAAGTATCGAGTGCGGTATGGATCCCGTTCTCTTTGCACAAGGAGAAAAATTCATTCAAGAATTCCGGTTGCAAGAGCGGTTCTCCGCCGGTGACAGTCACGCCACCTTTGGCTATGAAACTCTTATAACGAAGAACTTCTGTCAGCAGTTCTTCAGGAGAAAGGACGTATTTTCCGGTTTGTTTCGGATCCCATGTATCGGGATTATGGCAATAAAGGCAACGCAAAGGGCAGCCTTGCAGGAAAACCACAAAGCGGATCCCCGGTCCATCGACCGTTCCGAAACTCTCCAGCGAATGAATGCGTCCTAACATATAAAAGTATGCAACTAAGGCGTTCGTCTGACGATGTTTTGTGACCCGTTATAGCTCTCGTACGCTAAAAGAGTAGAACTCGCTTCGCTCAAACAGCTACTCTTTTTACGCTCACTGCGAGCTATGGGTACCCCACAAAACATCTAAAGGACTCCGCCTTAGTTACAATTATGGAAAATCTATAGTGAATGATTGATCGTCCTGGAGATCACATCCAACTGTTGCTCTTTGGTCAGCTTCACAAAATTAACCGCGTAACCCGAAACACGGATTGTCAGCTGCGGATAATTTTCGGGATGATTCATCGCATCCACCAGCAGATCCTTGTCGAACACATTCACGTTGAGATGCTGTCCGCCATCTGAAGTGAAATATCCGTCGAGCAGGCCGACCATATTGGTTATTTGTACGTTCCGCTCCTTTCCGAGCGTTCCCGGAGAAACGGCAAAGGTATAGGATATGCCGTCGTGTGCGTGCTGGAACGGCAATTTCGCTACCGAAGCCAATGCGGCTACCGCTCCTTTGGTATCGCGACCGTTCATCGGGTTTGCTCCCGGTGCAAAAGGTGTTCCGGCGGGACGGCCGTCGGGAGTGGCCCCGGTCTTCTTTCCATATACCACGTTAGAGGTGATGGTAAGGATCGATTGCGTAGAAATGGCATTGCGGTATGTTTCGTGCTGGCGAAGATACCCCATGAACTTACGGGTAATATCCACCGCGATCTGGTCTGTTCTGTCGTCGTTGTTTCCGAAAGGTACATAATCGCCTTCCCGTTCGAAGTCTACGGCAATCCCCCGTTCGTCACGGATCACTTTCACCTTCGTATCACGGATCGCTGCGAGCGAATCGGCCACAATAGAAAGACCCGCAATACCTGTCGCCCGGATACGTTGCACATCGCCGTCGTGAAGCGACATTTCAAATGCTTCATAAGCGTATTTATCGTGCATGTAGTGGATGATTTTCAACGCGTTGACGTATACTTTCGCCAGCCAGCGCATCATCTGCTCGAATTTCGCCATTACCTCATCATAATCGAGGTACTCGGAAGTGATACCCTCAAACTTAGGTGCCACCTGCACACCCGATTTCTCATCACGACCACCGTTGATGGCGTACAACAGACACTTGGCCAGATTGGCGCGTGCACCGAACAACTGCATCTGTTTCCCTATCTTCATCGGCGATACGCAGCAGGCAATCCCGTAGTCATCACCATAATCGGGACGCATCAGGTCGTCATTCTCATACTGGATGGCAGAGGTATCTACCGATACTTTTGAACAGAATTTCTTCCAGTTCTCGGGAGAGTTTTGCGACCAGAGTACCGTCAGGTTAGGTTCCGGAGCCGGGCCCAGGTTGTAGAGCGTATGGAGGTAACGGAACGAAGTCCTTGTCACCAAAGTACGTCCGTCCACGGTCTGTCCGCCCAGCGATTCGGTCACCCATACCGGGTCGCCTGAGAAGAGGTCGTTATAATCCGGTGTGCGCAGGAAGCGTACGATACGCAACTTTATGATAAGCTGGTCTATCAATTCCTGTGCTTCTTCTTCAGTCAGAAAACCGGCTTTGATATCTTTTTCGATATAAATATCAAGGAAAGTCGAAGTACGTCCGATCGACATGGCCGCTCCATCCTGGTCTTTTACGGCCGCCAGATAAGCAAAATAAAGGAACTGCACGGCTTCGCGGGCATTCTTTGCCGGTTCGGTCACATTGAATCCATATCCGTTACACATTTTTTCAAAAGCTTTCAACGCTTTGATCTGTTCAGATATCTCTTCACGACGCTGTATTATATCTTCGGTAATTTCCTGGATATCGAGGCGTTTCAGAAAATCTTTCTTTTCTGCAATCAAAGTAGTTGTTCCGTACAGCGGTACACGGCGGTAATCACCGATAATACGGCCGCGACCGTAAGCATCGGGCAATCCGGTAATGATAGCCGACCGCCGGGCAGCGACCATCTCGTCGGTATAAGCCGAAAAAACACCTTCGTTGTGCGTCTTCCGATAGCGGGTATAAATCTCTTTGGTCATGGGATCGAGTTCGTACCCATATGCGTTCAGTGCGTTTTCTACCATGCGGATACCTCCCTTCGGGAAGATCCCGCGCTTGAGCGGCGCATCGGTCTGCAAACCGACGATCACTTCATTATCCTTGTCGATATATCCCGGCCCGTAGGTGTCTATTTCCTGCGGATATTTGGTTTCGGCATCATACACGCCTTTGGCCTGCTCTTCCTTGAACATTTCCGTCAACTTGTCCCAGACTTTACGGGTACGTTCTGTGGAAGAAACCAGAAAACTATCATCACCCTCATACGGTGTATAGTTGTTCATAATGAAATCCCTTACATTGATTTCGTTTCTCCAGACTTCTCCTTTAAAGCCTTTCCAAGATTCATGCTGATTATTCATCGTTGATATATTTATTTTGTAATGTTGATATATTGTATTTTTAATTATGCTTATCTGTTTTTTGCGGTTGACGAAGGAACAGGTACCAATAGACCGTTCCGACCAGTAACATGCCACCCACAATATTGCCAAGTGTCGCGGGAAACAGATTTTTCGAAAGAAAACCGGCCCAGGTGATATCGGCTCCACTATATATCGCCGCCGGAATGAAAAACATATTGGCGACAGAGTGTTCGTAGCCAAGCACAACAAAGATCATGATAGGAATCCAGATAGCTATGCTTTTCCCGGTGATGTCCTTCGCCGTGTATCCCATAAACATACCAAGGCATACCAGCCAGTTAGCTGCGATCCCCTTTATGAATACACGTACGAAATCCTGATTCACTTTTGCTTCGGAATAATGATGCAGATAAGATTGCCAGGGTTCCTTATCGAATAAACCTACATTGGCAGATAATACGAAAGCAATGAATTGTGCTCCGACGAAATTAAAGAGGTAAGAGAGAAGAAGTATTTTAACCACTTTTTCCACTGACAGTTGTCTCTTCAGTAACGGAAAAGTCAAACCGGCACAGTCGCTGGTAAACAGGTCGGCTCCGGTGACTGAGACCATGATAAGTCCCACCGGGAAGAGTGCCCCTGCCACAAACTTCACCAGTCCCGGATTAGTACTACCGGTTTCCGGCATTCCTCCGGCAACCATTACAGTCAGTAACCCGCCGAGTGCAATAAATGCCCCACCGAGGATAGCCGCGATAGCAAAATGTAGAAACGGGAGCTTCGACTTATTAATTGCTGTGATTCTAAACGCTTCGGCAGCTTCTGCCGGAGTATAATAATTCATATTGCCTTCCTAAAACATAAACCAAGAGTAATAAAGGGAAATTCTTTATCGCAAGAAAAGTATTTTCCGTATAACCCTTAACAATCTTAATCAAATCGGATGCAAAGATACGATTTAACCTTTAATTACGGAAATATTTCCACAATTAATTTCAAATATATTACCTAAGTTATGCAAGTGGCTATAAATGCAACCAAAGCGTTCGTCTTGCGATGTTTTAATTACAGACTCTTTAGGTAATCGTAATTATCATATCGATACTCTGGCGTAAGGTATCACATCCGGGGCACAAAATTGGCTATCCAGATATTTATAATATCCGGAAATAGCGACCATAGCGGCATTATCGGTAGTATAAGCAAACTTTGGAATATGGATCTTCCATCCGTAACGGCGGCTATATTCTTCAAAAGCAGCCCGCAGACCTGAGTTGGCCGATACACCTCCGGCTACCGCCACCTCTTTTATCTGCAGGTCTTTGGCTGCATGGTAGAGTTTGTCCATCAGGATCTCGATAATAGTCTTTTGTAGCGATGCACAAAGATCTTCCTTGTTTTTTTCAATAAAACCGTCATCTTTTTTCAACTCATCACGAAGAAAATAAAGGAATGATGTTTTCAATCCGCTAAAACTATAATCGTAACCTGCGATATGCGGTTTACTGAATTTAAACCTGCCGGAATTCCCCAATTTAGCCAGTCGGTCTACCACCGGGCCTCCCGGATAACCCAAACCCATCACCTTGGCGCACTTGTCGAACGCTTCTCCCGCGGCATCGTCGATGGTCTGCCCCACGATCTCCATATCGTCATAAGACTTCACCAATATGATCTGCGAGTTGCCTCCCGAAACCAGCAGGCAGAGAAAGGGAAATTCGGGTTGACTGGTATCATGTTCATCCTCTTTAATGAAATGTGCCAGCACATGCGCCTGAAGATGGTTGATCTCGATCATTGGAATATTCAGTGCCGATGAGAATCCTTTTGCGAACGATGTGCCAACCAGCAATGAGCCCAACAGTCCCGGTCCCCGTGTAAAAGCCACAGCCGAGATCTCCTCTTTTGTGATGCCGGCCTGTTTCAGTGCGTCATGTACTACGGGGATGATATTTTGCTGGTGCGCGCGTGATGCCAGTTCCGGCACTACGCCACCATATCGTTCATGGACTGCCTGACCGGCGATCACGTTCGAGAGGATCACTCCGTCGCGGATAACGGCAGCGGAAGTATCATCACAGGAAGACTCTATACCTAATATTGTAATCATCTGGTTCAATTGTAATTCAGTTGTTATTGATTGTCATTCAAATTTACTTTGTAAATTTTAGATGTTTTCTACGTTCAACAGAGTCAAAATAAGTTTTACCCCTTGTATTCACTTATAAAAAACATTCGGTTGCTACATGAAGCGATTCACATGAACTCAACAGGTGAATAACACTTATATATTGTTTGCTGTTCTCCGGAATTTTATATTTGTAAGCACGATGGCAAAGAGAATAAGGAATACCCCTACCCATTGAAGCGCCTGTACATTCTCCTGAAGGATAAAACTGGAAGAGACCACTGCGACCGGCAACTCTGCTGCGCTAAGGATAGCGCCCAACGAAACTCCGGTACGCGGCATGCCGAAAGAAAAAAACAGAGGAGGAATAACGGTTCCAAGCAATGCCAGCATCAATCCCCATTTATAAAGTCCGTCGAAAAACAGTCCATCAAACAAAAATAACGGTGGAAAAATCATCCAGGTGACAATACAGGAGCCGGTAATCATCAATGCCCCTTTTTTCAAAACCGGCAGATCATTCCCTACCCTACCGCTTGCTATCAGGAACAGGGCATAACAAAATGCAGCCAACAAGCCAAATCCTATCCCTTTTATATTTAAAGTCACAGCCTCGTTAAATATACCTGCCGCGAACACCGTGCCGACAAGCACTATTGAAGCGGCAATCAGTTGCATTCTATGCGATTTTTTTCTGAACAGGACCGCTTCAATCAAAATGCTGATCCACAGATATTGCATCAACAGGATAATGGCAATGGATGCGGGTAATAGTTTTATGCACTGATAGTAAAAAATACCAACCAATCCTGTGAAGATCCCGGCAAAAGCCACTTTCCACCAGGCGGTCCGGCCTGGAGAACTATTGTCACCAGCAAGCGACCGGAGGGGCTGTTCTCCGCTACGCACTATCCGGCCTGAGGAAGCGTTTCCAGCAGCTCCCAAAGGAGTGCGGTTCCCTGCCCCGAACAGAAACTTTTGCAAGGAATAGAGCGCCCACAACATCACCATTCCCAGGAAAGCCTGGCTTCCGGTTATTTGTCCGAGGGTGTAACCTTCCTCATACGCATTTTTTACAATCGTCGATAGAACTCCGAAGCTGCATGCCCCAAGAAAAACAAAAATACCTCCAGTGAATTTATTCCGATTCATTTCTTTCTATTTCCAACTCACGAAAATCCTAAACACATTTCAAAAATAGTAGTAGCCTTTTTGATAAAACGGATGCAAAGATAATGGAAAAGAATTTAGTAATCGTTTTTTAGCTTTCCCGCTTACAAAGAGTTCAATCAAATAAATCTTGTAAATTTGAGAGTAAAGTCTTATTTTTGTAGGTGTTAAAAGCTATATAGCAATGATGACTACCGATGAATATTTGCAGAAACTGAAACAGTTTAAATTGCAATACGCCGAAGAGTACGGCATAGAGCGCATTGGAATTTTCGGTTCTGTGGCACGCGGCGAACAGACCGAAGACAGCGATATCGATATTTATTACGAAGGCAAGTCGTTGGGATTGAAATCGCTGGTAAGCTTTCCCGCCGAACTCGAAAAGTTTTTCGATATGCCTGTTGATGTTGTGCGCAAACACAAGAACCTGCGCCCTTCTTTCCTTAAACGCATTATGAGTGAGATTGTGTATGCATGATAAGTTTTTGATAATTGAGACATTAGGGCAAGTTGAAACGACGATTGAAAATTTGCTCAAAAGTACGGCTCACATTAAGGATATAGATGAATTGACAAAATCCGCAGATGGAATGTTGCGAACGATATACCTCCACTTTTAGCCGTAATAAAACAAATGAAAAAAGACATAAACGCTGTATCAGAATAACGTTACTTTTTTGTATTACGCGTCTCTCTTTTCTAACACCCACCTCAGGAAAGTGGTATATCTTAATTCTATTTTCGCAGGAAAAGTAAAGGGAGCCGGTATCTTAATGGCCTGCCCGTCGTGGTCCACGGGATAGACCTCCACTTCGTACCAGCCTCCCGAACGGGAAACATATAGTGTTTCGGGAACGTCTTAAAAGATGAAACGCACCCATCATCAATTCATGAATATTTTGCTAATTGGGAAACATATATTACATTTGTAATACAAAGTAAATAGATATATAACACAAATGTGATTATGGAAACAAGAGTGGCAAAAAAGCAAACGGCTTTTAGGCTGAATGAAAACTTAGTTAGCAGACTGAAAGCAGAGGCAAAAAGAACGAATAGAAGCTTAAGTAACTATGTAGAATGTATTCTCATGGAGAGCGTTTATAACGAGCCGAACGATGAGACAAAGGCAGCCATTAAAGAGGCAAAAGCGGGCAAGTATGCGGGGACTATCGACATGAAAGATTTTGATTCTTTCATGAAATCCGTAAACGATATCGAATGAAAGAGCTTCGTTATAGTACCAAAGCAAAGAAAGACTTAAAGAAGTACAGGAACAATCCCCGTAAGATGGAGAAACTGTATCAAGTCTTATACATGCTCATTAATGATATTGAAATCCCTGAGACTTTCATACCTCATAAACTGATAGGACAGTACAAGGGCTGCATGGAATGTCATATTGATCCCGATTTTTTGCTCATTTGGTTAGACGAGAACAATGAATATATACAGATTGTTCGGATTGGCAGCCATTCGGAATTATTTTAAAGATTTTACCGGAAAATGAATGGAAAGCCACGGTTTATTCCACTTTTCGTACAATCCATTTCAAAAAAGTGGTGTATTTCAACTCTATTTTCGCGGGAAAAGTAAAGGGCGCCGGTATTTTAATGGCCTGCCCGTCGTGGTCCACGGGATAGACCTCCACTTCGTGCCAGCCTCCCGAACGGGAAACATGCAGCGTGTCGGGAACATCATGGAAGATGAAACGCACCGGCATGGGGCCTTCCACCGGGGGGCTGCCCGCGATAAATGCGATTTTATCCCGTTGCGCCATCGCACGCTGCGGTATCCGCGCCGTATAATGCACCTCTCCCTTTTCATCCTGGGCGGCGGAGATCTCTATGGAAATTTTCGGCTGGTACGGGACAAACGCGGCAAGACCCGCCAGTACCAGCAACGCGGCAACGACCATGACGGTGCCGTGCCGCACCAGCACCGGGGGCATCCGCCCGATAATGTTCCGCACCTTTTCGCTGCGCAGTTCTATTGGTTTATTCTCTTCCATCTTTACTCATGGGTTTGCAATTATCTCATTATCACTACTTACCGAAGAATCGGAACAAGTTATCCCGACTTGTCGGGATCTACTAACCGGCACATTAGTATTTTCACTCCGTGCAATCTGCTCCCGCCCGGCAAACTTAAGTAAACTTGTTTGCCCCCACTTACCCGCAGATTTCACTTTTAGTTTTTAGTTTTCAGTTTTTAGTTTTTCACTTTTAACTGTTAATTCCCCAGCTCCAACTGGTTCTTCACCAGTTCGTAATACTTTCCCCGTTTCCCAGTCAGTTCCCCGTGGGTTCCCGTTTCGGCGATGCGTCCGCCGTCGAGTACCACGATCTGATCCGCATTTTTTACCGTGCTGAGGCGGTGTGCTACTACGACCACCGTTTTGTCCCGGTAGAAGGCTTCCAGGTTCTCCACGATGGTCCGCTCATTGTTCGCGTCCAGCGAGTTGGTCGCCTCGTCGAGGAAGATGAACGGCGGGTCCTTGTACACCACCCGCGCGATAAGGATGCGCTGCCGCTGCCCCTGGCTCACGCCCTGACCGTCCTGCCCGATCCTCGTGTTGTAGCCCAGCGGCAGGCGTCCGATATCTTCCGCAATGTTCGCTATACGGGCGGCATGGCGCAACCGCTCCACATCCACCTCGTCGCCCGCCACGGCGATGTTGCGGGCGATGGTGTCGGAGAACAGGTAACCGTCCTGCATCACCGCCCCGCATTGGGTGCGCCACCAGGTCAGGTTCATGTCTTCCAGTCCGGTTGTCCCAACGGTGATCTGGCCTTCATCGGGGGCGTAGTAGCCCAGTAACAGTTTTACCAGTGTGGTCTTCCCGCTGCCGCTCGCACCCACGATGGCTGTCACCTTCCCTTGGGGTATAACCAGGCCGATGTTGTCCAGCACGTAGTCCGGCCGCGCACCGTCGTATTTGAAGCATAGGTGTTGAACATGGATGGAACGGTCTATGGGCAACTCCGCCACAGTCCGGTGCTCGTCCTCCTCGTTGCGCTGCGTGTGGATCTCGTTCATGCGGTCGAGGCTGATGCCCACGTCCTGCCACTGGTAGATGAAGTTCATTATCTGTTCAACCGGGCTGTTCAACTGACCGATGATGTACTGGATGGCCAGCATCATCCCCAGGGTAAGGTTCCCGCTTATGACGGCGGTGGCCGCCAGCACCGTCACCAGAACATTTTTTAACTCGTTGATTAGAATGCTACCCGCCTCCTGATTCTGTCGCAAATTGAGCGATTGCAGGTTCACGTCGAACAGGTCCGCCTGCACGTCTTCCCACTCCCAGCGCTTGCGCTGTTCGCACCCCTGGAGTTTGATCTCCTGCATGCCGGTGATCAACTGGTACGTCACGTTCCGGTTGATGCCCTGTTGCTCGAACATCTTGTAATCCAACACGCGCCGCTTTTTCAGGAATACCATGATCCACAGGCCGTAGAGGATGCTGCCGGCGAGGAACACGGCGAAGACGGGCACATTGTAGATGAACAGCACCACCGAGAAGATCACGAAGGTAAAGGCGGAGAACAGCACCGTGATGGTCTGGTTGGTGAGGAAGTTCTCAATGCGGCGGTGGTCTTCGATGCGTTGCAACAGGTCGCCCGTGAGCTTGGTGTCGAAGAACTTCATGGGCAGTTTCATCAGTTTGATAAAGAAGTCGGAGATGAGGGAGACGTTGATGCGGGTGCTGATATGCAGCAGTATCTTGCGGCGGATGAAGTCGATTGCGGTGCGGCTGAACAGCAGCATCATCTGGGCGATGAGCACCAGCCAGATAAAGCCGATGTCTTTCCCGGAGATGCCAGTGTCCACGATGGCCTGGGTAAGGAACGGGAAGATGAGTTGCAACAGGCTGCCGATAAACAAGCCGAGGATTAATTGCGTGAAAAAGCGTTTGTATTTGAGCAGGTATTTCCAGAGGAACTTCAGGCGGTTTTGCGTTGGGGCGGCATCTCCTTCCTGTTCATAAAAGAGGCTGGTGGGTTCCAGCAGCAAGGCTACCCCTTTTTCCTCACCACCCGTACGGGTACTGACCCACCGGTCGCAGAACTCTTCGCGTGAATAGATAAGTAGGCCCTTGCCGGGGTCGGCTACAGAAATTTTATAGCCCTTTTTGTTTTTCCTTATCCCGTACACCACCACGAAATGTTCCTGGTTCCAGTGGACGATGCAGGGCAGTGGCGCTTTCTCAGCTAGCTTGTCGAAGGTAAGACGCCCTCCCACGGTATGAAAGCCAAGTTTTTCCGCGGCGCGGCTGATACCCAACAACGAGACCCCGTCACGGCCGATAAAGCAGTTTTCGCGCAGGTGCTCCAGCGTGTACCGCTTGCCGTAATGCCCGGACACCATCCTCAGGCAGGCGGGGCCGCAGTCCATTGCGTCGGGTTGTTGGGTGAAGGGGAAAGGCATGGCTTTGTAGCTTTGAATTATAAAGAAATTCCTTCTTCTTTGCTATTTACAACATTATCCAATTTGATTTTTTGTTTACTGTTTTTTCTGAAAGTATAGCGGAGTAAAATCCAAGGATGAGATGAAGCATCTGTCATCCGAATCTTATAGTATGAGTTGTATGTCCCGACTTGGGTTATAGTTTCTGTACTGAGTTTACCAATAAAATAAGGTATTGCTACAGCTACATAAAAATCTTTTGTAAAATTGTAATTTACCTGAAACTGAGAGTATGCGGGGGTTAATTGTTTTATCCTAGAAGTTGGACTAAAAACATAATTTCTATAATTAACATCTCCGCCGAATATCCATTTTTTATAATACACCCATATACCTCCGCTTAAAGAGAAGCTTTGTTTTGCACTCATTTCTTCAAAATAATCGGTATGATGATAAGCCCCTATATAGATATTTCCTCTATTTTCTTTAAAGCGATAAGTAATATTCCCTCCAGTAGAAAGTGACTTATATTTACCCATATTATTGAATGTATTCACAAATGTTCCATTTTCTTTCACTATTAACCGACAAAAACTCAATATTTGCCGGTTTTATTTTTATATCATT
>NZ_JAXQGC010000002.1:0-31663 GCF_034331125.1 Proteiniphilum sp.
TAAAGCCTTGCACTGAAAGTGCATAGTTTTAACTAACGAACTTGAAAAATAAAAAAGAAGTCGTATGAAGAATAACAGACGAGAAATGGTAAAGTCTCTCAAACTGATCGCTAAAGATCGTGAGAGAACAAATATACTTCGTGAGTGGGAACAAAAATCCATTGCCTATCTGGTACAGAAAGTCCCTTCATGGATCTCATCCGACGGGCTTACCGCTATCGGATTTTTTGGGAACATAATGGTTGCCTCCAGTTTTGTGATGGGAGCTTTTATAAACCGTTATTTGCTATTAGTTTCCCTTCTCGGTTTCGTAATCAACTGGATAGGAGACTCACTTGACGGTCGCTTAGCCTATTATCGCAATAAACCCCGCAAGTGGTATGGCTTCTCTCTAGACGTAACTGTAGACTGGATCGGCACCTTCATTATCGGGCTTGGTTATACCATCTATGCTCCGGGATTGTGGAAATATGTAGGTTTCTTGTTCGTCGTTCTCTATGGATGGGAGATGATTACCGCCCAGTTGCGTTATAAGATCGGAGGCCAATATTCCATTGACTCAGGTATCTTTGGCCCTACAGAAGTACGGTTATTATTAGGAACCATTATCACCGTGGAGGTATTTGTCCCGGGCTCCATTCAATATCTCGCCTCGATCGCTTGCCTTGTGCTTTTGGTATCCAACTTAATAGAAGCATCCAAGCTCCTCAAACTGGCCGACGAACGCGACAAAACCGATCGACAAATGAAAGAGGAGGAATACAAAAAGAAACGGACTGAAAATGCTTAAGTGCCAACCTGTAACTTGCACCCTATAAGGAGGGAGACATATGCTAAAAATCCTTACCTTTGTGTCTAAATTCATATAAAAATGACGCATTCAATGACGGGATACGGTAAAGCCGTGGCAGAACTCCCGAATAAAAAAATAACAGTTGAGATAAAATCATTAAACAGTAAGCAATTTGATTTGTTTACACGCCTTCCCTCAACTTATCGCGAAAAAGAAATTGCTTTACGAAATTCATTAGCCCGCTGCCTGGTACGAGGTAAAGTGGATCTCTCCATAAATGTGGAGGTGATTGCCAAAGATGTGACATCGAAGATCGATCACAACGTGTTAAGCCAATATCACCGGGAGATCAGTGGATTGTCTTCCGAATTGAATATTCCCCAACCCCAGGAATGGTTCTCTGTTCTGTTACGTCTTCCGGATGTGATGAAGCAGGAACAGGAAGAGTTAAGTGATGAGGAATGGAATCTCATTGAACAGGCTGTCAATAGCGCAGTAGACGATACCATCGCTTTCCGGAGACAAGAAGGGGAGATGCTGGCACAGGTATTGATAACGAAGATCAACAATATCCGTTCCCTATTGGAAGCTGTGGAGCCTTTTGAAGAAGAAAGGATTGAAAAGGTCAAATGCCGTATCCGTGAAGGATTGAACAGCTTGGAAGGAATCGACTACGATAAAAACCGGTTCGAGCAGGAGATGATCTACTATATTGAGAAACTGGATGTGAATGAAGAAAAAAGCCGACTGGCACATCATCTCGATTATTTCCTCACCACCCTGCAAGAAAAAGAGCCACAGGGAAAAAAACTCGGATTCATCGCGCAGGAGATTGGCCGTGAGATCAATACCCTCGGGTCAAAATCCAACCAATCGGGTATGCAACGGATCGTGGTGCAGATGAAAGATGAACTGGAACAGATGAAAGAGCAAATTTTAAATGTTCTATAACTACCGGTATGGCTCTGAATGCCAATAGCCCAAAAGTGATTTACAATGGCCAAACTGATTATTTTCTCAGCTCCTTCGGGTGCCGGAAAATCAACACTAATAAGATTCTTACTGGAGCAGGGATTAAACATCCGGTTTTCAATCTCGGCAACCAGCCGCGAGCCACGTGGGGAAGAGAAGGATGGTGTTGAATATTATTTCCTTACACCGGAAGAATTCCGCAGACGCATTGCCAACAATGAATTCCTGGAATACGAAGAGGTATATAAAGATAAATTCTACGGCACGTTAAAAAGTGAAGTAGATCGTATTCTTTCCGAAGGGACAAATGTTGTTTTTGATGTGGATTGTGTTGGTGGATTAAACATTAAAAGGATATACGGCGACCGTGCCCTAAGTATTTTTGTAATGCCACCGTCGGTTGAAACATTACGAGAGCGCCTTGAAAAACGGGGAACCGATGCTCCTGCAGTGATCGAACACCGTCTTGCCAAAGCAGAATATGAGATGAGCTTTGCCCCACAATTCGATGTAATCGTTCATAACGAAGACTACGACCAGGCGAAAGAGGAAGTGTTGAGATTGGTTACTGATTTTATTGATAATGGATAATGGATAATGGACAATGGATAATGGACAATGGATAATGGACAATGGACAATGGACAATGGACAATGGACAATTCAAAAATGTGGCAGTTTGTTGCTAATTGAAAATTAAATATTTACAGATTAACATAATAATTAATTAACATTCAACTAATTATAAAATCGCAATCAATAATTGTCAACTGTCAATTATCAATTAAAAAAAGTGCTATGATTAATAAACTACTTCTTCTTAGTGGCCTCCTTTTCCTGACACTGACCCTCTTCGGCCAGACTATACATAAAGAAACACGCCTCTATGCCGAGAAGGCAGGTGAAGAACTGAAGATGGATATTTATAAAATTGAATCTGAGTCGCAGCAACCACAGCCATGCCTTCTTTTTGTTTTTGGTGGTGGTTTCAAAGCCGGTACACGGGATGCGGAACTCTATCACCCCTACTTCAACTATTTCGCCAAAAAGGGATTCACCGTCGTTTCGATCGACTACCGCTTAGGGATGAAAAACCAGAAAGCACCTGGCGTATTCAACAATAAACCTATCCGGAATGCTATCGCAATCGCGGTAGAAGACCTCTATTCAGCCACTAATTATTTGCTGGAGAATGCCGAAGCACTATCTATCGACCCGTCACTCATCATCATTAGCGGATCGAGTGCAGGAGCTATTACCGTATTGCAGGCAGATTACGAAAACAGGGATAACCGTCCCTCGGCAGATGTGCTGCCGGACGATTTCAATTACGCAGGTGTAATCTCATTCGCCGGTGCTATTTTTAGTACCGAAGGCACGCCCTCATACACACAACCTCCCGCTCCTACCCTCTTCTTCCACGGCAGTGCGGATAATCTCGTACCATATGACAAGACCCGTTTTTTCAAAATGGGTATGTTCGGTTCGAAACCATTGGCAAAAAAATTCAGGAGTGAACGATATCCCTATATGTTTTACAGTATGGAAGATATAGGACATGAAGTTTCGGAATATCCCATACAGGAATTCCTTCCGGAGATCGAACAATTCATTAACGATTGGGTATTCAATGGTAAACAGTGGATGATTGATATCAATCTCAAAGATATGCTTCGGAAATCAGATACTTCTACTACTCCGGGGAACTATTATAATTAACAATTACAAATTACAAATTACAAATTACAAATTACAAATTACAAATTACAAATTGCTAATTAATTATCAATAAAACTATACATCTAAGCATTTAGGCATTTAGGCATCTAAGCAACTAAGCACCTATCCACTTCAATCAAAATCCTTCTTCACCACATATTTAGAAAACGATTAGAACTGCATGCGCAAATACATTGAGAAATATCTGCTTCCCATCGCAATGATTTTGGGGATTGCATTTCACAGGCAATTATCGGTACTTTCTCCCGCTATCCCTTATCTCCTGGCAATGATGCTCTTTATCACTTACTGCCGGGTGAGAATGAGCGATATCAGGCTCACCAAGTTCCACTACATTCTTCTGGCCATCCAATATGTGGGGAGTGCGCTTATCTATCTCGCGTTTCGTCCATTTAATGAGACCCTCGCGCAGGCAGCCATGATTTGTATGCTGACAGCCACAGCAACCTCAGCACCGGTTGTGACCGGAATGTTGGGGGGCAGTATTGCGGTGACAGCCGCATATGCCATTATTAGCAATCTATCGGTAGCCCTTATAGCTCCACTATTTCTCTCTCTTGTAGGAGAAAGTAATGATACTATCTCATTGGCAGCCTCCTTCTGGCATATCTTCCGTAGTGTTATCCCTATCCTGGTATTGCCCTTCCTACTGGCAATATTCCTAAAAAAAACGGCACCCCGGATACACAAGAAAGTACAATCGGCACAGATAGTCTCTTTCTACCTCTGGGCAGCGGCACTTACCATTGTGATCGGCAACATCACCTATTACGTACGCATGCAAGGTAATGACCATTACCTTATTGAGATTATTATCGGCACCGTTTCACTGGTGATCTGCCTTCTACAGTTTTATTTTGGAAGAAAAATCGGCCGTCGTTTCGGACAAACCGTAGCCGGAGGCCAAAGTCTGGGACAGAAAAACACTGTACTTGCCATCTGGCTCACCCAGACTTACCTGAACCCGCTCGCCACACTCGGCCCGGGAATGTATGTAATATGGCAAAACCTGGTTAATTCCTGGCAGATATGGAGGGAGAAACGGAAAAATTAATGTAATGCACTTGCCAATTCGATGATGTGATGATTGATAATGTGGAAAGGTGCCTGGGTGGTTAAGTGCCTACGTAAGAAAATGAGATTAAAATTGGTAATTGGTAATTGGTAATTAGTAATTTTAATTTACTATCTTTATCGCCATAATAAACGAGTAACTAACAAACTCCAAACTTAATTTATCATGCAAAAATTCATTGCTATCGCACTTCTGGTAATATTTGTTTTTCCTCTTCAAATGAACGCACAAGAGGAAGAAAAAGGAGGTGAATTCTCTATCGACATCAATCTCCGACCCAGATTCGAATACCGTAACGGATATTCCTATCCCCGTCTGGAAACCGACAAACCATCGGCATTTATCTCCAATCGTGCACGTATAGGAGCCAACTTCGACAATGGATTTCTCTCCGCCCGGATAGCTGCCCAAGATATCTCCGTCTGGGGACAGAAGCGTCAAAACGATAATGACGGTGCACGTACCACCATGCATGAAGCATGGGCATAAATGCGACACGACGGGTTCTTTGCCAAAATAGGACGCCAGTCGCTCAGTTATGACGATGGACGTATCCTGTCGGAATCCAGCTGGACACCTACCGGCATCTGGCATGATGCAGTAAAATTGGGTTATGAGAATCCGATGAATACAATACATCTGGCATTAGCTTATAATCAGTCACGTGAAAAAACCAACGAGGGCACTTTCTATGAACCCGTAGGACAACCCTATCAGAATATGCAAATGGCCTGGTACCAATACCGGAACCCAACCGGATTTACCGCGTCAGCCCTCTTTATCAATCTCGGTTTTGAAACAGGTGATCCTGCTACCGGAAACGAACCGGCAAACAGCAAGAAAGTGTACATGCAGACTATGGGTACCAATATCGGTTACAAAAACAATATCTGGAATGTCATGGGAACATTCTATTACCAGACAGGGACTAACAGTAATGACGAAAAGGTGAATGCTTATATGCTGGCCCTGAGAGGGCGCTACGCGTTCAAACCCCAGCTTTTCCTCTACGGTGGAACAGAACTTCACCCGGGACAGGATCCGGATTCTGAAAAAGTGACCAGGATGGATTTGTTATATCGCTCCAACCACTCGTTTATGGGATCCATGGACTATTTCAGGGGATACGATTATTATGGCGTGTGGGATAAATACATCGGCCTGAACTGGAATCCATGGAAGAAACTGGGCCTGGACCTGAGGTATCATCACTTCTCTTCCCAACAACCGATTGATGTGGATGGAACAAATAAGAAAGTGTTAGGCTCAGAAATAGATTTCACCTTCACCTATCCCATCCGCAAGCATATCATGCTCGAAGGAGGTTATTCCTTTATGCTCGCCACCGACGCCATGCCTATCGCAAAAGACCGCCCCGGCAATCCCGATTCGTGGCAGGATTGGGCCTATGTGAGCCTCACCATCAATCCCACTATTTTTAAAAGCCGGTTTTAAGAAATAAATTTAAAGTAAATTTAAAGATCCATTATTACCCGAAATAGAATTTCTCTCGGACGAATAGCTATTTGGGATGAATAGAGGGACAACGGATGATACACGGTATAACTGTAATCACCGTGATTCAATAAATTATTCAATTGGAGCTGCAACGTCATGCGAGGAAATTTATAGGAGGCTGCAACATCCATAAAAAGAAGATTCACCGAATGATCGGGAGTTATTTCATTACGGAAATACTCTGCCGAAGCAGACAGGTCTAATCGTCGCTGCATATAATAAAAAGATCCTTTGTGGCTCATATTCCACAAGCCGCTTAATGACGCTACTTGTCCCGATTTGTCGGGATTGTCCCCGAAAGAGGACCATTGCCGCCGTAACTCTCCGTTATATGCCATCTCTGCCTGTCGGGTTAGAGATATGGAGAAAGAGGGTTTTATCATAAGCGTCCGGAAAGAGAAAGGCATCCACACGCCTTCCCGTATCTGTGCCGATTGATTGTACCAATAGGATACCTCTGCCGATACCTTGGTATTGATATCGAAAAATCCTTTTGAAACAACCGTATTTATGCCATACGAAGATTCACGATGCGGTATATACCGGCGAGTCCACCAGAATATATTATCCCTGACACTTTGCTCCAGGGTATGATTTACCCGGCTACGCGATACCGTCAGATCGGCAGTTACAAAAAACTCCTGCAATGTATTTTTATAATCCGTCCGTAATGTATAAAGTTGCTTGTCGGTAACCGGTATACCCGTTTCATTTTCCATTGTGGTTCGATAATCAGTAAAATAGGGTTTCAAGTAAAATGCCGTGATATCATTGAGTTCTTTTCCGTATCGAGCCGATAAACGGGCATTCCATGCGTAATTTATTTTGTAGTCTGTCCTGAAAGTAAGTCCGGCCAGATATAACACCTCCTTATCCCCCGGGAACAGCACTGCCTGCAAAGGTGCCGACATCCTGAACGTAAGTGATTTGAACAGATACTCATAGGCAGGGGTCACCCACAGGCGATGATGATTCTTCAGATTGTTCAAATCGACAGACGCTCCGACGGTATAATGTTGTCTGACCTCTGTCCGGCGAATGATCCATCCCGATTCTGCACGGGCATACAATCCTTCCAACAGCATAGGCTGGTCGTGACCGTTCGATTGCGCCTGCCGATTCTACTCTCGTGAATACCTTCCGTTTCAGAACTTCAGAAAATCAAAACCTGGTATACGATGCCGTAGACCTGTTCCTTGTCGATATAAACTCTCCATTTAAAATAAGTGATGTGGACAGTATCGTACAACTAAAAACGGGGAACCTAGCCAGCCGGATCGATACGTTATCATTGCCGCCCGACTCTGTCTTATGGCAACCGAAAACAATGAAACAGTTGTCCATTGCAAATCCTTCCGTTACCGTGGAAATCCCCTATAATGTACTAAAAAGAAAAGTAGCCATAATAACTGTTCCGGTAGCTCCCGCCCATATCATCAAAGCAATGACGGTACAGATCATCATAAGCATCATATTGGTTTTAGTGCTTATCGTCTGCCTGCTGCTCCAGGTACAGACCATCACCCGGCAACAACGGATCAATAAATTGAGGCAGAATTTCGTCAATACGACCATTCATGAATTGAAACGACCGGTACAGACACTCAAAACCATTGTTTCATACCTGCAACAATCTTCTCCGGAAGAATCGGAAATGCTGAACAATGCCCGCATCGAAACCGATAACTTTACCTCTTATTTGCAGAAGCTACGGGACGTAAACCAGGCTGAAACAATTGCCGGAAGCCTCCACCTTTCATATTTTGATTTCACTGTTGTACTTACCGGTTGTATTGAAAACGTACAGAAAAATGCGGGAAAACAATTCCACATCGAAACCGATTTTCCCGGCACTCCTCTCCCTGTTACTGCTGATAAAATGATAATGAACAATATTGTGATCAATCTGCTGGAAAATGCGATAAAATATTCGGGAGAGGAGCCGGTTATCCGGGTAAATGCCGGAATTGACGACAATGGACTGTCTTTCAGCATATCGGACAATGGGATTGGTATTCCGGCCTCGGAACAAAGCCATATCTTCGAACCCTTCTTCCGTTCAAAAAATGACTACGTGGCATCGCTGCCCGGCATGGGACTCGGGCTGAGCTATGTAAAAATGGCGGTGGAAGCCCATCGGGGAACTGTAGATGTCCTGTCCAAACCCAACTATGGCACCACCATAACCGTTAAAATTCCCCGACAATGAAACCATCCCTGAAAATACTTTTTGCCGACGACGATATCAAATATGCACTTTTGTTGAAAGATTTCCTCACGCACAACGGTTACAACGTCACTTATGCGGGGAACGGACGCATTGCCCTGGATCTTTTCAATGAAATAAAACCCGGTTTGGTGCTTCTGGATGTGAATATGCCTGAGATGAATGGCTTTGAAGTGGCGAGAGAGATTCGGGCGAAAGACAACAAGGTACTTATCTTTTTCCTGACCGACCGAAGCGATAAAAACGACAGGTTAAAAGGATTTCAACTGAAAGGGAACGACTATCTCGCCAAGCCGTTTTATCCGGAAGAACTATTGGCCCGGATAGAAGAGCGTTTGGGTAATCCATCCGAAACGAATCAAAAAATTTACAAAATTGGGAATATCTCATTCCACTATACCACTAACGAACTGATTACCGGAAATACCAAAACCATCATCACATCCCGCCAGGCCGATATATTACGTCTCCTGGCAGAAAACATCAATGAGACGGTAAGCCGGGAGCTCCTTCTCAACAAGGTCTGGGGTACCAATAATTATACCAATTCGCTTGCGCTAAATGTACAGATAACATATCTGCGACGTGCTTTGCAATCCGACAAATCCCTGAAAATTGTATCGGTTGTGCGAAAAGGATATATGTTGTCTGTAGGATAATGTTATTTGCGGGATGATTACCGGCTTCTCCGCTCCAATTTGATTGTTTGCCCGCAATATTGTGTCACGATTTCCCTATGTGTAATAAATATCAGGGTTTTATCCTTGGTTTGTGAAATAAGACGCTCCATAAGCAGACGTTCAGTTTCCTTATCCAGTGAAGAACTGAATTCGTCCAGCAACAGGATATTTCCCGGTCGAAGTAATCCGCGTGCTATGCAGATACGTTGCGATTGGCCTTCACTTAACCCCGCCCCTCGCTCTCCGCAAAGGGTATCCAGTCCATCGGGCAAGTCATATACGAAATCGGCTACTGTTGTCATCAATACTTTGCGGAGCTCCTGGTCTGTAGCATTCGGATTACCCAACAGCAGATTATCACGTATCGTTCCACTAAGCAAAGTGTTTCCCTGCGGGACATATACCAGATTACACCGTGTAAGCGGACTTGCTTCCAGTTCCTGTGTGGAATTATATAAATAGACCTTTCCTTCACGGGGTTGCAGCAAGGCCAGCATCAGGCGGATAAGGGTGCTTTTACCTACCCCCGTCTCACCCATGATTGCCGTACGGCTCCCGGGAGTAAAGTCACACGATAGATGTTCTATTATTTGTCGGTCACCATCGGGATAAGCAAATGAAATATTTTCGAGACGTACCCCAACCTGTCCATGAAGCATCTGTTGTTTGCCTTGTATTTCAGTGGTCAGGTCATCCAGTTCGTTGAGTCTTTCGGCAGAGGTAATAGTATGTACTATCGAAGGTATATACTGGCTGAGTTCGACCAGCGGGCGCTGAATCTGCCCGACCAATTGTAAAAAGGCGGTCATCATACCAAATGTGATGGCTCCTTCGTAGATGCCTCTTATCCCCCAAAGAAAGGCAATGAGGTAACCGGCAGCAAATCCGGACATAATCAATGTACGGGAAAAGACGGTGAAATTCGCGCGCTTTATCACACGGTTATACAATATGGATTGAATGGAATTTAGCTTAGTAGTTACCGGTATGTTCTGTCCAAGTGTTTGGATCAGCACCTTATATTGCAGTTTCTCCTGTATATGAGATTGTACCCGGCTATCCAGATTACGTATCTCCTCTGTAAACCGACGCATGCGCTTCACATATATCTTGCTCAATACCAAAAAGACCGGCATAATAAAAATAAGCGTCCATGCCAATTGGGCATTGAGTCTAGTCAGGAAAAGGAAGGCACCCAGGAACTGGAAAGAGGTTACAATTACTGCAGGCAACGATTTACAAATACCTTCGGCAACTACACGCACATCTTCTTCGATACGGTTGACAGCATCACCACTATGAAAACTCTCCTTCCCATTCCAGGTACTGTCCATCAGGCGGGAAAAAAGCTTATACCGCCATCTGTTTTTAAAATATATATCGTTCTCTGCTTCCATGCGATTTTTCAATGCCGACAGGATAATTTGACCAACCATAGTGGCTATCAGCAACACAATATAGTGGGTCATATTACCCTCTATGGAGCGGGTAGCAATATCGATCAGCTGTTTGGATATCCATACAAAGAATAATCCGGCACAAACATTTAGCATGCCAGCCAGGCTAATTAGTAGAATACGAAAACGTATCCCACTCAAATATCTCCCGATTTGACGTATACTATTGATTGGCACGGTTCAACCTTTATTTAAATTTATCATTCACTATCTGTTGTATCCCAATGACCAAATAATAGAGATAGTAAAGTCCCACATTTCCACCAATTGTAGAAAATAAACACAGCGCTCTCCGGTTTTTCATCCTGAAATTGTGAAACTTCCCGGATAGATAACCGGGAGGACGTGTTTGCCATTTCGGATCATAACGCCCAAAATTACCGGATAATAGGATATCTTTCAATATTACTTTTTGAGAGACATCCCTGAATTTATCCGTATAGAAAGGGAATTTTTCTTTTGCAAGCCCCAGTTGATGTACAGCTATACAACCAAAGATTTGCCATACACGCAAGAACCGGAAAGCTTCGAGGTCTTTCATCAGCTCCTGACGGTCTATTTGGTCATGGAATTTATGAAGATAGATTGCCCAGTCACTCAATTGGCGGCATCCTATTCCATCCGAAATAAAATGATGGAAAGCATGATAAAAGACATATAATGCATCAAAATTTGCCGGCGGAAGCAATACCTCTGTATTATTCAGCTTCCAGACCTTTAATCTATTCCCATGTAAATGGTATTGTGTCCATCGCTGAAATATTTTATTTTTGAATGGGTCAGGAAGTCTTTCTACGATACGATGAAATTCAATTTCCACACCCTTATAGTCGAAATGAAAATGTTTATGGCTTTCTAATGTGTTACCTGATACAATCCCCTTTTCAACAACCAAACCGCAAGCTTTTTTGTAGTCTTTCTTTCCAATATAAAGATCTATATCGCCACACTGGCGACGGGCGGAATTCGGATAATTCTGCGCTAGTCCCTGCCCTTTGAGTAATATGGGATGGATGCCTTCAGCCTGTAATAAAGCTATTATCCGGATCAATCGGTCATTCAGCAGTTCATGGCTTTGTTCTATTCGGATAACTGTCCGATAGAGTTGACGCATGGTTGCAGCAGGAGGCTGCACATCTTCCGGCAAATTAGATATACCATCGAAAATAATACCACTGACAGTTTGCATGGCAGCTATTTTCATAATTGCACGCCAATCTGTATCACCTGAAAAAAGAGATCTCTCAACCGGACTTTCCCATAGTCCCGATCGTAGCAAAGCGAAAAATTGTTGCTCTGTGCGGCTCATTCTTCTACAATCCCTGCGTCAATCCAACTCCTTGCAATATCGTTAGCATCGGTCAATGCCTGACCGGGAGGTATGCCATATTTCGACACCAATAAATCGGCCAGGGTCTTTTCATCGAAATCCTTTCCTTCCACTTCCTGCCACAAATAAGCAGCAGAACTGTTAAGCGAAATCAATTTATTAAAATCTATTTGTGCCAGTCCTTCACCGGCTACAATGTATTCCTTGCCCACGGTGCGAAGTTTAAAACCTTGTTTTATCCTCATACAGTTGTTTTACACTTTAGTTTTATGATGGAACATCCCTATAACATTGGGTTACCTGCTATATAATTCGTCTGTATATGGCTAACAGATATCTCCTAACCGGCAAAAGCTTTCTCCACAGGAGAGCTTTTCTATACTCTCTTCTGCTGTGGCAATCAACCGGTTTTCCCTTATGGATAATAGTTATTGCCAGACCACAAATATTTTCTTTATAGCACCGCTCCACTCCGGAAACATTACCATCTCCCATCAGGATTACCTGTTCATTATCCATCTTCAGGATACGGTGCAGGACAAATTGCTTTGAACCAATTTCCGCCAGCACTATATCCCCTATATTATATACCTCCCTTTTTTCCAGCACTACACTATCCCTGCCTCCTACAATAAAAGGGAGCATACTGTTACCCTTTGCCTTGATGGTAACCTGCTTACCCTCCGAGAGCATCTTTGCCACTTCGGGGAGCATTACTTCATTGGGTAGTGTGACACTCCTCATTACGCTCCTTTTATTGTAGTAGCCGACAATTCTGCCGCAGCCTTATCGGGCAGGCAATACAGCCGATAGCAGGGTACCGTACTTACTAGTTTTTCCACCGTACGATGTATTCCCGATGCAATCTCCTCTTCCCAGCGCATACTCGAACAGGCCGGAAACACTATTGCATAAGCCTGTAACAAAGATAATGCTTTAATTTGATTCTGTGGTGCCTGTTCCAACTTTACAATCCCTTTCAGTAAAGCTTTTTCATTGCGGTAACAGGGAGTCTTACCACTCCATGGTGTACCATAAACAATGGGATTCCCATCAATAATCCGTACCACCGGATTGTCGTCGTTCAACAGTTCACTTCCCTCTATATAATCCAGCCACAACCGGCTATGGGTACTCTTTCCGGTACCGCTTTTACCCAAAAATATAAATCCATCAGTCTCATTTTTAATAACTGACGCGTGCATCATCAGTGTATCAAGGTTGGCTGTGGAAAAAGCATAGAGCAACATTAAGCAGTTATTGAGACAGAAAAAACGGTACTTATCGCCGGCAGGAAGTTTCACCTGTGCCACCCGAAAAGCAGCATCGGTATCCATCGTGCAATAGTCTCGGCTTCCCGGATAGGCAATCCGAAAACGAAAAGATCCGTTATCGGGCTTGAATACACCAATGAAAGCTATGTCGTTATCAAACTGCCCCACTTGTTTGTATTCGAGTTCATCGGAAAGATTGTCCACAATGGAAAGAGAAAAGAGGCAATCACCGATCTCCTTAGACACACGAAAAGGAGCGTAATTGGTTAGACTATCCTCCTCTAAAGATTCATTAGAAAAAGATAGCCGGAAACGATGCCCGGCTACCTGATAGAAAAAATTGTTCTTCAAAATAATGAATATCTATATATTTCTTAAGGGAGATCAGGTTTTCCCAGATCGAAAAAGTAACTCCTACCTGCTTTAAAAGAAATTGGGCCTTCTCTGTCTATAGTCTTATAGATATAATTTGCCTGTGTAGAAGTGGTCATTTCTTCATCGTAAAAACTAGTTACAAATGTAAATGTTTTACTCGCTAAGTCTCCTGTAGGCAGAATAGGGATAAACAAATCAAAATCAAGCCCATTCAAGTTCGTTAAAAGATCGTTCGGTATCTGTACACGCGCGACATTTATGGGTCCTGCTGTAGTCAACGAAGTAGCATCGAGGTCTTCTAGAAAACCATCAATAGGATTAAAGATGCTCTCAAACCCCGGTGGCTCTTCAGGTAAACTGGGATCTCTCACACCCATGCTCAGTCTGTAAAGTCTAGCTAATTCAGGTGCATCAGGACTTTCTACATGTACTCGAATCACAGAGGTAAGGTGTTTAAAAGAGAGATCTACCGCATTAGATCCTCCACTCTCTATCGACACATTCTCCGCCATTGCTTTCATAAACATATATTGACCCGCATGTTTAGAAGACTCATCAAGTATGGATATATATCCATTAGTAGCATAGGCACCCCGCAGCGAAACACTCCATTTCCCACTACTATTTTTCGTCCAACCTTCGGCAGGATATAAACTATAGACAGTATAATTCCCTTCAGGCACTGTACCATCACCTTCTACAATCTCAAAGTCGGACGTATTCAACTTATCGATCTCTTTACCATCCACATCCGTAGGGACAACTGCTCGATAAATTAATTCTATTGGTTCCGATTCAGGGTTTGCATTATCAACAAATAACACTTTTACACGGTCGTCGTTATGCCAATAAAATCTCTCACCATTTGCAACAAAGTCTTCATAATCCTCTATAACTCCAGCTCTAATACCACTTTCAGGATTGTTCTCGGTGAATTTTCCAAAAGTTCCTAGTATTGTTGGCGTATATCCCTTCACCCCTGGCTCTAACGGGGTAATATCTTCATTGTCACACGAAATAATTAGGAATAGTGTGAAGATTCCGATTAGATAAAATATTTTCTTCATTTCAGTTTTTTTGATCATTATAAATTCATTATCCTTTTCACTGCAATAAATCTGTAAACAACTAGAATACAAACTTATTACCAATCGGGTTCAAAGTCACTTCCGCTCGCAACCAGTACAGGTTGCTCCATTTCCATTTCAATCACTTCGATTGCGGGCTTTTCATAAGCCACTTCCACTTCACTTTGTGGATTGTTCTGAACTTGATTTTCTTTCATTGTCTTTTTTTATTAGTTAAACATTACTTACTATCTGTCAATTTTATTTGCTGTGAAACAAGATACTGCCACAGGAAGCATCTGCGACGTATGCGATTAGAACAAAAAGAACTCCGATTAGTTCACAAAAATAAACAAATAAATTGAATAAAAAAGACAAATATATAAAAAAAAGTACACCTCAAAGTAAAATCGTGAAATATTTCCCTATCAGGTCGTTTTTCCCAGTATCTTATCCATAACCCAATTGGCACGGGTAGCCGAAATGCCGGTGCTGACAGGCTCTACTCCGCGTCCGTTCAGGTAATTGACAATACTTTCGACCAGAAAGTACTGGATATTCTCCGGATTCTCTTCACGAAACTCCTCTATGCCTGCGGCTGTATCCATGAGGATGGGTGCAAAATCGAAAGTGGCAAAGGTCAGCCTACCTTTTGTGCCGGTTATATCGATCAGGTCGGTACGGCTGTTTTCAGGTGCCACAAAACTCCAGCTTCCGCTGCCCGTGACACCGGACTTGAAGCAGAAAGCCGCGGTCAGACTGTCTTCTACCTCATATAATCCCGCCACATTATTGGTAAATCCGTATACATCGGTGATCTCGCCGAAAAGATAATCGAGCAGATCAAGTTGATGGGATGCCAGATCATAGAAATACCCTGCTCCGGCAATATCTTTTTTCACCCGCCAGGGCAGAGTTTCCCGGTTGTAATCCTCCTTATAGGGAGGAATGGCGAAGCGGATCTGCACCGTAGATATCTTCCCCAGGAGTCCGTTATCAATCAGTTGTTTCACCCTGAGGAAATAGGGTAATGTACGGCGATAATAAGCTACAAAACAAGGGACACCGGTCTCTTGGGAGACACGGTTTATTTGAAGGCACTCTTCGTAAGAAGCGGCCATCGGCTTCTCCACATAAACAGGTTTACCGGCCTTCATAGCAGCTACCGCATATTCGACATGTGAACCCGGAGGAGTAGCTATATATACCGCATTTACTGCCGAATCGTTAATCAGGTCGTCGGCATTATCGTACCACTTCCCTATCCCATGCCGACGAGCATAGTCTTCTGCTTTTTGACCGTCACGGCGCATCACTGCTACCACATCCGATCCTTTAACCTTACTGAAAGCCGGGCCACTCTTCTTTTCGGTGACAGCACCACAACCGATAAATCCCCAATGTATCATAATTAATTACAAATTACTAATTACTAATTGTCAATCAATTACAAGTTTTCAACTTTTCCTCTCCAGTCTCCCTGTTTCCCTGTCTCCCTTTTCACTTTTCATGTAGGAAATTATACCTAAAATACCGAGCACTGCAAAAGCAATCCCAATATACAGAAATACGGAAGATACACCATCTGTCTGACCATAAGAGTGCATCCCGCTAAGGAAATAGTTTACTCCGAGAAAAGTCATCAGGACGGAGGCGAAAGCAAAAACTGATAGCAGGTTAAAAAGCCACAGATTGTTCCATTTCTTCACCAGGTGTAAATGGGTCACCATGGAATAAACTACTACGGTGATCAGCGCCCAAGTCTCCTTGGGATCCCATCCCCAATACCGGCCCCATGACTCATTCGCCCAGACGGCCCCAAGGAATGTACCGGTAGTCATCAATACTACTCCCACCAACAACGACATATTATTGATGATACTTAACTCCTGAATGCGGGAAGATAAACGCGGACTATCCTTCGTAAAAGCCATTATAGAGAGATTAGTGATACCGAGCAGGAAGCTGATACCGAAAAATCCGTAGGCAGCCACGATCACAGCAACGTGAAACATCAACCAGGGCGACTTCAATACCGGTACCAGTGTATTGATCTGTGGATCCATCCAGTTTAGGGCGGCTACAAACAGGATAACTCCACCAAAAAGCGTGGCAAGTGCACGTGTGAGTGTACTTTTCCGTCCAAAGATAAAACCGGCCAGTACAGTAGCCCACGACACATAGACCATTGTCTCGTACGAATTACTCCATGGTGCATACCCCGAGATATACCATCTCATCCCCATACCAAACATGTGGCAAAGGAACAACAACATGATACCCACGGTCAGGGCCATAGCCACATAACTCTTCCATCGCTTTTCGCGCAACAATTGCATCAAAGCGATAACAAGCAGCAATCCTCCACAGATAAAATAACCGGTTTTCACACGGTTAAAGAGATCCATCTTGTTATAGCGGAACTCCGCCTCCAATTTCTTCGGATGAATCAGAGAGGCTTTATCATTAGCCAACTGGTATGACGCGATCACATCCAAGGCCTGGTCGGCTTTGGACCAGTCACCATTTCCCAGCGCTTGCCTTACTTCCTCAAGGTACTGTTCGAACGACCGGATAATGAAGAGCGAATCCGTTTCTGAAAAAGCGGAAAGATCATCACCCGGTGCATACCAGGTATGGGAAGGATCCTTCGGATCGGGGTAGATCCCAAACAGAGTATGGTTCAATAACTGATAGAGAATACTCACTCGTTCATCAAGTTTGACCAGCTCTTTTTCAGAGAACATTCTCTTATCCGCCGGCTTATGATAAATTTCCTGCAATTGGGGTAGCAGCCTGTAATTTCCCTGCTGGTCGAAAAGATGATAATAGGGTACATATTCTTCGGGCAGGTTATAACGTCTACTGACTTCTTTATCGGATAAGACGATGAATGGCACCTGCATCCACATCTGCGGCATAGCAAGTATACCCAGCAAAAACTGATCGGAATTGAGATCGCCGAATGTCTGTTCTTTATGTACTTTGCGGAGAATCTCTGAAGAGAAAGTATTCATCGGCATAGTACGTCCCCGGAATTGTACCGGCAACTTACCGAACCGGGCCGCATGCTCCGTCGGTATCCTGTTATGCTGTACCGCGTCGTCTATCAGACCGTCAGGCATTTCCTGTGAATAGCTGTATACAGCTGTCAACACAAAGATCGTAACGAGTGCACCTTTCCGGACTTCCTTTAATCGCTGCTGCAACTTACGGAATCGGGAATCAGGCATAAAAAAGATAAGGATAAAACCTGCTACGAGCATGAGATAGCCGGCATATGTCACAGTACGTCCCGCCACATCTTTGTTCACCGAGAGGATAGTACCCATCTCATCCTGATCGTAGGATGCCTGAAAAAAACGGTATCCCTTTACGTCCAATACGTTGTTCATAAACACTTTTTCCTCTCGAATTTCCCCATCGACATGTACCAACAGATCGCTCTCGTAGGAGGAAGGGCTCTGCGATCCGGGATAACGGATTAACCTGAAATCCTTGAGTTCCAACACAAAAGGCAAAATTTCCGTCTTTACTCCTTTGGAGGTATGCATTACCATCCGGTCAGTTTTCTCACCTTCACGGATATGTACCTGTCCTTCTTTCCCAAACAGGAAAGTGGTCAATGCTCCTAAAAGAATAACCACAAGGGCGAAATGGATCACCACCATGGCCCATTTTTTTCTTTGGATAAAATTACGACTGAAAAGGATCAGGATAAAATTCATCACCAGCAGGAATTGAAGGAACAAAAACAGTGGTGAATAATAGACCAGCATCTTGGCTGCCTGCGCCCCCATCCATTTTTCGATAAAAGTAGCTATTGCCAAACCAATCGCATAGATGAGCAACAATACAATAGAGGCTTTATATGATGAGAGAAAACGTACAAATTTGTCCATAATGATTCTTTAATCGGGCTATTCTGTTTCTTTCAGACTATTTTAATTTACTTAGTGACAAGTGAAATTCTTCACTTCTTATTTACTACAAAAATATCAAAATTTGGTTTGGAAGTAAAAAAATGAGTGAAAGAAATCAATCTCTCACTCATTATTATCTATGTAGTATTATCCATCAACGTGAGAAACGATCTCACGCTTCTTCCCACTGTTTACGAAGTAATTCAAGGGCTGCCGGCACTACTATATTACGATCTCCCTGAGCACCGCATTCAAAGCTGACATACTTGTCGTATCCAAGCATCTTGAGCCCTTTAAACCCCTTCACATAGTCATCTGCATCACCATCTTCTCCGGGCATGCTGCGCCGTTTACGGCTGGCCATATGCACGTGTTGCAGGTAATCTCCGGCAGAAAGGAAGGCAGCCATATCGCAAGTCTCTTCCCAGGTCATGTGCCAGAAGTCACCCAAACATTTCACTCCCGGATTATTTATATCACGGCAGATAGAAGCGGCATCAGCCACCTGACGGAGATAGAATGCCTCCTTGCGGTTCAGCGGCTCGAGAATAACAGTCGTGCCATGTTGTTGTGCAAAAGTGCCCATCTCGTCAAACTGTTCACAGAGGAAATCGCGTGTCTCCTGCGTGTGGGGCATCACCGGAACCTGGCTGTTAAAAGCAGGTACAATGATTACACCTACTGATTCGAGTTCACCTGCGGCAATCATCAGTGCTTCCATCGTATCACGGCATTGTTTCCGGATCTTCGGATCGGTAGAGAGGATAAAACCATCAAAACCGGCACAGACGGCACTCACTTTTATATTTCGCCCTTTGAGAGCGTCTTTCATCTCCTGTAATCTCGCAAGCATAGGTTTTCCGTGAGGTTCAAAGCCCACTACACCATGCTTTTCCATGAAATCGAACTTCTCATTCAGGTTGGCTCCGGGAGCGGTTCCCTCCTGAAAAGAGATATTCAGTTTCGCCTTACTCTTAGAGCAAGAGTCCTCCTTTCCGTTTGCCGAAGCAAACGAAGTACATCCACCTATGGCCACAGCTGCTGAACCGGCAAGGGTTGTTTTTAAAAATCTTCTCCTGTCGAGTGTCATAATCGCAACTTTTTATTTTCCACTTCCCGGTACGGGCACCGTAAATCCGGACATATCCATTTTACCGATATTCAAGTCGGCAGGAGTATAATCGAGCGGAGAGGCAGTCATGGCATCCCAGGTCACTTCCTGACCGGTATAAGCCGCTTCACGCCCCATAATTCCTGCCATATTCGACACAGCCGTTTCAGATGCCTGTTCGATTGGGTTGTTACCCCGTATACAGTTAATCAGGTTGACATGCTCCAATGTATAGGGATCGGTTTGTTGGAAACTGGTCTTTTCAGCCTCACTATCATATTGCCAGATCACGTTACCGGCAAGGTCTTTAATCACATGTCCGCCGTTGCTCGACCACGATCCTTTCGTTCCCTGGATAAATTCGCTTACATTATTAGCACAACCGTCGATCTGACGACACATACTATGCATATGGATCCCATTTTCCATGGTGAAGTCGATACTGAAATTATCGTACTGGTCACCCGTCACACGACGTTGGCGTGAACCAAAACCGACAGCACTGACAGGTTTCAGGCCGGAGAACCAGGTAAATACATCGATATTGTGCACATGCTGTTCCACGATATGGTCTCCCGACAGCCATTTCCAGTTCACCCAGTCGCGTACCATAAATTCAAAATCGTTCCATTGTGGTTGACGATCGCGATACCACAACATACTTTGGTTCCAGTAAACGGTTCCGCCGGTAATTTCACCAATAGCGCCATTCATAATCTGTTTATAAGATTCCACATAAGCGCGCTGATGATGGCGTTGTGTTCCGGTAACTACAGAAAGATTCTTAGCTTGTGCCTGTCGGGCAGCAGCTACGATGGTACGATAACCGGCTGCATCTACACAGATCGGTTTTTCCAGAAAACTATGTTTGTTTTTCTCTACCGCATATCTGAAATGTTCAGGACGGAAGAAAGGAGGAGTGCAGTCGATCAGTACGTCGATATCGCTATCGATCACCTGTTTGTAGGCATCCAGCCCCACAAAGCGCTTGTCGGCAGGAATATCTATATTTTTTTCATTCTTCAATTTTTCCGCCAGACCGTCTACCCTGTCCTGGAACACATCACCCAAAGCGACGATAGTCACGCCATTGGCTGCATTCAAGAAGTTCATGGCTGCTCCCGAACCACGTCCACCGCAACCTACAACACCTGCTTTCAGTTCTTTTCCGTCAGTTGCCAGGTCAGGAAGCTCGGGAATATAATAAGTACCAGGCTCTCTCAAAGGTACATTACCTTCTTTTCCTCCACCACTACAGGATGTCAGAAATCCTGCGGAGCCAGTACCGATCACTCCGACTGCTCCCGCCACGGCAGAAGTTTTCAGAAATGACCTTCTGGTTAGATTGTTTTCTTTCTTCATTACTTTGATTGTTTTAGATTATTGTTTTAGGATTTTTTATTGTTATTATCACTTCTCCACCATTTCACCTTACCACTATAAGTCCGGTTCACATACTACACGGAATCCGATCCCTTTTATATCGGAATACCACCAGATACTCTTTGGTTGTTGCGGGTCCGTCCTCAACCATGCTTCGTGTTGCGTATGTCTACGGCTCGCACTCCGCACATCAGCCGCATCGGAAGAATAGAGTCCTCCACGTACCACCCATTCGTCACCTTCGGTCACGCGGGGATTATGGGTAACTCCTGACCGTTTAGCATATGCTTGCGGATCATATTTGTCAGCCGTATACTCCATCACATTACCCAGCATATTTTTTAATCCGAAAGGATTGGCCATCACTTCGGAAGGAGGCTGCGTACGTCCGTTACTATTTTTGTCATAGACCACATACGAGGTGATACCGTCGGTCTTCGGCTTGAAAACATTCCGCATAAATCCCTGATCTGAAAAATCTTTCGGACTTCCGGGAAAGAAATAAGGTGTTTCCGTACCTCCACGGGCAGCATATTCCCACTCAGCCTCGGTAGGGAGACGGTATTTCTTACCGGTCTTCTCCGATAACCACTGACAGAATGTTTCGGCAGCGTAATGGGTCATTGTTATGGCGGGACGATCACCCTGTCCCCAACCCTGGTCAGGATAACCAAATGGCGGTGTAGGGCCTGATATGGCATCTACACCCATAGCATTCAGGTTGTTCGCATAGACTGTTTCAGGAGGAGTACGCCCTTCGCTCATCGTCTCCGCATAGAATGCCCAGTACATATCCCAGGTGGTTTCTACCTCCGCCATAAAGAACGGACTCAGAGATACCTCATGCTGAGGCGATTCGTCCGGATTGCGGAAAGGTTCTTTTTCCGGACTTCCCATCTTGAAAGTACCACCAGGGATTGCGATCATCTCAAACGAAACTGCCGTACCGGGAATCTGCTCTGTATAATTGGCAAAACCGGTGACCACCGCCGGCTCCTTATAAAACAAGCTGGTATCTGCTGCTGCAGCTCCGGTCATGCCGGGAACGCCAACCATCTGCCCATGGGAATAGTTCGGGTTGTAATGCCCTACATCCAAATGGCAACTGATACACTGCAAATCGAGCTTTTCCGCATTCTCCTCATAATAAAGATGTGCCGTAATACCATCATCGCTGATTCCTTGTGGAAAGAGATTTTGGTGACATTTTACACAAGACTCGTTAGGAATATATTTCACAGCATGTTCCAATTCCGATTTTCTGTCCCAGTCGATCTCTGCAGGATCCTTGGTAAGGTATCCCCACAGGTCACGGGCCCCCAACGATATTTTTGCCGTATAATGAGCCCATGTGTCGTCTTTGGGAGGGAGGTGGCAATCCACACAGTTCACCATCACCCCGCTCGAGTTATTCACATGTACCGACAACATCCAACTCTCTTCCGCATGAGGATGCACATGGCACATCATACACGATTCATTCGTGGAAAAATAAACTGAAGTCTGATACAAGGCTGCAACAAAGACAATTCCGATGAATATTCCGATGAGAAGGAAAAAACCTTTTCGTTGGTGCAGTTTTTTACCTGTTCTCCGTTCCCTTCTGGCACGCTTCGACATTGTAGTTTCTGATAAGAAGTTTTAAATTATAGTTTCTATCTATATATTACCGTTATTTGCCTATAAAAGTACGAAATTTTATTCTATTAAAAAAAATGCACCTATAAAATACACTTTTTTAGCAAAAATATCTTTTATTCTATCCATTTGAACCATTTTGTATCGTTATCCTTGCCTGCTTCTACCATAGTTTCCACAAACTGCATTCCCCTGACACCGTCATACACGTCAGGAAAATCGGTAATGAGACCTACTGGTACTTCTCCATTTCTTTTGGCCATCACAGTCAAAGCAAAATTCCGGTAAATATTGGCAAATGCTTCTATAAAACCTTCCGGATGTCCTGCAGGCGTTCTTGTATTCCATTTGGCGAGATCGCTCAGGAATTCGTTATTCCCCATATAAAGCTCTTGTGTAGGTCTATCGTCCCATCTAAGGATTAACCGGTTCGGATCCATCTGCCTCCATTCCAGTCCTCCTTTATCACCATACACACGAATACGGATATTATTGGCTTCACCAGTAGCTATCTGGGTAGCCATCAGCACACCGGTCACACCGTTTTCCAAACGCAACAACGAAGCACCGTCATCATCTACCGGACGTCCCTCCACATAAGTCTGCAGATCGGCGCATACTTCCTGTACTTTCAGCCCCGTCACATATTCGGCCAAATGCCAGGCATGCGTGCCAATATCACCCATACATCCCGCTTTACCGGTAGTATTGGGATTTGTTCTCCATCCGGCGTTATTACCGCCCTGCAATTCTATACGTTGTGAGAGCCACCCCTGGGTATATTCCACATACACTTTCCTGAGTTTGCCTAACTCACCGTTGGCAATCCGGGCTTTCGCTTCTTTGACAGCGGGATATCCCGAGTAGACGTGTGTGAGTGCCAGTACCAGACCGGTCTCCTCTACCTTTTCCCTTAGCTTCACCGCCTCTTCGAGGGAGAAGGTGATCGGTTTGTCAAGTACCACGTGAATGCCTCTCTCCAGTGCCATCATGGCCGGTTCAAAATGCCATTTGTTGGGGGTTACGATGGTCACAAAATCCATCCGTTCTTCTTCAGGCAGCTCCATTTCACGTTCAAACATTTCTTGGTAGTTGTCATAAATCCGATGATCCGGAAGAAAATATTCCCTTCCCGAACTTCTTGATATTTCCGGATTGGCACTGAAACAACCACAGACCAGTTCGATCAGGTTATCCATGAACGCCGCACGACGGTGTATAGCTCCGATAAAGGCATCGCTCCCACCGCCGACCATGCCCATTTTAAGTTTTTTATGCTTCATAATATCCGATATTATTATTTATTAGACTGTCCGAAAACAAAGATACAAAATTATTAGTAACAGCGTTAAGAATTGTTTTGAATCCTATTATATTTCCGGACAGTCTGAATCAGTTATCATTCCCCGTATCCCGGATTTTGGATAAGATTCTTATTTCTGTTTATCTCATCACGATGGATAGGTAAAAAGTAACATTTATTTTCCCATTTCCTCCCTTCCTGGGTAACAGGTACAACATCATACGTATAATTCCAACGCGATTCATCATGTGCATACCGCTCTTGTTTTCCTACGCCGGATTTTAACATAGCCGTTACACGGATTCCCGTCAGGCTGTTCAATCCGGGAGCTGACGGAGCGATCATCCAACGACGGACATCCCAGTAACGATGCTCTTCGAAATAAAAATTCAGTCTCCGCTCATTTTGATAAATCCTACGTAACTCAGTCTGATCGGATGTCGTAACATCCGGCATCCCTACGCTTTCACGCATCTGATTCAGGTATTCTTTGGCTTCGTCCAATTCTCCCAATTCAATACATGCTTCAATATAGTTCATATATACCTCCGAAAGACGGATAAACGGAAAGACAGCATTAATCTTATTACGGTGATCCCCAGCAGCAGGATTGATAAATTTTTTCAGATAATATCCGGTATAGGTAGCATTCCAGTTTTCACCACCACCTGTCCTTGTATCCATACCTGGGTATAAATCGTTTGAAGCAGGATCTAACTGATAATATCCTGTTTGGATGGTACCGGTAGGATCAGCCACGGCATAATCGGAGGGACGTTGTATCCATTGCATACCATCGTACATTACCGTAGCATAAAAACGGGGCTCCCTGTTTTTGTACGGAGCTGCTTTATGCTCAGGATTATTCCAGTCGAATTTGCTACCGTCTTCCATAGCAAAAGCATCTACAAAATCCTGTATCGGAGTATTACCGCCCCATGCATGATATCCGGAAGGGCCATTGAAAAGTGGCATTTTCGTTCCGCTTTCATCTTTGGTATCAATGAAGTAACGTGAGAAAATATGATCAGGACTATCTTTCAGGAAAAAAGACCAGATTGCATCGGCTTTTTCCTCTACAGACAAACCAGCTCCTCCGAAATCAGGCACAGCATGCCCCAACGGATTATCCATTAAGTCCTTTGCGGCAGTTTTCACAGCATTCCATCTCTCGGCCCTTGACCCTTTGGTATAAAACAACAACTCCTTATTGGGATAAGAATTAAAGATGGGCACTTTGGCTGTTGCCGTAGCTTCATCATGCAAATCGCTTGCCGCATCAGTCAGCACACGTACCCTCAGAGCTTTCACGGCAGCCAATGTTGCACGTCCTTTTTGGGTATTGGCAAATGTTCTGTCTTTCAATAAATCAGCAGCTTCATCGAGATCACTTAAAATATGATCTATACAATCTGTGTATGAAGATCTGGGGATCAGAAAACTTTCAGGATCATCTGTCAGTTGGGTGACTTTCAACTGCAATGGAATACCACCAAACGCTCTGGTCAGACGGTGAAAGAAATAAGCACGTAAGAAATAGGCTTCCCCTTTCAATTGGATTTTATATCTTTCATCAAATTCAGCGTTATCAATATTTTCTATAAAATCATTACAGGATCGGATATTCCTATAGAGCCTTGCCCATTGGTGTCCGCTCTGGGTCTTACCAAACCAGCCAAGATTCACATCCGTTATTGCACCTGCATTGGTTTCACGAAATTCACGACCATGTGTAAACAACGCTTCATCAGTTGCCGAGGCTTGTAGCTCTTCAGTAAAACCTGCGTCCTGGAAGGTAAAATAAATATCAAACATATAGGCCTCAGCCAAACTGCTTTCTTTCCAGATATCATCTGCTGTTATTTCCGTTTTGGGTTTGGTATCCATGAAGTCATGATCACATGCTACCAATACAAAAAGGAAAAAAGAAAACAAAAATATAATATTCTTTTTCATCTTTCGTAAAATTTAGAATGTTAATGAAAAACCAAGATTTATAACTCTCGATTGCGGATAATTGGTTGCATTCGCACTGGTACTTTCCGGATCGATCTCTTTAGACGGAGAGATGGTAAAAAGATTCACACCATTTACATATAAACGCATATGACTAAAGAACAGAGTTTTATCTACAATATGGCGTGGCAATGTATATCCCAATTCAATATTTTTTAATCTCAAATAATCCGTATTCACCATCCAGTAGGTATTGTTGGCTCCTGTCCCACTATCCCAGTAATATTTCTGACGTTCATGTACGCGGGGATGTTCACTGGTTGGATTATCGACCGACCAATGATTATCATAAACTCTTTTCGAGTAGTTTCCGATATCACCGGAATCAAAATAAACTTTTGTCCATGCGTCAGCAGCACCCTGAAACAAAATCGTCAGATCAAAGTTTTTGTATTGCATAAAAGCATTCAATCCATAAGTCCACTTGGGTTCGTTGGTTTTATCAAAACGTCTTCTATCGTCCGGAGTAATTTTCCCATCCCCATCTATATCTTTGAATTTCATATCTCCGGGTTGCAGGCTGGCATCATCGGTAATACCGTCATAATTCGGACGATTGGCAATATCATTAATTTCGGCCCAATCCTTAAAAACACCATCAAACTCATAATATAATCCGGTATTCATCGGATGTCCTGTTGATTTTTGCCATTCGGGTGCGCCGGCTGATTCATCCCAGAATTTAATGGTATTCTTGGCATAACCACCCGAAATACCGATATTATATTTGAAATCCTCTATATTATCTGACCATGAAATATTAAAATCAAAACCGGTATTGTCCACTTTACCAATATTTTCAGCAGGCAGCGTTAAACCGGCCGTTTCAGGAATAGAGGCATTTCTTCTCCACAGGATATTCGAACGTTTGTTGTAGAAATAGTCAAATTCAAAATACAAACGGTTTTTCAAAGTTTGTCCGTCAAAACCGATATTGAAATTATTTGCTCTTTCCCATGTAATTTTTTCGTTAGGGAACCTACTGATCCTGAGCCCTTTTACATCTTCATTATCTATGATATATCCCCACTCGTAATAATAAGTAGGAAGATATTGATATTCACGCAACTGATCATCATACCATACCTGATCATTCCCAAGTTGTCCCCATGAAGCCCTTAGCTTGAAATAATTTATAAAGGAAAGATTATTGCGCCAAAAATCCTCCTCAGAAATACGATAACCTAACAAGACTCCCGGGAAAAATCCAAACCGGTTTTCTTTTGGGAACATATATGATCCGTCATACCTCCATACAAATTCAGTAAGGTATTTTTCTTTATAATTATAGGAAAAACGTCCGAAATAATTCATACGGGCACGTTCCCAGTTATCATTCCATCCCCCGCTGGTTGCATTTTTTTCTTTATCACCTCCTGCATTGAAAATATCAAGAGCTGAAGATAAGAAATACCTTCTGTATCCTTCAAAAAAGGATTTGTCTCCGATTTCACTCTCAGCACCCAAAAGTGCATTCAGGGTATGATCTCCCAATGTTTTATCATAGCTGATAAATGTTCCCAATAACATATTTGTCTGATCAAAGTTATTCATTCTCAACGATGGATCAGGATGAGAAGGGTAACTCAATGCTTTTTCCAATTTTGGTGTTACGCCGTCAGCTTCATAGCTCTGATTATCCCAGGTATATAAATACCATGGTTTAAACCAACTTTTTGTCTGCCCGAATGCTTTATCATAAGATACGGAAGCCGTCAATTTCAGTCCTTCGATCCATGGCTGCGTCACCTCCACTCTTGCATTTGTCTGCACATAATATCTTTTGTCACGCGTATAACCGGTTTCATCGGTTACTGCAACAACCGGGTTGCGTCCGTATTCCTGTGCAGGCCCAGGCAAACCGTTAGGCCAATAGGCAGGATCTGTAGGACGGCCACGGGAAGTAAACCACAACAGATCGCCGGCGCCTTGACTGGGAAAATTCCTATTTTCCTGACGTCCTAACATATTTACAGACATATTTACCCAATCATTCAATTGCGCATCCAGATTAATACGCAAATTAAATTGTTCATAATTGTTTGCAGAGTTATGATATAAACCATCCTGGAATTTATATCCGAATGTAGAGAAATAGCTTAATTTCTCTGTACCACCCTCCAATGTCGCATTATGGACAGATGTGGGAGACCATGTTTTAAACGTCTCTTTAAACCAGTCTGTATTAGGATATCTCCATGGATCAGATCCGTCACGGTATTTCTGTATCTCTTCCGCTGTTTTCCATGGTTCACCCACTACATCCGGTATACCTGTTTTAGGATTCTGCAATCCATTATTTACGATCAACTCATTCCTGAGTTCCGCATATTCCGCGGCGTCGGCCATTTTCGGCAACTGTGTCGGCTGAGCCCATCCCTGGTTAAAAGAATAGGTTAACTGCGGTTTCTGACTTGTTTTACCTTTTTTTGTGGTAATAAGAATTACACCATTTGCCGCACGTGCTCCGTAAATAGCTGCGGAAGCATCTTTCAATACGGAAATACTTTCTATTTCATTAGGATCTAACCGGTCCAATCCTCCTGCCCTTGCGGCCACACCATCGATAACAACGAGAGGATCATTATTTCCAAGTGTATTTGATCCACGAATCCGAATAGTAGATCCGTCATATCCGGGTTCCCCCGATCTCTGGAAAGTGATCACACCCGGTAAGCGACCGGCTAGAGCATTTGATAAATTGGTAACAGGCGATTTAATCAGCTCTTCCCCTTTTATAGAAGATACCGATCCGGTTACCGTTTCCTTCTTTGAAACCCCGTATCCGACTACAATTAGTTCATCAATCAAATGAGTCTCTTCCGTTAGTGTTTGATCTATAATGGTCTGCGTACCGACAGTCACTTCCACGGTATTATACCCGATATACGAAAAAACGAGAATAGAATTCTCTCCCGGCACTTCCAATGAATATTGACCGTCAACATCCGTTACGGTTCCAATAGTAGTAGCAGCATTTTTCACTACTACATTCACTCCTATCAAGGGTTCCCCGTTCACATCGCTCACGGTTCCCCTTACGGTCTTTTGCGCTGATACGGAAGCCGTCAACAACACAAAAAACAGGAACATCAAAAATTTTGATAAATGTTGTTTCAATTTTGTTTTCATTTCATTTACAGTTAATGTTTCATTCATGCTTCAACGATTTAGATAATTTTAAGAATAATTTTTCAATGACAATTATTATATTCTTTTCCGGTTGAAAAGGTATCTGATCTATCTATCCATAGGCAAAAAAATTAATAAGGTATTATACAGATTTAGTCTTACCGTTTTCTCTGAACAGGGCAACAAACCCGATCAGGATGACAACAGCCATAGCAAAGGGTACGATCCAGACAGCAACCCAGTTGTATGCACCCTGGGCGGCAGTGTATTGATGTACTACGTTCCCGGCAACCAGTGTTCCCAGGTATTTCCCTACCCCATAAGTGGCAAAGGCAATCAGGCCCTGGGCCGAATTCCGTAGTGACGATGGAGCCTTTTCATCCACAAACAATTGTCCCGAAACAAAGAAGAAGGTGAAACAGAACCCGTGGAGCGGCAGTACGGCATAGATGAATCCGGTCTGTCCCGTATGAGCTCCCAGCGCAAAGAACCCGTACATCAGCACCCAGGCGACAATAGCGGACACTATACTTCCCTTGTAACGCAACTTAAGGAATAGAAGAGGAAACGCAAAAAGGAAGATCACTTCGGCAACCTGACCCATGCTCATGGCTGCGGCAGCGTTATTGATCCCTACATTGACTATGAAAAGGTTGGTAAAAGAATCGTAGAAAGCAAGTGGAATACAGGTCAGAGCCGAGAACACCAGCAATACCAGGAACGATTTATCTTTGGTAAGTTTAAAGGCATCGAACCCGAGTATTTGCCCGACAGTCACCTTTTCCGCACGCTTTTCAGGCGCCTTGTAGGGCAGAAGGAAAGCATACAAGCCGGCCAGGAAAGATATGCCGGCAGCGATAAGGAAAGGCGTTGACAATGGTTCCAGATTCATGGAACTGATAAGTATCCCGGAAATAATCCACCCGAAAGACCCGAACAGCCGGATGCGGGAGAATTCCTTCGACGGCTCCAGCAGGTTGTCAAAAGAGATGGAGTTGCACAGCGACATGGTCGGCATAAAGCAAATTGTATATAACAACAACACAGGAAAGAATAACGAAAAATTATTAATTTGTGTCAACCAGACTAATAATACTGCCCCCGTTATGTTTAAAAACGCCAGTACCCTGTTGGCGGAAAAGAACCGGTCGGCTATCATACCTACGATGACAGGAGATATAATGGCTGCGATGGCTGCCGTACTATACGCCAATCCGATCTGTACTCCCGTGAAATGAAGGGTTTGTCCCAGGTAAGTGCCCATGGTTACATACCATGATCCCTGAATAAAAAACTGAAAGAACATCATCAGGGAGAGTTGTGTTTTCTTGTTTTTGTTTCCCATTATTAAATTTTATATCATTAATTATTTAATATTGCAAAGTCTCCTATAACCGGATCATTCATAAAAAAAACATTCCCAGACAGCCGTAGCTAATGCTGTCTGGAAATGTTTTTATATATGGAATAAAGGGAACCCGACAAATATTATTAAAATATCTGTTGGAGAGAAAGAAGAAAAAAATGATTGGAGATAAGGGTTTTAAGCTATATATAGAGAATTGCCCCCCCCCCCCCATTAACTTTAATTAACACAAAAGAGGGGTTGAATTTATTCTTGCCTGTGTTTGTTCTCATTGACTACAATTTTATCATTATGGCATTAATATTCTTATTTTGGAGTAAGTAGTTTTGCTTTTTTTATAGCCTTACAAAGAAAAATAAAAAAAATTAAACAACAAACATATATAAAAACAAATTATAAAAATATTTAGTGTATAAAGAACACCTATACCCCCTTTACTTTCGGTTGTAAAAGTATTTTAATGGTAACAAAACGATAATCGGGTGCACAGGAATTGACTCCCAAAGCAATGATCAATATTCCGATTAATCCGAATAATACTATATTTTTTCTCATACGATTATTTTATTGTTCCATTTGACAATTATTACAACAAGTCAGCTCTTGGGCTATATTCCATACGTAAATAGTGCAATCGAAACTCTTTATAGTAGGTACTACGGCCATCAGGAGTTGAGATAATATTGATCAAAACGTATTATCGTAAATATCGGTCGGCGTGAGCTGAACTACATCAATCGTTTTATAAGGCTCAATAGTCACGTGACGCACCATCGAATTTTTTGATGTTTGCTCTCCCATTACTACCTCGATACTCCTTTCGTTGATACGATTCAAAGCGGTTTTATATTCTCCCATTTCCTCATCACCGGCCAACATCCTGACCGAATTTTCTCCTAAAGGAAACACCTGGTTAGAACTGGTAGGACGCCGTATTAAAGGATTATTCAAATCAAGGGTCGTTACAAAAGAAAAGGTGTAGTTATAAAAAACATTCCGTTGGGTAGTGGAATACTCATTCGCTTTGAATACACGCAATAATACTTCATCTTTTCTGGGGTTGAACGCATCCGTTTTCGTGGGGTCTATTTTGTAATTCAAAAAATAGATCGAATCAGGAGAAAGTTTATCCAGGTTGCTTAAATAAATTGGAAACTTTACCTGTGTTTCTCCTGCCGGAATCACTGCTTCCAAAGAAGGAATTGTAACCTTCCCTAGAACAGAGAAGTAAAATCGAGTAGGTAGGGGGATTACTCCCCCGCCCTCTCACACCACCCGGCTTGC
>NZ_JAXQGC010000003.1:0-28274 GCF_034331125.1 Proteiniphilum sp.
AAGCATGCACGGTGGTGTGAGGGGGCGGGGGAGTAATCCCCCTACCTACTCGATTGGAATAAGGAGATGTGTTGTATTATATAGAACTATATCTAATCATACAATATTGCATACCGGGAGGGATATTCCATCATCTATATCCAACATGGCATTGATAAGGTAGATGCAATCATATTCCGGGAGAGTATTGCGGTGGATAATTCTCTCTGCGATGACCCCTTCGCGAAGGAGTTTTTGCCGCTTGGTGCCATTTAACAGCGGACTCTCCGGTGTAAAATACTGCTCCCCCTTGCTGAATACTACATTGCTGTAAGAGGTATCTGTAATAAGACCTTTCCGGGTGATAAGGATCTCATCACAGTCGCCTTTTTGCGCCAACAGGGTATTTAGCTGCCTCCTGTCGGCAAATTTAAATGAGTAATCGACCGACGCCTCTATCAACTTCAACGAGGTTATCTTTTTGAGAAGATAGGATTCAAATGATACCTCTTGGATAGCCTTGTGATAAATGATCCGGCATTTTACTTTAGTATCCTGTAGTTTATCCGGAAGAAGTGTTGGTAGATCGGGCAACTTGGGCGCGTTGAATCCAAAATGGGCGGCTGTCTGTTGCATCCGTTCTTCATGGCACTGCATGTTTTGAATCTCTCCGTGAAGTATGCAAATGGTTTCTAAAAACATATCAGTCGAAATTTAGAATGACTAATGTAATGGCAGATATATTTTCCGGATTGCTTCCTCGTACTCTTTCCTGCTACTGCTATTGGCGGTAATGCCGCCGCCGCTGCGGAAAAAGAGTTGTGAACCGCATTGTTCAATGAATCGGATCAATACAAACGATTCTAGTTTTTTACCATCGAAATAACCGGCTACACCGGTGTAGAAGCCGCGTGCTTCCTTTTCAGCCTCCTTGATGATGCGAAGCGTAGCCTCCTTGGGCGCTCCCGATACGGAACCGGCCGGCAATAATTCGAAGAAAAGTGTTCCCAGGATATCGAGATACCCTTCCGCCAGAGTTCCCTCGATCTCGGAACTTACCTGTAATATGGATCCCCTGTTTGTCTCCAATGCATCTATGTATCTGAAACGGTTTACTTTTACAGAGGTAGCTATCCGGCTCAAGTCGTTACGAAGCAGATCCACGATAGTATTATGTTCCGCCGTCTCTTTCCGGTCATTTAACACGATATCCCGCGCATAAGGCAGACGTCCGTCGATAGTTCCTTTCATCGGGAAAGTGAATATTTTTCCCTGCTCTATCCGTACAAAACACTCCGGAGAGAAGCATACCCATTTGCCTGGCAGGCAGAGCTTATAGGTCGCCCTGCTGGAGAGAAAAATTTCTTCAAATGAGAGAGAACACCTCAATGGAGTTTTTATAGTGAGATTGACAAGGTAGGAGTCACCTCGTTTCAACCCGTCCATCACCACATTAAAACGCTGTAGATAGGTGACGTAATCTTCAGGATCGGCCTCAAATAAATAGCTGTCTGTCTGATGAGAAAGAAAAGAGAATGACTTGGGTGTCCCGGAAAGCCCGTGAGGGAAGGTGTTGGACATGCCTTTGATGTCGAAAAGGATCTCTTGTTGCGACAACGGATCGGCAACAAAAAATCCCTCCCGCATCTCAAAATCTACTGCAAACAGAAACGGCTTTCTCGCTTTTCCCGCTTCGTTCATTTTCTCCTTTATTTCATTACTGTCGAAAAACATGATGCAAATATAGTGAACTATTTCGTTAAGCTAAATGAGTAAAGAGCAAACTTGTTTGAACTTTGCCATAGCGAGAAATAGTCTGATAAAATCGAAAGCCGAATGGTAAGCCAAACTTGTTTGAGCTTACCTGAGGCGCATCTTATATTCTATAAATATAGTGATAGTGAAAGCATCCTATATTCTACAAACATGAACAATTCGCAACTGATAGATGTTTTGTGTGATGAATGATGTGAGGTGTAGTCCTATTTTGTTGTGCGAATCCACCGGATAACAGGATCAACGATAATATACTGATTTTTTGACTTATTTGAGTAGTATAATGTTTCAATTCGGAGATTATTGGCTCAAATAAAGAATAAAATGAAATTTTTTTGAAGAAAATTGTGAAAATATTTTGTTTGTATGGATTTTTGCGTTTACTTTGCACCCATTAAACAGGAAAAATTTCAATTTGTCGTATGTATTATCAGGTCGATATTCTAGTCATTTCTATTCTACTTCTGGAAAAATTCGGAGGGTGAGACTGGCATATCTGTGATTTACATTAGGTAAAAAATATAGGGATAACCTTTCTCACCGAGTGAGAAAGGTTATCCTTTTTTATAAAGCTAATAAAAAGGTGAATAATAATGGAACGTATTTATGTATTTGATACAACATTAAGAGATGGCGAACAGGTTCCCGGTTGTCAGTTGAACACCATTGAGAAGATCCAGGTTGCACAAGCTCTTGAGTTGTTGGGGGTGGATGTAATAGAAGCCGGTTTTCCCGTATCAAGTCCGGGCGACTTCAATTCGGTAGTCGAAATCTCAAAAGCGGTCACCTGGCCGACTATCTGTGCACTAACCCGTGCTGTTGAAAAGGATATTGAGGTGGCTGCCGAGGCGTTGAAGTATGCCAAGAGGAAACGGATCCACACCGGTATCGGCACATCCGACTCACATATTAAATACAAGTTCAACTCCAACCGTGAGGAGATCATCGAACGGGCCGTAAAGGCGGTGAAATATGCCCGTCGTTTCGTGGATGACGTGGAATTCTACGCAGAAGATGCAGGACGCACCGACAATGAATACCTTGCCCGGGTGGTACAAGCTGTAGTCAATGCAGGGGCTACCGTAGTGAATATACCCGACACGACCGGCTATTGCTTCCCCGACGAATACGGAGCAAAAATAAAGTATCTTATAGATAACGTAGACCTGAAAGATGCCATCCTCTCCACCCACTGCCATCAGGATTTGGGAATGGCTACTGCCAACACCATTTCGGGTGTGCTCAACGGGGCCCGTCAGGTGGAAGTAACCGTCAACGGTATCGGTGAACGTGCCGGAAATACATCGCTCGAAGAAGTGGTGATGGCATTCAAGAGCCACAAAGACCGCGGATTCGAGACCAATATCAATACACAACATATTTATTCTGCCAGCCGGATGGTATCGAGCCTGATGAATATGCCGGTACAACCCAATAAGGCGATTGTGGGAAGGAATGCTTTTGCACATTCTTCCGGAATCCACCAGGATGGTGTCCTCAAGAATGTTGAAACTTACGAAATCATCAATCCCAAAGATGTAGGAATCGATGATAATGCTATCGTGCTGACTGCCCGTAGTGGACGTGCGGCACTCAAAAACCGCCTGTCGAGCCTGGGCGTGAAACTCGAACCCCAGGAATTGGATGAGATATATCAGAAGTTCCTTGAAATGGCCGACAAGAAAAAAAATATCAATGACGATGATATACTGATGTTGGTGGGTAAAGATGCACGTTTGGACAGGATTAAAGTAGAATACCTCCAGGTATTGTGTGGTATCGGTGTGCGCGATGTAGCCAGCATAGCCCTGAATATTGCCGGAGAACGCTTCGAAGCGACAGCAAGTGGTAATGGCCCGGTAGATGCAGCTATTCGTGCGGTGAAGAACATTATCCGCAGGAAGGTGAAAATTCGGGAATTCCTTATTCAGGCAATCGACCATGGTAGTGATGACATAGGTAAGGTCCACATGCAGGTGGAGCACAACGATATTGTTTATTACGGTTTCTCGGCCAATACCGATATCGTCGCAGCATCTGTAGAGGCATTTATTGACGCTGTGAATAAGTTCGTTGAATGAAGTGGGAAGGTGTAATTTGTAATTAGTAATTTGTAATTAAAATATATGAAGACTCTTTTTGATAAGATATGGGATGCGCATGTGGTGACGACCGTGAAAGATGGTCCCACCCAATTATACATCGACAGGCATTTGTGTCACGAAGTGACCAGCCCCCAGGCCTTTGCTGGCCTTAGGGCACGTGGGTTGACGGTGTTCCGTCCAAAGCAGACTACGTTGACGGCCGACCATAATATTCCCACGATGTGGCAGAACAAGCCTATTCGTGATTCTATTTCCCGTTTTCAGGTGGAAACATTGGCTAAAAATGCATCGGATTTTGGATTGACTTATTATGGATTAAATAACCCTAAGAATGGGATCGTACATGTAATCGGGCCGGAGAATGGTTATACCCAGCCCGGTATGACCATCGTATGTGGCGATAGCCATACTTCTACCCATGGTGCTTTTGGTGCCATTGCCTTTGGTATCGGTACCAGTGAGGTGGAAATGGTGTTGGCGTCGCAGTGTATCCTGCAGACACGCCCCAAAACCATGCGGATCAATTTTGAAGGAAAGTTGGGTAAAAATGTAAGTGCAAAAGATATGGCACTTTATATGATTTCCCAGTTGACTACCGGGGGCGCTACCGGCTATTTTGTGGAATATGCCGGTGAAGCGGTACGCAATCTCACTATGGAAGAGCGGATGACTCTTTGCAACCTCAGTATTGAAATGGGTGCACGTGGAGGATTAGTGGCTCCCGATGAAACTACCTTTAACTATATCAAGGGACGTGAATTTGCTCCCAAAGGTGAAAAATGGGAAAAAGCAGTGGCTTATTGGAAAACACTGAAAAGCGATGATGGTGCCGCCTTTGACAAAGAGGTGACTTTCGATGTGGGCAAGATCCGTCCGATGATTACTTATGGAACCAACCCTGGTATGGGAATGCCTATAGACGGCACTATCCCCCGCCTGGATGAAATAGACGAGGCCGGGAAGATATCATTCGAAAAATCGTTGAATTATATGGGATTCTCTCCCGGGGAAAAATTAGAAGGAAAACAGATCGATTATGTCTTTCTGGGGAGTTGTACCAACGGTCGTATCGAAGATTTCAGGGTATTTACCAGTTACGTGAAAGGTAAAAAGAAGGCCAATAATGTAACGGCATGGTTAGTACCCGGCAGTTGGCAGGTGCGTAAACAGATTGAAGCAGAAGGACTCGACAAGATACTGGAAGAGGCCGGTTTTGAATTGCGTCAGCCGGGTTGTTCAGCCTGTCTGGCGATGAACGATGATAAAGTCCCGGCAGGGAAATATGCAGTTTCCACTTCTAACCGGAATTTTGAAGGAAGACAGGGACCCGGAGCAAGAACGATCCTCGCCGGTCCGTTAGTGGCTGCAGCAGCAGCAGTTAATGGGAAAATAACGCAACCGTAACTAATCCCGACAAGTCGGGACATATAGTGCCAATCGAAGCGTAGCGAAGATCCCGATATGTCGGGATGAGATTAATAAGCTAATGAGAATTCAGAATTCGGAGTTCAAAATCTTGAATCTTGAATTTTGAATCTTAAATTTTGAATTTTGAATCTTGAATTTTGAAAAAATAATGGAAAAGTTTAAAACAATAACATCAACATATGTGCCACTTCCTATTGAGAATGTGGATACTGACCAGATCATCCCCGCGCGCTTCCTGAAAGCAACTACGCGTGAAGGATTCGGTGATAACCTGTTTGCCGACTGGCGTTATGACAAGGATGGAAATCCCAAATCGGATTTTGTACTGAATAACCCGACTTATTCGGGAGAAGTATTGGTAGCCGGAAAAAATTTCGGTAGTGGCAGTAGCCGCGAGCATGCGGCCTGGGCAATCGGTGGTTACGGGTTTAAGGTGGTCGTATCGAGCTTCTTCGCCGATATTTTCCGTAACAACGCCCTTAACAACGGCATCCTGCCGGTAGTCGTGAGCGAAAAGTTCCTGAGTGAACTGTTTAAATCTGTAAATAACAATCCGCAGGCAACGGTGACAGTCAATCTGGAAGAGCAAACCATTTCAAATAACGAAACCGGCACGGTTGAATCGTTCGAGATCAATCCTTACAAGAAAGAGTGCCTGTTGAAAGGTTTGGATGATATCGACTTTCTCCTTTCCAATAGGGATAAGATTGAGGAATATGAGAGAAATCGTGCCTTTGCGTACGAATAGATTCCAGATTTAAGATTCAAGACGAATTGGTAATTAGTCATTAAACAAAGGTTGTTTTGGGAGAAGCAAGAAAAATAGAAATCATGGATACCACGCTCCGGGATGGTGAGCAGACCTCCGGCGTGTCGTTTGCGGCACAAGAAAAGGTGAGCGTGGTGCGCCTTTTGCTCGAAGAGCTGAAGGTCGACCGGGTGGAGATCGCTTCTGCGCGGGTCTCCGAAGGGGAATTCCAGTCCGTGAAAAAAATGGCGCAGTGGGCGCATACCCATGGTTATATCGACCGGCTCGAGGTGCTGGGATTTGTAGATGGCACCACTTCCCTTGAATGGATCGTGAATGCCGGGTGCAAGGTGGTGAACTTGCTCTGCAAAGGTTCTTTGAAACACTGTACCTATCAGTTGTGTAAATCGCAGCAAGAACACTTGGCTGATGTAAAGAATACTATCGTCCATGCACAACGGATGGGGTTGACAGTCAACCTTTATCTTGAAGATTGGTCGAATGGGATGCGCGACTCAAAAGAGTATGTGTTCCGGATGATGGACGGATTGAAAGATGAAGCAGTGACCCGTTTTATGCTGCCGGATACGCTGGGAGTACTCAATCCCGATGAGACTCATCTATTCTGCTCGGAAATGATTGCTCGTTATCCAAAACTTCATTTCGATTTTCATGCGCATAACGATTACGATCTGGCTGTGGCTAATGTTTACGAAGCCATCAAAGCCGGTGTGAAAGGGGTGCATGTCACTGTGAACGGATTGGGAGAACGGGCCGGCAATGCGCCGATTACCAGTGTGGTAGCACTTATTCATGATCACATGGGATTATCTACTAATGTAGATGAATCGAAGCTCTATAGTGTAAGTAAGGTAGTGGAGAGCTACTCCGGCGTACGTATCCCGAATAATAAGCCGGTTATAGGTGATAATGTATTTACTCAGGTGGCGGGTGTCCATGCTGACGGCGACAAAAAGAAAAACCTCTATTTCAATGACCTGATGCCCGAACGGTTTGGCCGTTTCCGTGAATATGCACTGGGAAAAAATGCAGGCCGGTCCAATATCATTAAAAACTTGGAAGCATTGGGTATCGAACTCGATGATGAGGCGACACGTAAAGTGACGGCACGTATCATTGAACTGGGTGACCGGAAAGAGATCGTGAACCTCGATGAATTGCCTTATATCGTTTCCGATGTGCTGAAGAACGGTGTCGAAAATCAGGATATCAAGATGCTCAACTATTCGCTCACACTGACAGACGGATTGAGACCAACCGCCACTGTGAAGATATCGATAAAAGGTGAAATATATCAGGAGACCGCAGCGGGAGACGGACAATATCATGCTTTTTCAAAAGCAATGTATAAGATATACAAAAAACTCGATAAACCTGCCCCCGAACTGATTGACTATGTCGTGGTAATCCCCCCGGGAGGGAAAACGAACGCATATGTGCAGACTGTAATCACCTGGAAATTCCAGGACAAGGTGTTCAAAACCCGTGCGTTGGATATCGACCAGACGGTGGCAGCTATCAAGGCGACAATGAAAATGTTGAATATGATAGAAAGCGGGAATATTCCCAATATGAATTATATGAGATTACCCTGATTGATGTGATGATTGAATGAGATTGAGAACTTCTTAACTCTTCACCTAATTGGTAATTAGTAATTTGTAATTTAAATAAAATGCAATTAAAAATAGCTGTACTGCCGGGCGACGGAATAGGCCCGGAGATTATGAAACAGGCGCTGAATATTACTTCGGCAGTTTGTGAAAAATTCGGTCATACTTTGACATACAAAGAGGCCATTGTAGGCGCCTGTGCCATTGACGCAACCGGTGATCCTTATCCTGCCGAAACGCATGAACTCTGTATGCAGAGTGATGCAGTGCTTTTTGGCGCTATTGGTGACCCCAAATATGATAATGATCCCAATGCCAAAGTACGTCCAGAGCAAGGATTACTTCGCATGCGCAAACAGTTGGGGCTCTATGGGAATATCCGCCCGGTAATGACTTTTCCTTCACTGGTCCATAAGTCACCCTTGCGTGCCGACCTGGTAGATGGTGCTGATTTTGTCTGTATCCGTGAACTTACGGGCGGTATGTATTTCGGTCGCCCCCAGGGTCGCAGTGAAGATGGCAATACAGCTTATGATACTTGTGTTTATACCCGCGAAGAGATAGAGCGGGTGTTACACCTAGCCTATAAATTTGCCGGTCAGCGACGCAAAAAACTGACCGTAGTAGATAAGGCAAACGTAATTGCTACTTCACGACTATGGCGTCAGATTGCACAGGAGATTGCACCCCAATATCCTGATATTGAAACCGATTTCCTCTTCGTGGACAATGCTGCCATGCGTATTATCCAATGGCCTAAAAGCTTCGATGTGATGGTGACCGAAAATCTTTTTGGTGATATCCTTACTGATGAGGCATCCGTGATTACCGGTTCATTGGGATTACTCCCTTCGGCATCCGTCGGCTTACATACATCGCTTTTCGAGCCGATCCACGGATCCTATCCGCAGGCGACCGGTAAAAATATCGCTAACCCGCTGGCTATGATCCTGTCTGCCGCCCTGATGTTTGAATATGGTTTCAACCTGATGGAGGAAGGTGCGCTTATCCGTAAGGCAGTCAACGCAAGCCTTGAAACGGGAGTTGTTACCGAAGATATTGCCGATGGTGGAAAAGCATACAGTACCTCAGACGTAGGAGAGTGGATCGAACGGTTTGTGAGAGGTTGAGAAGATGGGAGATTGGAGTGGAGAAGTGGAAAGGTATGAGATTGGGAGGAATATGCCCCCAATCTTGAATCTTGAATTTTGAATCTTGAATTTTGAATTTGAAATGAATAAAAATATAAATAAAAGCGATTTGCGCAGCGCGACTAGTACACAGGGACGCCTTATGGCCGGTGCGCGTGCGCTTTGGCATGCCAATGGCATGACACGCGAACAGATGGGGAAACCGATTATCGCTATCGTCAATTCCTTTACGCAGTTCGTTCCGGGCCATACGCACTTGCACGGGATAGGACAGATGGTAAAGGCGGAGATCGAGAAATTGGGTTGTTTTGCTGCAGAGTTCAATACCATCGCCGTGGATGACGGTATCGCCATGGGACACGACGGTATGTTATACTCCCTTCCGTCGCGCGACCTGATCGCCGACTCGGTAGAGTATATGGTCAATGCCCACAAGGCAGATGCCATGATCTGCATCAGTAACTGCGACAAGATCACTCCGGGAATGCTGATCGCTGCCATGCGGCTGAATATACCAACAATCTTTGTATCGGGTGGGCCGATGGAAGCAGGGAAGATCGGTGATGAGCAGATCGACCTGATTGACGCCATGATCGAATCGGCCGACGAATCGGTTTCTGATGAGCGGGTGGCACAACTCGAACAACTGGCCTGTCCCACTTGCGGTTCCTGCTCCGGCATGTTTACAGCCAACTCCATGAACTGCCTCAATGAGGCGATCGGATTGGCGCTTCCCGGTAACGGAACCATCCTGGCAACGCATGTCAACCGCAAGCAACTGTTTATCGACGCTGCACGCCAGATCGTGGAGAATGCTTACAGGTACTACTCTGAGGGTGACGATACGGTGTTGCCGAGGAATATTGCCACACGTGAATCTTTCCTCAACGCCATGACGCTCGATATCGCTATGGGTGGTTCTACCAACACCATTCTCCATACGCTGGCCATAGCCCACGAGGGGGAGATCGACTTCTCACTCGATGATATCGACGCCCTCTCTCGCCGTGTACCATGCATTTGTAAGGTAGCACCCAACTCGAAAAAATACCATATCCAGGATGTGAACCGTGCCGGTGGTATCATGGGGATACTGAATGAACTGGCAAAAGCCGGACTGGTCAATACTTCGGTGCATCGTGCCGATGGACGTACTCTGGCTGAGGCATTGAAAGAATATGATATTACCAACGGAAATCCGGGTGAAGAGGCCCGGAGGATCTATTCTTCTGCTCCGGGTAACCGGTACAATATCGTGATGGCTTCACAGAATGCACAATTCAAGGAGCTGGATACCGATAGGGAGAACGGCTGTATCCGTAGTGTGGGGCATGCTTATACCAAAGACGGGGGATTGGCCATCCTGAAAGGGAATATCGCTGAAAAAGGGTGTGTGGTGAAGACTGCCGGTGTGGATGAAAGCATCTGGAAATTCAGCGGTACTGCCAAAGTATTCCATTCGCAGGATGATGCCTGCACCGGCATCCTTAACGGAGAGGTACAGGCCGGCGATGTGGTGGTGATTGTCTATGAAGGCCCGAAAGGTGGCCCCGGTATGCAGGAGATGCTTTATCCCACGTCTTACATTAAAGCCAGACACCTTGGGACTGAGTGTGCCCTGATCACCGACGGGCGTTTTTCGGGTGGTACTTCAGGACTCTCCATAGGCCATATCTCTCCCGAAGCGGCTGCCGGCGGAAGCATCGGACTGGTACGCGAGGGAGACATCATCGAGATAGATATCCCTGCCCGTTCCATCAACTTAAAAATTAGTGATGAAGAACTTCAGGAAAGAAGAAGAGAAGAAGAGGCAAAAGGAGAAAACGCCTTCAAACCCCAACGCGACAGAGTGATTTCGAAAGCATTAAAAGCATATGCCGCTTTTGTAAGCTCAGCCGATCTGGGAGCGGTAAGAATCATTTGAGAAAAAGATTTACAATTTTAGGTTCAAGTTTAAAGAGAAGAGTGTATGAACAGAGATAATCAAACGGAAAACATTCCGGGTAGTGAGATACTTATTCGCTCACTGATCGCCGAAGGAGTAGATACCATATTCGGCTATCCGGGTGGAGCTATCATGCCTGTATTCGATGCTTTGTACGATCATAAAGACAAGATCAGGCACATACTGGTTCGTCATGAACAGGGCGCGCTCCATGCAGCACAGGGATATGCAAGGGTTTCGGAAAAGGTAGGGGTGGCTCTTGTCACATCAGGCCCCGGGGCAACTAATGCGATCACCGGCATCACCGATGCAATGATGGACAGTACGCCGTTAGTGGTGATCTCGGGGCAGGTCAATTCCACCTTGTTGGGATCTGACGCTTTTCAGGAAGCCGATGTGATCGGCGTTACCCAACCCATCACCAAATGGGCTTATCAGGTGCGCCGCGCTGAGGATATCGCATGGGCAGTCTCAAGGGCATTCTATATTGCTTCAAGCGGCCGGCCCGGCCCTGTGGTATTGGACATTGCAAAAGATGCACAAGTGCTTAAATGTGACTATTCCTACCAAAAGACGACCTTCTTAAGGAGTTATCATCCTCTGCCCGAAGTGGAAGAGGAGAAGATAAAGATGGCAGCCGACCTTATTAACAGCGCTAAAAAGCCATTTGCTCTGGTTGGGCAGGGAGTAATCCTCGGTAATGCCGAAGAAGAATTACGCGCTTTCCTGGAAAAAGGCGGTATCCCCTTTGGATCTACCATCCTGGGACTATCGGCTATACCCTCTGATCATCCTCTGAATCGAGGTATGCTGGGTATGCACGGGAACGTGGCAACCAATATCAAGACGAATGAATGTGATGTGTTGATCGCTATCGGGATGCGTTTCGACGACCGTGTGACCGGTGACCTGAAGACCTATGCAAAACAGGCGAAGGTGATCCATTTCGATATAGACCTTGCCGAAATGGACAAGAACGTGAAGACTACCGTGAAAGTATTGGGTGATGCCAAACAAACACTGCCGATGGTAACTGCCCTGATGGAGAAAAAGTCTCATCCCGAATGGTTGGAAGAGTTCAAACCCTATGCACAGAAGGAATTCGATTGTATCATCAAAAATGAGCTCTATCCCGAAAACGGAGGAGCAATAAAGATGGGCGAGGTGGTAAACAAAGTCACCGAAGCCACACAAAATAAGGCTGTCTGCGTAACGGATGTGGGACAACACCAGATGATGGCTACCCGTTACTTCAAATACAATCAGACACGCAGTATGGTTACCTCAGGCGGATTAGGCACGATGGGATTCGGATTGCCTGCGGGGATTGGTGCCAAATATGGTGCTCCCGACAGGACGGTCTGTATCTTCGTGGGTGACGGAGGGCTGCAGATGACGATCCAGGAATTCGGAACCATTATGGAGTACGGGATCGATGTGAAGGTCATCCTGCTGAACAATAATTTCCTTGGGATGGTACGCCAATGGCAGGAACTTTTCTTTGATGAACGCTATTCCGAAACGCACCTGAAAAATCCCGATTTTATCAAGATCGCCGATGCATACAACATAAAAGGCCGGAAAGTGACAGAGCGTGCAGAACTCGATGGAGCGATACAGGAGATGCTCCAACATAAAGGGGCATACCTGCTCGAAGTGGTGGTGGAAACCAAAGGGATGGTTTATCCGATGGTGCCTGCCGGAGGTAATATTACCAATATTATGTTGGGGAACGGATACACGCTGTAGAATTACCAATTACTAATTACTAATTACTAATTACCAATTAAAATGGACGGGAATAAAACATTATATACCATTACTATTTTCTCAGAAAATACGGTAGGTGTGCTCAATCAGATCACGACCATCTTTACCCGCAGGCAGCTCAATATCGAGACGTTGTCAGTCTCACCCTCCGCCATCCGCGGGATACATAAATTCACCATTACCACTTTTTCGGATGATGAGGAGGGAATGAAAAAGTTGGTACGCCTGATCGATAAACGGGTGGATATCCTGAAAGCCTATTTCAACACCGATGAAGACCTTGTGCATCAGGAGTTGGCGCTCTACAAGCTTTCCACCAATAAGGTGATGGAACATGGCTCCATAGAGTACCTGGTGAGAAAATATAATATCCGTATACTGGAGGTCAACAAAGACTGTGTGGTCTTTTTGAAAGCAGGTCATTATGAGGAGACCCAGGGCCTCTTCGAAGAACTGGCCGACACCATTGGTGTGTTGCAATTCGTCCGTTCGGGAAGGATTGCCATTACTAAATCGAAGGTGGAACGTCTGAGCGATATGCTGGCCAAATGGGAACAGCAACGAAACGGCATCGAGAAACCGGAAAACATAGTACAGAACCAATAAAACAGAAAATAATTTATAAATAAGCAGTCAATGAGTTCAACTCGTATTTAGTCCTTAGTCCTAATTTCTTAGTTCTTAGTTCTAACGATACCCTATCTCATGACAATAAAAAATTGAACAAATGGCAAAAATGAATTTTGGCGGGGTTGAGGAAAATGTAGTTACCCGCGAAGAATTTCCCCTTGAAAAAGCGCGGGAAGTATTAAAAGATGAAACAATCGCGGTGATCGGTTACGGTGTGCAAGGCCCCGGACAATCTCTTAACCTGCGTGATAACGGTTTTAACGTGATCATAGGACAGCGGAAAGAGAGTAAAACCTGGGATAAGGCGGTGGCCGACGGCTGGGTACCGGGTGAGACGCTCTTTGATATTGAAGAAGCCTGCCAACGGGGAACGATTATTCAGTACCTGTTATCTGATGCGGCACAGATTGCCCTGTGGGACACAGTGAAGAAACATCTGACTCCCGGCAAGGCGCTCTATTTCTCACACGGCTTTGGTATTACCTATAAAGATCGTACCGGTATTGTTCCGCCTGCCGATGTGGATGTGATCCTGGTAGCTCCCAAAGGATCGGGTACGAGCCTCCGTAAGATGTTCCTGGAAGGACGGGGACTGAATTCCAGCTATGCTATCTATCAGGATGCTACAGGTAAGGCATATGATCGTGCAGTAGCTCTGGGTATAGGTGTAGGTTCAGGTTATCTGTTTGAAACCGATTTCAAACGTGAAGTATATTCCGATCTGACCGGCGAGCGCGGTACGCTTATGGGCGCTATTCAGGGGCTGTTACTGGCACAGTACGAAGTGTTGCGTGAGAACGGACATACGCCTTCGGAAGCATTCAACGAGACGGTGGAAGAACTTACTCAATCGCTGATGCCATTATTCGCCGAAAAAGGAATGGACTGGATGTATGCCAACTGTTCTACTACCGCACAACGCGGTGCCCTTGACTGGATGGGACCGTTCCATGATGCTACCAAGCCGGTATTTGAAAAACTCTATAAAGAGGTAGCCAGTGGCAATGAAGCGCAACGTTCTATCGACAGTAATTCACAATCCGATTACAGGGAAAAACTGGAAGAGGAACTGAAAGCCCTTCGTGAAAGCGAGATGTGGCAAACCGGAGCTGTCGTGAGAAAGCTGCGTCCGGAGAATAATTGATTACTGCAAAACTGATTAGCAGTAGATAAAAAGAGCCTGGCATTTCGTCGGGCTCTTTTTTTATTATCAAAATCGTTGAATTGTGAAATTGTTGAATCTTGAAATTCCAAACTCAGCCTGAAATTTCAACCTCAAATCCTGAATCTTGAATCTTGAATCTTGAATTTTCTTATATCTCTTCCTCTCCGGTCAGATCGAGTTTCTCATCGTCCTTACCCCGGTCGAAGAACATCTTTTTGAGGGGGTTCTTACGGGCTTCATCATAAGCCAGCCGGTTCCTGAAAATATCAATACCCATATAGATCGCCTGACGGAACGATTCATCGGAAGCCAGGTTCTTTCCTGCGATATCGTAAGCGGTACCATGATCGGGCGAAGTACGTACGATGGGTAGTCCGGCCGTAAAATTAACTCCCGAATCCATAGCAAGTGTCTTGAAAGGGATCAATCCCTGATCGTGATACATCGCCAGGATGGCATCGAACTCCTTGAAGCGCCCCGAGCCGAAGAATCCGTCGGCAGCAAAAGGGCCGGCACAGAGGATCCATTGGTCCTGTGCCTCTTTCACGGCAGGGGCAATGATGTCTGCTTCCTCTTTTCCCAGCAATCCGTTTTCACCTGCATGCGGGTTTAATCCCAATACGGCAATACGGGGATTCTCTACTCTGAAATCACGCTTCAGCGTGTGGTCGAGTGTCTTCAGCTTCTCCATGATCAATTCCCTGGAAAGTTTCGAAGAGACTTCCGCCAGGGGTACATGAGTAGTGGCCAGTGCTACACGCAATGTTTCCGTTGCCATGATCATTAAAGCCTTTTCCCCGTTCGAGGCAAAGCGTTCCTCTAAAAATTCGGTATGTCCGGGAAATTGAAAACGATCATTCTGGATAGTGTCTTTATTGATGGGAAGGGTGACCAGCAGGTCGATCTTGCCGCTAGCAAGATCACGACAAGCAGCATCTAATGCCGTATAAGCCGACTCTCCTGCATCGGTACTTGCCGATCCCAACTCTATCTTGATCTCCTCCCTGACACAATTGACAAGATTGACTTTTCCTTCATGCGATTCTTCGACTTTGGAAATAATATGAAAATTCATCGCGTCGCTGTTCAACACCTTCCGGTGATAGGACGCCGATTTGGATGATCCGTATACGATTGGGTGGAACAACTCAAGTATTCTGGCATCGGAGAAGGCCTTCAACAGGATTTCATATCCTACACCGTTCACATCGCCATGCGTGATGCCCACCTTGATTAAATCTGACATGTATATATGTTAATTAAAGAACTTAAGTGTGATTAAAAATCTATATAATAATATATTAAGACTCCTTCTTTTCATCATTTGGAATACTGATGGTGTATAATGCGGATTCCAGATTACGAAGCAGATTCCGTTTATTCATTTCCGGGGCATATACAAATACCTCGGCGACCACCACCATGCCGGTATTCTCGTTTACAAACGCATGCATGACAAACGGTCCGCCCATCATATCGGTGGTCATCTCCCACAGGCCACGCAATTCGGCCCTAAAGAGGCCGTCCGTCTCCATTTTCCGGTAATCGGGTGAGTAGACGGTAGCTGTAGCCATTTGGGAGTCGAATGACCCTTTTATATATTCACCCAATACCCTGTTGCGGATACTGATGAGGGAATCCTTCTCGAAAACGGTCTCTGAGGTATAGGGAAACTGGTATATTACGATATCCTGACGACCGCGTGCAGCATTGTTGGTAGCCCAATAAAAGTTCTCATGTTCTGTAATGTTGGGCAATCCCTTTGGAAAATGCATATTAATACCAAAAATCTGCTTTACCCGTGATACCGGCTCTTTTATCTGGTTTTTCAGATAGTTGGCATTCCGTTCCAACTCCTTGGTGATGAAATAATCTACGATGCTCTCCCTGTTTTCAGTTACGAACTCCACAAAACTGGCCGTATCGGGAGCATGGATATTCATGATGACCTGTCCCATGGCGTATTTGTCGAGATCTGCCGTGAGTTTGGGGTAACTGTATATGTCTGATATTTCGGGAATAATCACGTTCCGGGCTACCTTAAAAGTACTGGTGAAATTTTCCGGGGTAAGTTGCAGTATCCGGAAGTTAGGCTCGGGCTGGGGTAGTGCCTTTACGTTAGAATTAAGTACGCCGAAAAGGGACCTTCCTGCAGGACCTTCCCAAGCATTCTCGTCCATTATTACAATCACTTCATTGGTTGTTCCCGAAGCGGAGAAAAAACTCCCACTGCCATCACACGATGTAAACAGCGTTAGCAGGGCAAGAATAACTGGCAGTAATACGGCATATTGCTTCTTCATATCGACGTAGTTTTAAAAGGTTTATATTTCGTTTTTAACTTTAGGAACCTCCATATTAAACCCAATAATCAAAATCAGGCTGAACGGGCCGTCAGTCAAAAGAACTCAACGGCTCTAAACATTGAACCGGCCTGTTTTAATAAACAAATATACGATTATTTGTGTGAAATAAAACCGGAAAGGTTAAAATAATCGTTAAACATACCGGGAGAAACATGGTTTTCAGGAATCGGTATGAACAATCATTATTTTATTTCGGTTATAGGTTAAGGGTTGTTCAGAGGAATAACCTCTACAAATTAAAAATCACAGTCAATATGGAAAAAGTATTCAATGTAGGCAGGGTCTTATTGATTACAATACCCTTTTTGCTTTTAGCATGCGCGAAATCAGATGGTTATGGTGACGACAATGATGGTGATGGAGGTACTCCGCCCCCGGGAACGGTACAACTGCCCGGCCATATCTATCATCAATATACTTCGGAAGTGAACAGGATAAATATGCAGACCTGGGAAGAGTCAGTCCTGTTCGAATATAATGCATACAGCACGGTAAGTTGGGGACTGAGCCGCGATGGCAAGACACGGATTATCACTTCGAGAGAATCAGGAACCTACGACCGGACACGATTCACGTTGGTAAATGTAGAAGACAATACGGTTATGAATTATTTCGATTATGTCCCTTTATATAGTGACAATACGCGAAATCATGGCGAAATATCCTTTGACAACACATTGATTCTTATTCAACCCGATGGTAGTGATAACGGTATTGTGATCCTCGATATCGACGGAGAGGTAAAGCATCAAATGCCGGCTGTCAATGGTGAAGGTTTTTCATCGGATGATGAGGCGGTATGGTTGCCGGACAATGCGATTTTGTTCACTTTTAACCAGATACTTTTGCGCACCGACCCTCCTTATACTTCCATTACTCCGATCAGGGAGATGAATTATGAAAATTGGGGAAATATCCGGGTAAGCCCCGATGGCAAGAAGATGACTTTTTATATTGGGCGGCATATGTTTATGATGGATACCGATGGCGAGAATCTGGTACAGGTGACCGATAGTAAAGAAAATGAAGAAATTTTTGCCGAGTTTTCTCCCGATGGGAAATATTTGCTGATTGGAGCCGACTATTTCCATGCTCCCAATTCGGGTAATTCCCACTGGTTCCTGAAGATTATCCCTGCTGACGGAAAGAAGTACGATCTGGATAACGATCCGGCAGTTATTCCGGTCATACCCAAAGGTAAAAGCAGTATAGTACGGGCTAATCGGGTAACCCTCTGGCGGCCTTAGGGTAGGTAGTAGAGAAACCTGTTTACACCAGTTTCGCCGTCGACAGCATGCCACAGGCGGCGAAGATATCCTCTCCCCGCGAAGCACGGATGGTGCAGATAAACCCTTTGGCGGTAAGGAAATCGCGGAATTTGACCATATTCTCGTTGGTGGAGGGTTTGAGGTTACTCATCGGGATCACATGGAAACGGATCAGGTTGATGCGGCAATCCAGTCCGGCGAGCAGTTTGACCAGTTCGCGCGCGTAGAGCAGCGAGTCGTTTACTCCGTCGAACATGATATATTCGAATGAAAGCCTCCTCTGTCGGCTCCAGTCGTACTCGCGCAGCATTTCGATCACCGAAGCCGAAGGTGCCGATTTCTCAATCGGCATGATAGCCAGCCGCTCTTCCGGGATCGGGTTGTGAAGGCTGACCGCCAGATGGCATTTGCTTTCATCGAGAAACCGTTTCAGGTTCGACGTCAACCCGATGGTGGAGAGTGTGATCCGCCTGGGACTCCAACCCAGTCCATATTCTGCCTGAAGCAGTTCCGACGCCTTCTTCACGTTTTTGTAATTATCCAATGGTTCACCCATTCCCATAAATACCAGGTTGGTGATCTCTTCTGAGCCGGGTACCGAGTAGACCTGGTTCAGTATTTCCGTAGCAGTGAGGTTGTCATGGAATCCCTGTTTACCCGTCATGCAGAAGTCGCAGTTCATCCTGCATCCCACCTGCGAGGAGACACAGATGGTGAGGCGGTCCTCTTCGGGGATAGTCACTGTCTCGATAAATTTCCCGCTGTATGTCCTGAACAGCATCTTCCGTGTGCCGTCTACTGATGTCTGTATATCTAACGGTTCTGACCTTCCTATATCGAATTTCTCCGAGAGAAGTTGCCGGTTTTTTAATGAAATGTTGGTCATCTCATCGATGCGCTTCACCCGTTTCACATAGATCCAGTCGGCAATCTGCTTGCCGGTGAATTTGGGCAATCCCAGTTCAGTAACGCTTTCGGTAATTTCGGTAAGCGTCATCCCCAGAAGATATTGTTTTTGATCCATTTGCTGCAATTATAATTAGAGTGCAAAGATAGCACCAACCGACCGTTTTTCTTCTATCATAGTAATATAAAATGAATCTGTTTCATCTTCGGATTTGAAAAATCCTTATCTTTGCCATGAAACAAAATCATGTAAAAAGACAATGAAACGGACTATATTCTCACTTTTCTTCTTTTCAGCAATGACGATAACCCTTATGGCACAACATAATCCGGTACTGTTATTTCCCGACGGAGCACCGGGCGAATCCCGGAAGATGAAACAGGTAGATGACCTGGGTGGCAACAAGGTCGCCGGATGCCCTGTACTCCGTATCAGTAATGTGAGTGAACCGACGCTCACCTTTTATCCTGCACCTGCCGGCAATAATACCGGTGCCACTATCATTGTGAATCCGGGGGGCGGTTACAATATCCTGGCATATAACCTCGAAGGGTCTGAGATTTGTAAACGTTTCAACAGTTTCGGCGTCAACTGTGTATTGGTGAAATACCGTGTGCCGCGTCGTGAAGGATTGGAAAAGCATACAGCGCCATTGCAGGATCTGCAACGTGCCATTGCTTATACACGTTCCCATGCAAATGAATGGAATATCGACCCGGATAGGATCGGAGTGATGGGGTTCTCCGCCGGAGCACATCTCGCAGCCATGGCCAGTACGGCGTATGGAGAACGTACCTATCCGAAGACCGATGCTTTTGATGAGGCGAACCTTCGTCCCGATTTCTGTATCCTTATCTATCCGGCGTATTTATCGGGAGAGAATTTCTCGATTACTCCCGAACTGAAAGTAAATGCTGGCACACCTCCCACCATCCTTATCCAGACTCAGGACGACAAGAGCTATATCGACAGCAGTTTGTTTTATTATTATGCACTGAAACAGGCAAATGTGCCGGCAGCAATGCATCTGTATCCCTCCGGTGGTCATGGTTATGGATTACGCAATACCGGCCATACTGTGAATGAATGGCCTCACCGCGTCCTTTCCTGGATGCGGGATATCGGTATGACAGGGAAAATGAAGAATGAAGAATGAAGAATTTGCCCGTCGCAGAGGATGGAAAACCTGCGTGTTATAGGTACGGTCTATCCGCTGGGCGGATGAAAATGAAAAGTTTAAAACCAGTTAATCGTGGTACGGAATGATCATACAATATGATTTTTTCAGGACAAAATACGGTCAGGAATTGCTGATTGATCTTATCCGGTTGGAAGATTTGGAAAAATACATAAAAGCATCGCCCGTTCAACGGTTGTCTTATTATGATATTACCGTTATTACCAGTGGATACGGATCCCTTGTCATTGATCTCCATGAACAACCCCTTGAACAAGAGACTGTCTTTTTTTCCTCCCCGGGACAGGTGCGAAAATGGAACACGGATGATACCCCAAAAGGTTATGTTCTGATTTTCGAAGATGAGTTTCTATATACATTTTTCAACGACACGCAGTTTATACGACATCTTTCCTTTTTCCATACATATGAAAAACCACCGGTTCTGCAATTGACATCTGACGATTATTATAAACTGGCTACCCTGTTTCAGGACGTAAAAAATGAAATCGTATCTTTTAAGGAGTATGACAAACATATTCTCCGGGCATTGCTTTACCAGATACTGATCTTCCTGAACCGGAAATTTATTTCGGTATATCCTTCGACGGAAAAGAAACCGATGAACCGGTATATCAAAGAATTTATCCGGTTGGTGGACATAGAATACCGCCGGTATAGAACCGTAGAACATTATGCACAACAATTGGCTATCACAGGCGGGCACCTGAACAGCCTTGTAAAGGATTATTTCGGAGTAAGCGCCAAGAGATACATTCTCGGCAGAAATCTGCTGGAAGCCAAACGGATGCTTCAATATACCGATATGAGTATCGATGAAATAGCCGCTTTCCTGAATTATGAAAACACTACTTACTTCGTACGGGTATTCAAAGAACATACCGGGACGACACCTCTGCATTTCCGAAAACAAAGAAATCCCTGAAAAGTATCATTTCTTCCGTGATTGTTTCTCCGGATACAGAACCAGAGTATCTACCAATATTTCTCCACATACCAATACTTAATTAACTATTATTCCGGAGAACAAATATTCTTCAATAGAGTGTGACCTCCGCACGGGTATAACCATTACTACAACAAACAAAAGAATGATTGTGGCTTTTAAATCTGTTTTTTTCATTGTATCATTTTTATTGCAATTATAAATTCCTGTATTGCAGATTTACGAATAAGCCGTAATTAGAGGTGTTTTACGTAAATGTTTAATATTAAAAAAAGAGAACGGGGACTTTCACAAGCCTCCGTCCTCGAAATTTTTTGTAATTAAAAGTAGAAGTAGAGTATTTATCAAGTAGTCAAGGGGATTAATTCCCTGCTTTTATTTTTCCTAAACCCTCTTTATTGAGTTCTTTGTCTGCCGGGTTACCATAATAGGTGACATTGCCGATACCTTCTGAGCGTACTTTGAGGTGTTGCGACGCGTAGCAGCTTACGTTACCGACTCCCTGCGACGTGACCACGGCACTTCGTGAAGTGAGTTTCGTAGTATTGATGTTTCCTACGCCCTGGGACTTTATCTCCACTTTGTCGGTCTTGCCACCCAAAGAGATGTTGCCCACTCCTTCGGAAGAGATATAAATGGATCCGGCATCGAGTTTGTCTGCCCTGAGATTGCCTACCCCCTCCGAATCGATAGTCAGTTCGGGGGTACTGAAAGCGCCATCGATCTCGATATTCCCCACACCGTCGAAATCGAGCCTGGTCAGGGTAGGGGTGGAGATGGAAATAAGCAACTTGTCAGAACGTCCTTTATTTCTTTTCAGATGACGGTCTTCCATTGTAAGGATCAGTTTGTCGTTGTCCATCCGGACATCGAGGCGGTTGAGCAATTCTTCACTACCCTCTGCAGTCACACTGACAGTAGGGGATTGCTTGATATGAATATTGGCTATTACCGATGATTCGATAGCCGTAAATTCACTCACTTCAAATTGATCCGCAGCCTGGCGCGATTGCGCTCCTACGGAAATGCAGGCTGTGAATAGCACTGCAATAAGGGTTAATGTAGCTGATATTTTCATGTCTGTTGAATGTTGAGTTATGAGTTATAAGTTATAAGTTATAAGTTGAGCAAATGAGTGCATCATTTATTCATTAGATCATCAAATCAATGAAATGGTTACGGATGTTCAATCTTTTAACAGTTCCAGGATCTTCAAACGGAATGCGTATTCATATTTGGCCTGTGCCTCTTCTCCCAGCACTTGTGTGAGGTTGTTTTTCGCGAGGAATAGTTCATAGGAGTTGGCGCGGCCGCTCTCATATTTTTCTTCCGCAAAACGGTAGGATTCCCGGCTGGCTTCGATCGATTTCCGGGCGGCATCCCAGCGGCTTTTAGCTCCTGTGGCGTTGTAATAAGCCTGCTCGATCCGTTTGCGCAATTCGACTTTTGTTTTGTCCATTTCCAGTTGTGTGTTGGCGATGGCGAGTTCTGCACTGTGAACACTGTTCCTGATCTGGAACCTGTTGAAGATGGGAATACGGAGGCTGAAACCGAGCGAATTACTCATGTTGTTGCGCAACTGCGAACTGAAAGAGGTGTTATCCCTGCCGCTCATCCTGTAGTAACCGGTTCCCATATTGACTCCGAACGAGAGGGAGGGGTAATATTGTGCCTTTGCCATCAACAGTTCTTTTTCACTGCTTTCCAGCCGGTAGCGCATGCCCCGTATCTCCGGACGATTCACCAGTGCACTTTCGTATACCGCTTCCGACTGCAAAAGGGTGGCTTCGTTAATCAGTGTTTCAGCGGGGGGCGCTGTAATATCGAAATTGTTGAATTCCTCCAGTTCCATGATTTGGGCGAGATCGAGCAATGCCAGTTTGAGGTTGCTCTCTGCCTGCACACGGTTCAGTTCTTCCTTGGCCAACTGTGCTTCTAATTCATAGAGTTCCCCCTGTGCCATCTTGCCGCTTTTCACTAATTCACTCCGTCGTTGCAGGTTGGCCTGGGTGGTCTCGATCTGGTTCTCCGCGATCTGCAGTAACTCCCGGTTGAGCAATGCCTGAAGGAAGGCGGTAGAAACACTCATTACCACATCGTCGCGCATCTTCTCCAGATCGGCTTCCGACGCCTGCATATCGGCCTTCCGTGCGTCGATGTTGTGTTTCATCCGCAAACCATCGAAAAGGGTGATATCACCCCCGATACTGAAACTGGTCTGCGATGAGTTGGTGTTCTCGTAAACGTTGTCGAGGCCGATGGAGCGACCGAATACGAAATTCTGCCCTGCCGAAGCGTTCAGGTTGGGCAGCAGATCTGCACGTGCCTGGCTGTAAGCGATCTCCCGCTGTTGCCTGCCGATTTCCTGCTGTTTGATGTTACGATTGTTCTCCAGCGCAATATCGATGCACTCCAACAGGGTATATTTCTGCTGTGCCGCTGCCTGAAATAGGGAAGCGCTGAAGAACAGGGCGATGATAATAGTTCTGATATGCATGGTTGTTACTTTTTCTTGTCCTCAATGATCTCTGTTCCACGGATCTTGTCATTCTCTTTCAGCCCTTCGGTCACTTCGATACGGATTCCGTCCGACAAGCCGATTTTCACATGCTTCCGTTCGAATTCCTGCGGTTTCTCGCTTTTCACCATATAGACGAAAGCCGAGTCGCCACTAAATTCCACTGAACTTTCAGGAATGGTTACCACATCTTTACGCTGATCTAAAATAATATCGGCGTTAGCGCTGTAGCCTGCCCGGATAAATAAATCCTGCGGCAATTGCAGGGCGGCTTTCATTTCGAAGAGGATGGCTCCGCTCTCTTCTATGCCTTTAGGTGAGACATACTCCAGCAAGGCGGGTATCTTCAGGTCCTGGATGGCGCCGATGGTGATCTCCATGGGCATTTCCACTGAGAGTTTACCTACTTCCGTCTCGTCGATCTTGCCGACGAAAAGCATGTCCCCCAGGTCGGCCACCGATGCCACGGTGGTACCATCGTTGAAGTTATTGGACTGGATCACCGAGTTACCTGCTTTGACAGGAACATCGAGGATAGTACCGCTTACCGTGGAACGTACCAGCGTGTTACTGGTCTGTGCCGAACTTTTGGTAATCCCGGTGCGCACCAGACTCAGGTTGTCGTTGGCGGCGCGCAGTTCTTCCTGATCGTTTTTGTACTGTAATTCCACCTTCTCGAACTCTTCCCTTGAAATCACTTCATTTTCAAAGAGTTTTTTATCCCGATCATAATTGATCCGGCTTTGGTTGGCAGCCAACCGGGCTCTTTCGACACGCGATTCGGCACTGCTTTCGTTCACCATATCGGGTACTACCTGTATCCTAGCAATGATATCTCCGGCCTTTACGGTTTCGCCTGCCTCTTTGTAAACCTCGGCAATGATACCCGACATTTGCGGTTTGATTAGGATCTCATTGCGCGGTTCTACTTTCCCTGTAGCCACAGTTCGTTTTTCGATATCACCTTTGGTGGCCGCCTCTATTTTGTAAGTCACAATTTTCGGGCGCGATTTCTGCCAGAGAAATACAAAAGTGGATATTACCAAGAGCCCTAACAGGGTCAATCCTACAATTCGCAATATTTTCTTCATATTATTCTATATTTCATATTCAAAATTTAAAATTCAAGATTTCATTGTCAATTGTCAATTATCCATTGTCAATTGAGTAAAATCAGTAAATCATCACATCAAATCGACCTTTCCACCTTCCCACATTTTTATTACTCCTCACTGATCGCTTCTACGGGTTTAATCATCATAGCCCGTTGTGCAGGTATATATCCCGCCATAGCACCAATCACAATAAGGATCAGGAGTGAACCGATGGCCATGCCGAACGAGACCTGCGGGTCTTTAAAGAACTGGTCGCTCTGGCTGAGTACGATTCCGGCCCCCCGGAGCACGCCCACCCCCAGCACAATACCGAGGAGTCCTGCCAATACCGTGAGCACTACGCTCTCACTGAGGATCTGCCCTATGATGTTCCGCGGCGTGGCTCCCAGTGCCCGGCGGATACCGATCTCTTTGGTGCGCTCGCGCACGGTGACCAGCATGATATTGCTCACGCCGATGGCACCCGCGAAGAGCGTGCCCAGTCCCACGATCCATATCAGAGCGGATATGCCGATACCCAGGTAGTTGAACATTTTGAATTGTTCCTCTATGTTCATGGTCCATACCGCGTCTTTGTCGTCGGGTGAGACCTGATGCTGTTGTTTCAGGATCTCCAGTATCTGGTCCTGCACCTTTTTTACCGGAACTCCCTCTTTGGCGGTGGCTGCCAGTAAGTGAACGATATTTCCCTGGTTGAAAGCCTGTTGCATGGTGGAGAATGGTAAGACAACCGTTTCGGCTGTTTCACCCCCTATATTGACGCCTGAGGTGCTACGGGCTACTCCCACCACCTGGAAATAGATGCCATTCACACGGACCTGTTTGCCGGTAGGGTCTTCTCCTTTCTGGAAGAGTACTTCATAGATACGTTCTCCGATGACGCATACTTTTCTCTTTTCCGCGATATCGATATCATTGACATACCGTCCGTAGAGCATTTTGCTCTTTTCTATCAGGTCGTATTCGGGATAACAGCCTTTTATCCGGTAGGAGCCGTTTTTATCGCCCCTTACCACATTTTTTTCATTGCCGCCGCTGAACAGCATGGGAGAGATGTACTGCAATTCACTTACCTTTTCTTTTATCACAGGTATATCGCTGTTGGTAATGTTCCATCTCCTTCCTTTCCGGAAACCCTTATAAGGAAGTGTTGTCCGGTTGGCTTCAAAGAAACAGGAGTTGGTGGCAAACCCTTCGATCTGTGAAAAGATACCTTTTTCGAGCGCATTGCCTGATCCCACCATCAGCACCAGCATCAGCACTCCCCAGAAGACGCTAAAGGCGGTCAGCACACTCCGTGATTTATTGTGCGTGATAGTGATCCATATTTCATGCCACCTGTCTAAATCAAACATATATACTGATTTGTTTATTTACTAATTTGTTGATTGGCCGATTTACTGAAATCATCACATCAGTAAATCATTACATCATTACATCGGTCATTCCTGTCTCATCGCTTCAATCGGTTTCACCTTTACCGCTTTGCGGGCGGGCAGATAACCGGCGATCACCCCTGAGATGATCAGTATGATCGTTGCGAACAGGGCATATCCCACATCTACTGTAGGATTAGTGAATATCGACATCTGCGGTTCGTCGGACACAGCCTGGGCGGCGGCAGCCTGTTCCATGAAGAAGTTGACCGTTTCGGTGAGACCGATACCCATCATCAACCCGATATACCCGAAAACAGTGGTGATAATGATTGACTCCAGGATAATGGTTTTCAAAATGGATACCGGCGTGGCGCCGATGGCTTTGCGGATCCCTATCTCCCGCGTACGTTCTTTTACCGACACCAGCATAATGTTGCTTACGCTCACAATTCCTGCGATCAATGTGAGGATACCGATAAGAGCGACTATGAAGGTGATCACGCTGAAAATCTTCATTGTCTCCACATAGTCCGACTGTGCATTATATATCCAGAGTGCCTGCTGGTCTTCGGGATTGAAGTTCAACCGTTGTCCCATCAGCGTTCTGAGCGATTCGTTGAACCGGTCATTTTCTTCTTTCGTCACCAGTCCGTCCACGGTAAAGGTGATCTGGTAGAATTTCCGGTTGGGATTGAAAATGGTCTGTGCAGTGGAAAAGGGGATATAGGTATTCGATCCTCCCCACTGTTCTTTCTTGGAATTGATCCCTACCACCTTGAACATGATTTGTCCTACCTTTACCTGTTTGCCGAGCGGCGACTCGTCCTTGAAGAGCAGGTCTGCGACTTTCTTGTCCAATACGATTACCTTGTTCGACTCCTTCATATCGAGTTGATTGATGAAACGCCCATCTTCCGGGGCAATAATCAGGTTCTCGATATCAAAATAGTTCGGCATTACGCCCCTCACCTGGTAAGAACCGTATTCATTGCCGTAAGAGATGGTCTGTGAGGTGTTGATGCGGGCCGTGATGAGCCGACTTTCCTCCACCTCGCTCCTGATCATATTCACTTCACTTTCCGTGAAATGAAGGTTCCGCTCCGATTTCAATCCCTTGTGGGGCATGGAGGTGGTGCCTGACCATAAGTTGATGCGGTTGACCGCCCTGGAGCTGAAATTTTGCATTACCCCGTTTCTGAGGCCGTTGCCAGCCCCCAGCAGGACGATCAGTATGAAGATACCCCACGACACCGAGAGCCCGGTGAGGGTTGTCCGCATCTTGTTTTTCTTCAGCGTTCCCAGTATTTCATGAAGCTGGTCGGTCATACCATTTGTGGTTTTTGAAGTTGGGTGGTGATATGTACGCCGTTATCCTTGCGTGTTTCATATTCGATCATCCCGTCCTTCAGGTGGATGATGCGGTTGGTAGCATCTGCAACCGACGGTTCGTGGGTCACGATAATGGTGGTGATCCCTTCACGATTGAGATTAGTCAGCACTTCCATCACTTCCACGGTAGTCTTGCTGTCGAGGGCGCCGGTAGGTTCGTCAGCCAGAATAATTTTTGGATCTGAGATCAGCGCACGGGCAATGGCCACACGTTGCTTCTGTCCCCCGGAAAGTTCATTCGGCATGTGGTGCGCCCAGTCTTTCAGTCCCATCCTGTCGAGATGCTCCAATGCGATAATATTCCGTTTCTTGCGGCTTACTTTCTTGTAGTAGAGTGGGAGAGCCACATTCTCCAGAGCATTTTTAAAGTTGATGAGGTTGAACGACTGAAAAACAAAACCGATCATCTCATTGCGGTAAAGCGCAGCCTGTGTCTCACTGAGATTCTTTATCAGTGTACCGTTGAGGAAGTATTCGCCCGAATCGTAAGTGTCGAGAATACCCAGGATATTGAGCAGAGTCGATTTCCCCGAACCTGAAGCACCCATGATGGAGACATATTCTCCCGCCCCTATTTCAAGATCGATACCTTTCAGGACATGGAGGGAAAGTGCTTCCGTCCGATAGGACTTATGTAATTGCCGGATTTGAATCATATGATATTATTTCTTGTTTCCTCTATATTTGCTGTTTTTTGCTTAGACTATTGTTCTAGCTGAATGGTTACAGGGTCATGAACGTTTTCGTGAATATGCCATTGCGAGAATTGAAAATCGAGGAGCGAACGCGACTCAATTAACAGTCGAGGAGCGAACGCGACTCAATTAACAGTCGAGGAGCGAACGCGACTCAATTAA
>NZ_JAXQGC010000003.1:28374-30498 GCF_034331125.1 Proteiniphilum sp.
CAATCGAGGAGCGAAGGCGACTCAAAACGACCAATGCAATTGAACGGTACAAATGTATGCCAAAACATTGTACTATGCAATACATAATACTGTGTTATTTTAAATTTTAACTTTGTTTATGGTTTTATGGGGAGGTGGGAAAGTGGGAAAATTGCCTAGGTGGCTAAATGGTTAGATGAATGAGTAGGATCAATTAAATTGATTTTTTATTGAATAATATTTATTATTTATTTGATATTATTGAATATTTGTTTTATATTTGTAAGAAAATAAAGAATATGTTACCTTCTATATGTCCGAGTTGTCAGTCACAACTAAAAGTAAAAAGCCTCGTTTGTGAATCGTGCCACACGGAAGTGTCCGGTTTATACGATTTACCGTTGTTGGCCCAATTACAGCCAAGTGAACAGGATTTTATAGTGAAGTTTGTAAAATCAAGCGGAAGCCTGAAAGAGATGGCAAAAGAACTCTCACTCAGTTATCCCACTGTAAGGAACTTATTGAACGATATAATCTCTAAAATTGACGACTATGAGAAATAAATTCACATGGAACTTACTCTTTAACCCTTTTACTAAAATTGCCGGTTGGCAGGCTTTCGCTTTGGGAATGCTGTTTGTTTTACTCACCGGTGTAATCGGAACGTATGCAGGTGTTGCGTTTGATGGGGCAATTGATAGCCATATAACTGAATATCTCAGTTTAAAAGATTCATTTTTATTTTTGGTAATTGCTGTTGTGTCGGTAGTAGTTATATAGTTTATCGCAGGCCTGATTATCTCTAAACGTCTGCGTTTTGTAGATATTTTGGGAACAATGGTGCTTGCCAGGTCACCGTTGATCCTGCTTGCCATATTCGGTCTATTTGTGACATCTGTCCCTGCAGAAGAGATTATGGCTAATCCTATGGTTATAATGCACAATCCCGGTTTGATTATTTTTAGTGTCATCAGTATTCCTGTGATGGTCTGGTTTATTGCTTTGATGTATAATGGATTTAAGGTGTCGACCGGTGCTAAGGGATCAAAACTGGTTATCGGATTCATTATCGGGTTAATTGTAGCTGAAGTGGTTTCGAAAGTACTGATTTTTCAAATATTCTGATCATCGTTAATTTACCATAAATGGAAACAAAAAAATTTACACAATTCGGTACACTTTCGGTGCTGTTAATGTTACCGTTATTTTTATTATTTACAGTATGGGCATTAAGATTAGGCGTAAACAATAATCCCGCGTTCTTCATTCAGATTTCTCTTGCCCTGATATTCTTCATTTGTTTATTGATCTTCTACAAATTGACCATAACAGCAGATGCTGAAAATGTTTCTCTCAGATTCGGTATCGGACTGGTTCGGAAATCCTATAAAATTTCGGAAATTAAGTCATGCAAGCCTGTAACGAACCCTCCCTATTATGGAATTGGTATTCGCATTCTTCCTAATGGTCGGCTGTATAATGTGACTGGTTTAAAAGCCATAGAACTACAATTCAAGTACAAGTCGTCTGTCGTCAGGATCGGCACAAACAAACCAGAGGAAATCAGCCAATTAATTCAATCGTTAATTGCCGGGAAAGAAATTGTAAGGAATATGACCGAAACTTCCACCAAAAACAGGGAAACCCCGATATGGATTGCGATTTTTTTGTTAGTTGTAGTATTGACATTTATCCCTAACTTTCAGGAAACAAGAGCGGAATGGAATGATAATGAGTTGAAGATTAAAGGAGTTTACGGCATGACTATTCCCTTTTCAGAGATAGAACTGGCAGACACGGTTTCCAATATTCCTGCAATCTCCCACCGGACAAATGGGTATGCTTTTGGAAGGGCTTTGATAGGGAATTTCAAATTAGCAGATGATAGTCATTCAAAATTATTTATCAAAAAAGGAGTTCCACCCTATGTTATGATTAAATGCCGGAAAAGTGTCCCGATTTATATCAATTTCAAGGATAAACAGAAGACAATGGATCTATACCAGACACTAAACCAAGGGAAATTCTTGCCTGATTTGGATATATGACTCGGACCAACAACTATTTTATTCATCAAAGATTTATATACTAAAAACTGAACCACTATGGATTGAAAATCCATAGGTTCGATTCCGACTAAAAGTC
>NZ_JAXQGC010000004.1:0-123751 GCF_034331125.1 Proteiniphilum sp.
TGGGAGTGGCGTTGGCCTGGGATGCTCTGGAAGACCTGGAAGAGGTCGACTTCGACGCGTTGGGATTCGAGGAGGGTACCCGGGAATCCATGCTGAACCAACAAAGGGCACTGGTCGCTTCATTCTATCTGGACGGACTGGATTTCTTTGGAGGAGTTCCCTTGTATACAACGACTCAAAGTGAAGTAAAAGGACGTTCCACCGATCTGGAGACATTCAATTTCATAGATTCGTTATTGAACGTGGCTATCCCCAACCTTCCCCTGAAAGAGACATTGGGAGGCATGGAGAACGGTAGTATACACCGTGCTACAGGTGCTGCATTACTGGCCAAATTGTATTTCAACGCCCAGCCTTATATCGGAAAGGATATGTATTCCGAAGCGGCTGAAATATGCCAGGACATTATCGATGGGAAATACGGCAGCTATGCGCTGGAAACCGATTGGACAAATATATTCGGATTCGATAATGAAACCTGTCCGGAAATTATCTGGTCTGTACCGAGTGAGAACTCAAAACTTCAAACCGACGGTACGCTGTGGTCCTATATGGTACATTACAATTACAGGAACTATTTGGGAGGACTGGAAAGCTCCGGCTCCAACAATGGTATCGGTCTTATTCCCAGCCTTGACCCGACGGGAGAAAGGTATCCCTATAAATTAGGCGGAGCCTATGCGAAGTTCCATGATCAGGATATCCGTAAACAGCCCTATGTCTATGAAGGAGGAGGCAAATACAGGGGAATGTTCATCGTGGGTGAACTCAGGAACCCTTTAAATCCTGAATGGGTTTGTACCGGCAGCCGCGAATACCGGGGCGAAGTCATTACGATGGTCGACCAGGTGGCTTACTTTGCGAAGGTGGGAACGGAATATGCTTCCGTGGAAGAGCTTCCTTCCACCATTGCCACTGCCGAAGAAAATTCGTGTGTCCGTGTGACGAAACGGAGTCCCCGGCCTAACCAGGATGAAAAGAACCGCATGTATGACCCGGATGTACCTATTATCCGTCTTGCAGAGATTTACTATATGCTGGCGGAATGTAAAATGCGTGCCGGAAACAAGGCTGAGGCTGCAGAGCTTATCAACACTGTCCGTAAACGATACTTTTCCGGCGGGGTTGATCCCGACCCGGTTACGGCTGACAATCTGGATAAGTACCGTATGCTGGACGAATGGCAGGTTGAATTCCTTGCCGAAGGACGCAGACGTACCGACCTGGTCCGCTGGGATGCTTATGTGACCGAAGACTGGTGGGATCATAAGGCGACGAATAATGCCAATCTGAATCGTTTCCCTATCCATTACAGTCTGATCGGCGCCAATAACCTGCTGGAACAAAATCCAGGGTATTGAGATGCGGCATTTCTAAAGTTATTCGGCGGGTAATTATTAATTTAGAAACGGGAGGAGTGCGTCACGGATGAGATCGCTCCTCTCGTTCGCTATTTATAAGATGTCAAAATTAAACAGTAATCCAAAAATGTTTCAGAGTTATTTGGTTCAGGCCATGTTTTCGTTTATGCGTGGAAGTATACGTATAACACTTCCCCGCCATTTCATCTTGTAAGTAATCATTTTCATTCCAAAATTCCGGTTCTTGTTCTATCAAATTGCTAATCCAACCGTTTATTTTATTGACCCAAAACACTGGATCATAAAGTTGAATGTATCCAATCATTATGGCACGTGAATGTTTCGAAGCATGTTTCCCCTCTTTGAATCGTTGAATTCCTCCATTACCCCTGAATTTTTTCTTCCCATTTACTTTATCCTGACTAACAATTACATATTCCTGTTCATCACGTGTATTACCCGCATCAGGGGTTGGTAGACGTTTCGCTTCAATCCAGCAAAAGTCTTCATAATATGATGCTATCTTGTAAACAGAGATATCCGTTGTGTATCTGCCTTTTCTGGACTGATTCTGAAAAGCAAAAAACTGGCCGGTCTTGTGCGATTTTACATTTAGCGTTTTTTCAAGATCTTGGGTGATCAAATCCTCAGACGTGACAATACAATCCATTTCATCCTTGCTAAAAGGTTTAAAATCAGATAAAACTATGTGTATGAAGTCAAATATTGTTTTGTATACTTCCTTTATTTCAGGTGGACTTCCTATGGTGGTATTAGGCTTAATCATTGGAGTTTCTGAATATGTCACTAATTGTATCGTCGAAATCCCGTAGGGCTATTGACCTAAGCCAATACATTAATTTTTTAGGTTTAATTATTCTGATAATATTATGCCCGTACATCCGTATTATCCGTTTGAACTTAACGCTTTGACTGGAATTCCACTCAAACAGCAATTCGTCTAAATTGGCGTGTGATCTCTCATAAGAATAACTTCCTCCAGAACCAAAGGTAAATTCACAAGCAGAAAAGGAGTCTCCGTCAATAAATTTTGAAAAATAATATTTGTATCCCCCTTTTGCATATATTGTATTCATCAAATCACAATAGACCATAGCAAAAGATTTTATATGCCCTTCATCAACGTTTTTTTTATGAATTGCGGAATTTCTACCTTTACTTAATTCTTCGATATAATACTGTTTGACATCATCTACGATTATCTGTTCTGTTTTATTCATTTCGAAAGTGCTTTCCGCAAGCAAAGGCAAATTCAACAGGTCACTCAAATCAGAAGAATACATGGACCACATTATCCCCGATCTTGCACTTGTAGCTGTAATGAAGAAACGAAGAATATCATTGTCTTTTTTTAGTTGCTGCGCTAAGCGAAGCAATTCTTCTTTTTTTTCAACGGGACAGTGTATCCCCAAAATCTCATTCCTGAAAGTCAAATAATCATCTCTCAAATCTATCGGGATATTCTTTTTTCCTATTGTTTTTTTTATCATCAGGTGAGGAGGACTAAAGATGGCAGCAGAATTCTTGGGGATGGATTCAAAATGCGTTTCCTCTTGAAGGGAGACACCTTTAATGCCGTCATCTTTAAATTCTTTATCTATAATAGAGTTTTTCCCGGAAATTATTTTTTCGACATCTTCTTTTTTTCTATTTCCTACTTTGTAACCCTGGCCATAATCCCAACCTTCTCTTTTCTTATCAGATAAGAATTCCTTGAGTTTTTTTTGTGTTTTTAATTTGGAAACCAAGTGATATACTTGTGCCCCTCCCAATAAATTACATTTCCACACATGCGGATCAGAAATAGCGATAGATAAAGGAACTTCGTGAAAATCATAGTGGCTGATTTCAAAGAAGGATTTTTCAGAAATCGTTTTTGAATCACGAATAACAATATGGGTTATAGTATTATCCTCAATCGACGATTTATTATCAATAAAAACAGCCGCGGTTTCCACATTCGCTTTAAAGAGCTTTTTTAAAAGTGTGAAGTCAATAATTTGAGTGACGCTGTGCTGTTTCAATAAATTTGACCGGAAAAGTAAATTTGCGTTTTGCTTTTTATTTTCGTCGCCGCTGTAAAGGAATGGACCGGACTTTAATATTAAACACAATTTACCGGTTTGTTTTTTCAAAAGCATGAAAGAGGTTGATAAGAACAATAGTGCCTCTTGATAAGAAGGTATATCCAGATTAATTCCTTCTTTTCCGGCCATTTCAGTCAAACTGTTTTTATACTCAAGAAAGTCATCACGATGCAATTCCTTGAATGGCGGATTGCCCACAACCAGGTCAAAATCATTCTGAAATTTATTCTCCGCTAAATAATTAAAGAAGTCTTTTTCGATTACGTTCCCTTCGGCTTCTAAATCGAGAAATTGCCCTAATCCTGTCCATACCTGGCGAGGGGTCAGCATGGAACACAAAGCTAGCTGTAAACTGAACACTGTCAAATGGACGGAGTTATAATGGATATCCACTCCGAAAATATTTTTGCTAAGAATGTTTTTCAATACTTCCGGAGTCGTATCAGCCAGCTTACCGTTATACCTGTTCTTCATTCTCCAGCGCTGCGTGAGCCGTTTAAAAGCTGACACAAGAAAAATCCCTGAACCGCAAGCCGGATCAATTAATTTGACATTTTCGTTTAAATTGTTGAAATGTAATGGTAAACATTCGTCAATGAGCAAATTTACTAAAAAAGAAGGCGTATAGACCGCGCCATTCTGGGGCGTATTTGACACATCCCCTTTCGCTTTTTTTTCTTTGGGAAGAAATTCCTCGTATAGATTGCTAATTAGTTCAACAGGTATATGTTCAAACGAATAGTCACGCCAACCGAAAAGGTTTTCGGTTGAACCTGCGTCGAAAAAAACGGATAAATCTTTTAAATCTAAAGATTTCAATTTCTCTATCCAATTTTCATTTTCATCTTTGCTTTTGAAATTAAAGATTCCCCCGTTAAAATGATCGGACAGAGCGGAAAGGAGTTCGACTAATTTGTTATTATAGAGTATTTCTGTCAGCGTCTTGTAACCTGTATTTTTATAAAAGAATTCGTGTGCCAAGTTGAGATTCGCTTCAGTGTCTTCTACACCGTTTTCTTCTAGATATTTGATCAGGATGCACATGATTAGAAGACTATCGGAAAATTCCGGATGCCCAATCTCTTGGTTAAACTTTCGTCTAACGAATCTTAGACTTTTGATTAATCGCTCTGCAGCCGCAGTTTTATTTAGAAAATGACCGTCTGTTGCTTTTGTTTCCCAGAAAAGGCCATTATTGAACATCTGTGCCCGATATTTTTTTAGTATATCATTTTGGGTGGTCAAGTCAATCAGGTCTATTGGTCTTATGTGCGGCTTATCATGCTTTATATCAACAGGTCTTCTGCTGTCAAATACCTTAATTTGTGTTTTGTCAACAACCATATACATGGGTATCTCACAACCACTCCATATCGCGCGATGGATTTCGGCATAATGACTTTCAGATTTTGGATTCAATATGTTATCATATAAATAGATTTGCGCTAACGGTGGGCGGTTGTCATCGAAGAGGCGAAAATAAACAGCATCTGCCTCAAATGATTTTGCTTTATCTAGGGCAATAATAATATAAGGTGAAATTTCTTCTTGTTTGATATAGGTTTCGAGGTTGTCAACAATAAAGACAGAGGAATTGTGTTGGTTTTCTATCTGAAAATCAAGTTTCCGTATATTGTTTATGTACCCTTTTGCATCCATTATACTTTTACAAAAATAGTATTTTTTTTGACGCGATCTTATTTCTCAAAACACGATACTAATCTTTTCTTTGTCCTCTTTGTCTTTTGTCTCCTGCAAGGTCGTGTTGAGGGTGGCTGTCCATCCGTCGATATAAACCCTGCCGTTTTGGAGGGCTTCTTTAAATAGAATGCGGTTTTCTGGCTTGTCCAATTCAATGGAATGGGTGATATAATAATTGCTCCCATGGTTGTACATGCAGTCTTTTACAATTTCGGATGGAGCGGTTGTTGGATCGTCAACGCCGATTTTAAAAATCAGGTTGTAAATTCTGTCTAACGGTGTTAGGTCCGTATTGTCGAATAAAATGACCTGCCCGTTATCTTCCATTGTCAGTTTGGGGGAATCTACCAGATCAAAAACCTTGAAGCCGGTATCGGGAATTTGCTGTTTGTTTTCTACAAACATACCTGCTTCTGCATTTTTTTCTTCCACCTCTTTTTTAATTTTGTCGCCTGCCCGTTTTATCCGCTCACAAGTGATGGAAGAGATAACAGGGGGTAATCCGTTTTCCATACAAAATTTATAAGCGGGTTGATTTTTTTTTTCTTTTATCGGCTCGTCAATTTGACATAGGATAAACTTACGGTTACCTCCGTCTTCGGCATTGAGTTGCATTACAGCGTGCCCTGTTGTGCCTGAACCTGCGAAAAAGTCGAGGATAGTATCCTCTTTATTAGTACCTAACCTTAATATTCGTTCAATATATCTTAAAGGTTTAGGGTTTGTAAATACAGCCTCATCAAAAATATTTCTTAATTCTCTTGTCGATTCCTGATTATGACCAACTTCTTGAAAAGTCCATAAAGTCATAGGTGTGACGCCGTCTTGAACTTCCGATAAAAATAACTTTGGCAAAGGGGAATTATTCCCATCAGGTCCAAACCATATTCTATTATCATTTCTTAGTTCTTCAAATCTTTCTTTTGTGAATCGCCAACAATATCCTTTTGGAGGGAAGAAAGATTTTCCAGTAGGTCCAATAATTTCATATACCTGTTTCTCAACAACAGGGCCAACTGTCAAATTTCCGCCTTTCCAAACACCACGAGGATCATTATCTGGATTTTTGTAGTCTTTATTTTGCTTATCAGTTCTCGGCAATAAATTCAGGTTGTAGTTTTCTTTCTGTTTTGTATAAACAAATAAATACTCGTGACTTTCAGAAAAATATTTTTTCATACTGATTGGAGCGTAGTTTCTTTGCCATATAACATTTGCGACAAAATTTTCCTCCCCAAACACATCGTCCATCAACAATTTCAAATTTGCTTGCTCATTATCGTCAATGGAAACAAAGATGATCCCGTCGTTGGACAACAAGTCACGGGCAAGCATTAAGCGTGGATACATGAAAGTAAGCCAGCCGTTGTGCGATTTTTTTGTTTTGAAGCTGAATTCCAACCTGTCCATGTCGCTTTCGGTCAATCCCGCAAGTCCCAGCACTTCTGCTTCTTCTTTGTCGAATTTATCGGGGTAAACGAATTCGTCTTTATCCGTATTATAGGGTGGGTCGATATAGATACATTTTATCTGTCCACTGTAATAGGATTTCAGAATTTTGAGGCAATCGAGGTTATTCCCCTTCAGCACGAGGTTTTGTGTTTTATCGAAATCGCGCGAAAACTGCGTGTTGATCTTTACTACCTTGTCGGTTTCCTTGCGGTATTTGCCTTTGGCTACATTCCTTCCGATAAAATTCAGACCGTACCCGTTCACTTTTTCGTCAACAGGCATGCCAAGGGCCGATTTCAGTTCGTCCAACCGTATTTCGTTATCGTGGATAATTTGTGGATAGTTCTCCCTGATAAAATCCAACAACGGGTTTTCGTTACTGCTCCCGTCGATAACGTTGAAACCTGCGTTGATAAAGTCGTGCTTGCTCATATTATTTAATTGCCTCTTGGATAAGTGTTGATAATGTCGTTCTGTTTATACGTTCTTCGTACATGATTTTTATACCCTCGCTTTGGTATTTCTCGTTCACTTTCCCGAAGAATTTCCGGGCAAAAGCTATTTTCCCCCTTTCGTCTTCGGGGATTTTCGTGGCGGTATCATATCCTTTGCTTTCTACTACCAGAAATACTTTTTTTCCGCTCTTCCCTTCAATGGCATAGCAGAAATCGGGATTATACCTGCCGAGCGGCGTTTGAATTTCGAGCTTTGGCATTTTGGCAAAGATTTGTATATGTATGTCATCGGTATCCTGCAAAATGATATTCTTCTCGAAATCACTGTCATACTCTATCACGTCTTCAAAAACCCATTTTTCTTTCAGTGAAAAATAATCGGGAGCCGACTCCTGGAATTTACCCAGCGAACCCGCCGAAAGTTCCTGTTTTATCTCCGCGTGACCGCGTATTTTCCCGTCGATCCCGCAATAATTGATATGCGCCTTGATGTCGCCAATCAGGTGTTTCCGTATAATCCCCGCCATTTCCTTTTGCGCCTGTGACAAATCATTCTTCAGCATGTTTTCCTTGAATTCAGCCGACAATGCGTTGATAATTTTCACGATAAACGCTACGGGTGTTTTGGTCTGGCTGGCCAAATCATGTGCCAGCCTCAGATAATCCACCTTGCTTTCATAAGGGGTGGCTGTTTCGGAGGAAGATTGCAACGAAATATCGGTTCCGGTATGGATGATCGTTTTTTTGTGTTGCAGGAATATTTTGTGTATATTCAACGCATTGATTTCGGATGCAATCCGGTTTGTCAAATCCTGCAGGTTCTCTTCTGTCAGGTTATCAATTATGTAGAGTGAATTTTGGTTGATCTTTTGCCAAAGGATCCTGAAATCCTCGAAGTGATTGTCTTTGATCCGGAGTTTCTTTTTCTGTTGGCCTTTCTTTGCATCTTTTACAAAATCCTTAATATCATTTGTGAACAGGTTCTCAATGGCGTTGATATGTCCTATGGATAGGGGAGCAGGGATAGTTGCAGGATTGTCTTTATACGTTTTTAGAATTTGCGGATAACGATCCGATTTTGAATAAACATCGTTGTTGTCTTCGTCTGTTTTTTCAAAATGGATGAGCGTCGCGTCTTCCAAAAAACCGATAATGCGACGGATTATCTTGTCGTCGAATTTGTTCTTTTCTTTCAAAGCCCTTACTAAATCCGGGCGTGTGAAAGTCTCGTTGAGCAGGAACGAATTCCTAAGGATCTCGTTTTGGATGGACTCGACAAAACCGACTTCCTGGTTGGGAACCACCACATCGAGGTTGTTGATAGCCCAGAAATCTTCCTGATTGTCGTTGAACAGGCTGATATTCTGGCGTTGCAGGTTTTGATTGACACAGATACGTAATCCCCTGCCAATTTGTTGTAATTTGGAATTTTCAGAACCGTTGTCCGATAACTTGCAAATGGTAAACACGTTGGGATTATCCCACCCTTCCTGCAATGCCCAGATGGAGAAGATAAAACGGGTAGGGCTTTCAAAAGAAAGCAGTTTCTTCTTGTCGCTTAGGATTTCATCAACGCCTTGTTTTATTTTTTCGTCGGCGTTACCTTTATCACCCGAGAAATAGCCTTTGTGAACTTGCAAATTTCCGTCTGTGTCAAAATCCCTTTCAAGATATTTCAGGTATCGCTGGATATCCTCGTTGCTTGCTGTCCTTAATTCCGCTATGAGGTTACCCCGCTGTTTCAGGTATTCTTCTTCAAAAATACGTTTGACAACAGGATTTTGCGCGTCGCGGAACTGTGGAATGCCTTCAATGAAAAATAACGACAGCGCCTTTATTCCTTTACAAAAAAGTGAAAATTCTTTTTCGAGATGGATTTTAATCGTGTCGGCGATCATAATGCGAATCGCCTCATCGGAGAGGCTATAGTCGGGAGTGATAATTTCTCCGTCGGAAAGCACAATGTTATTTTTGTTGATCTTGCTTATCAACTTTCCATTGAATGTATTGCCTACCTTCAGAACGGACTTTCCTATAAATTCCCCATTTTGAAAATTATTGACTGTGACTGTTTTCCCGGAAATTCCCAGAATGACTTGATTGGCAGAAACAATGTCTTGTGTATGGACGGTAATCCGTTTCACGAGATTTTGCCGGAAGGCTGAAATGCTATCGAGAATGTAAGCGATATTGGACAGTGGGGTAGAATCTGACTTCTTGGCATTGGATACCGGAAAAGTAGCGCCATAACGCAGATAATAATTGTTGAATCCTGAAAAATATTTCTTAAATGCTTCTCCTTCAAATTTATGGGGCTCGTCGATGATTACAATAGGATTGATTTGCTTTAAAACATCCAGAAATGAATATACGTTTTCCCGATATAAGTCTCTTTCCAACGGACGGTTTAGAATATTTTTATCCTTATCAAACGAGGCGGGCGTCATCACAAGGCAGGAAAGATTGCTGTTGTTGATAAAGCCGACTACTTCTGAAATCTTACCCGATTCATAAAAATAGGCTTCTATCTCTTTGTCCTTGTTATTGGCATAATATGCCTTGAAATAGTTTTTCGTATCTTGGAAATTAGTCCGGGTACCTTCACGGATAGGGACGCTTGGCACAAGTACTATAAACTTCTTGTAGCCGAAATTCCGGTTTAATTCAAATATTGTCTTGATGTAGGTAAAGGTTTTCCCCGTCCCTGTTTCCATTAATATGTCAATGTTCTTGTTAGGGGACGTTTGTTTGGGGTAGTTATTCCCGGCCAAATGAGATTCGATCACATCATTGAAGCCTTGATTCAAATGTATTCCTTCAAAGATGTGGATCACATTATAGATACAGTCTTCCTGATAAGATTGTTTTTCGTATTGAAATTCCTTTAGCGACATGTACGTTTAGAATTATCAGATCATTTACAAAGATAAACATTTTAAGTGTTTTTCCATCTGTAAGATATCATTTGTCTTTATTCTAAGTCCTAAAATCCTTGAGCCGCTTTCTATTCAGTCAAATACATTCCTTTTGAAAATTGATAATTAAGGGCTTTCTTATCTCTTTGTTAGTGTCTGCTATCTTTCACTTCTACAAAATCCGCATCTTCGATTTCGCTTGATTCGAATTTCTTTTTCTGATACTCAATGATCCGATCTTGTTGGTTCTCAGGTTGTCTGGCCTGCTGAGGCCGTTGCTGCCGGAAGTTTGAAGTCTGTCTGCCACGCTTTCCCATGAGAAAGGCTGCGGCTGTCTTCAGCAAAAAATAGACAACCATAAAGCCCAGAAGAAATTTAATTAGGAATCCCATATATAGTGTGATAAATTGATTCAGGAATAAAGATACGATGATTCACGCAATGCCAATGAATCTGTTTGTATTATTTAACGGTTCAACAATTCCAAGACCGTCTCCATTTATGGCTTTACGGAATCAGGCACTACCGTTATCCATTTACCGTAAGGAGGTTGTTTGTTTCGTATTACCGCCGCGGCCTAAAACGGAAAGGATGATATAGGCCACGATCCCCCAGGCCACGCCGCTGATGCCCAGCAGTGCCACGAGCAGGATCGTCAGGATGACCAGGATAATCTGCCTCTCATTCCCTTTGAACGATAAATTCTTGGTCTTCAATGAGAACATCGGTATTTCGGAGACCATCAATAACGACATGAGGACGATGAGGATGAGGGTGAGATAAGAAAAATACTCATCATACATGGCGAGTGGTGATGATAACGATGTTACCTTTTCGATCCCGTAGCTATAGCTTACCCAGAACAGGCCGTTGGCGGGGGCCGGCAGTCCCCGGAATGATGTTGCCTGCCGGTCGTCAATATTGAATTTAGCCAGCCGGTAGGCAGAAAAAACGGGTATGAGAAATGCCAGGTATGGGATCCAGACGTGTAGAGGTTCCAGATAACCTGGTAGTAAGAAGTAATCCCTGAGTAGTATAAAAACTGCCGCTGCAGGAGCCACACCGAAGCTGATCACGTCTGCCAGGGAGTCCAGTTCTTTTCCCAGAGGAGAATAAGCCTTTAACAATCGTGCCGCCATCCCATCCAAAAAATCGAACAGGGCGGCAACTGCCACCCATATCACCACCGCCTTGAAGTTGGCCTGAAAAGCCATGACAACGGCTATGCATCCCGAGAAGAGATTTGACAGAGTGAGTATATTGGGTATTTGTTTCCGCATAGTCCGTTATCTTTCTTTTTGGGATAGCCTTGCCAAAAAGGTGACATTGGCATGTACTTCTTCTCCCAGTTCGACCAATATTTCACTGTCGGGTGGCAGGAAAATATCCATACGTGAGCCTAGTTTGATAAACCCGAGTGGAGATCCTATATGTACTTCGTCTCCTTCTTTCACATAGGTGACGACTCTTCGTGCCACTGCCCCGGCGATCTGTTTGGTAAGTATTACCCCATGATCGGGTGTTTCGATCAGAATATTGGTATGCTCGTTTTCATGGCTTGATTTAGGCAGGTATGCTGCATGAAAATTCCCATCGACATGGGAGAAATGGATGATCTTGCCTGTGACCGGTATCCAGTTTGAGTGAGCATTGAAGAACGACATAAAAATGGAGACCTGAATACGTTCATCATTAAAAAACTCTTTTTCGAATACTTTCTCGATGACCACGACCTTTCCGTCCGTAGGTGCGTTGACCAGACCGTGCAGATCACCTTTATAAGTGCGGTTGGGATGTCTGTAGAAGTTGAGGGCCATGGCATATAGCAGAAGTGACAATCCCAACAGGATAGCAGTAAAGATAGTGTTTGGCAGTATGTATAAAAAAACTCCATTGATAATTATAAGTACAATACCGATCTTTATCACTGCCGATTTGCCTTCTTTATGTATGCGTAGTAACCTCATATTATTAACTAAAAGTGAATAATTAGAACTTGGAACTTGGAACTTAGAACTTAGAAGTCTGAAGTTAAGAAGTCTCAGTCCTAAAACTTGTTCAATCTTCAAACATCATTTTCCATTTTCCATTGTCAACTGTCAATTTTCAATTTTCCATTGTCCTACATATTGAAATATTGTTGCTGGTAGGTGGAGTCGATGATGGGTTCGCTCTTTTTTTCTATTTCTTCACGGTATCTTTCGGGTACATATTCATCCCAGAGTTGAGGATCAAGATAGGGGACGATAGCAGGAATCACCGCTTCCACCCGCTCAAAAAAGAATGAATCATCTTTTGTTTTTTTATTAATTACCTGTTCATTTCCATCCAGCATTAGTACCAGATTGAGGAGGATACTCAGAAAAACCATCATGGTACCGATTGCAATCACGGCACCAAGCAGTCTGTTGATGAAACTGAGGAAAACCACTTCGATAAACCGTTGCAGTATGCGGCCAATCAAGGAGAGAACCACTGCGATGGCGACGAAAGCAAGGATAAAGGACAATACCCTCGCCACTTCCGGCGAGAGGTCGATGAACCTGTTTAATTCGGGTAGGATGGTTTTGGCAAACCTTCCTCCGAAGACCGCTGCCAATATGATAGTTGCCAGTCCTACAAGTTGCATGATCAGCCCTTTACGGTATCCGTTGATAAAGGCGATAAGCAGCAATATGCCTACGGTCAGATCAAACCAGTTCATAACTTTTGTTCGATATCGGTGTGCCGGGCATCGATCTGTTCATTCAGGAAGATAGATGCCTGCTGTTCGAATTTTTCCGGCGAATCGGTTGTAAAATAATATATATTTCCCTGTTTCGTGCATTTCCTGTCTATTTCCGGATGCCTTTGTAGATAATCCCTGAGGCTTTCGGCCACATATTTTCCCTGGGAGATTACTTTCGCATCTTTCGGTAGGTATCGGATGATCTTATTCATGAGGAGCGGATAATGCGTGCATGCCAGAATGATCGTATCGATAAGAGGATCTTTTTCAAAAATCCTTTCCAAATGTTGTTGTACAAAATAATCGGCTCCCGGTTTGTCGTACTCCCTGTTTTCTACAAGGGGAACCCACATGGGGCATGATTCACCGGTTACGGTTACATCAGGATAAAGTTTTTTGATTTCCAATTCATATGATCCCGAGCGAATAGTCCCTTCTGTCCCCAAAATACCTATATGACCACTTTCCGAAAGAGTTGACACCGACTCAGCAGTAGGACGAATCACACCCAGCACCCTTCTCGAAGGGTCTAGTTGCGGAAGGTCGACCTGCTGGATGGTTCTTAATGCTTTTGCTGATGCCGTATTACATGCGAGGATTACCAGATGGCACCCTTGCCTGAAGAACCATTTCACTGCTTCGAGTGTAAACTGGTATACCCGCTCAAATGAGCGGCTGCCATAGGGAGCGCGAGCATTATCGCCCAGGTAAATATAATCATATTCCGGCATCAGCGTCTTTATTTCGGAAAGTACCGTAAGTCCGCCGTATCCGGAGTCGAAGATACCGATGGGATTTGTTTCCCGGCTTTTATAGTTAGTCTGTTCCTCCACGTCTGTTGAGGATTTCGCTTAACGGATGCCTAATTTTGATTTTACGTAAGGATTGGCATTTACCGCGTCAGGCGATACAAAAGCGATCCCGGGATTGGCCAAATCGTAAATCACAGTATATCCCTGTTCGATCCCGACAGCATGAATGGCATTGTTTATTTTTTGTTTCAGGGGTTCCAGTAATTCTTTTTCCTGATTTTCAATGTCTTTCTGGGCCAGTTCCATGAATTGGTTTATTCTGCCTTCCAATTCGGTTAGTTCCTGCATCCTCCGCAGCTTGATATTTTCTGAAAGAGAGGCTTGATAAGTGATGTAGTCGGAATACTTTTTGTTGTACTCGTTCTGCATCAGTTCCAGCTCTTTTTCGTAGTTCTCACTTAATGTAAGCAGTTGCTGCGTGGCCCGTGCTTTTTCAGGCATTTGATCCAATAGTTCAGTGGTATTTACATACGCAACGGATACTTGTGGCAACACCTGTGAAAAAGCAGTTCCACCGACCAATGAAATAAGCAGGGTAAGCGTGAAAAAAACTTTTTTTGTCATTGTCAACTATTTTTAAAGTGAATATTCAATTAATAAACCATGGTTGCAATTGTAATTTCTTTTCCATCTCCTGTGTGTTGTGGCCGCATCTGCTTGTAAAGAGCAGATGCGGCCGCTCTCAGGGTAGGAATTAAAATTACAATGTCAACTGGTTACCATAAATAAAGCCCCTGAATTCCCTTCGTGTTTGACAGGTAATTCATGATTGGGGATTTTTTATAATCTCTTTTTTACTTCAGTCTCTTCATATGCTTCAACGACATCACCCACTTTGATATCATTGAAATTGCGTATGGTGACTCCACACTCATAGCCTGAAGTAACTTCTTTTACATCCTCTTTGAATCGTTTCAACGATTCCAGTTCTCCTGTGAAGATCACAATACCATCGCGGATAAGACGGATACGGCTTGAACGTTTTATTTTTCCGTCACGTACCATACATCCGGCTACAGTACCCACTTTCGATATTTTGAATACCTCCAGTACTTCAACGTTACCGGTGATCTCCTCCTTGATGTCGGGAGAAAGCATGCCTTCCATAGCCGCTTTCACCTCTTCTATGGCGTCGTAGATAATAGAGTAGAGACGGATATCCACACCTTCCTTTTCTGCTTCCTTACGAGCACCGAGTGAAGGACGTACCTGGAATCCAATAATAATAGCATCGGAGACCGCAGCCAGGCTCACATCCGATTCTGAAATTTGCCCTGCTGCCTTGTGGATCACATTCACTTGGATCTCTTCTGTAGAGAGACGTATCAATGAGTCGGAGAGTGCTTCTACTGATCCGTCCACGTCCCCCTTCACGATGATGTTCAATTGTTGGAAGCTGCCGATAGCGATGCGGCGCCCGATATCGTCGAGAGTAAGCATTTTCTGCGTACGCAATGACTGTTCACGTTGCAATTGTTCACGACGGTTGGCAATTGAGCGAGCCTCCTGTTCGGTCTCCATTACATTGAATGTGTCACCGGCTTGAGGCGCTCCATTCAGACCGAGTATCAATGCCGGTTCTGATGGGCCAGCCTCTTCAATACGTTGATTACGCTCGTTGAACATAGCTTTCACACGGCCGAAATAAGAACCTGCCAATACGATATCACCCTGTCTGAGCGTCCCGTTTTCTACCAATACGGTGGCCATATAACCTCTTCCCTTATCGAGTGACGATTCAATGATGGATCCGGTAGCTCTCCGATCCGGGTTGGCTTTCAGCTCCAACAGGTCTGCCTCAAGCAATACTTTTTCCAGTAGTTCATGGACACCAATACCGCTTTTTGCCGATATATCCTGCGATTGGTATTTTCCTCCCCAATCTTCCACAAGATAGTTCATTTCGGCCAGTTTCTCTTTTATCTTTTCAGGATTTGCCCCCGGTTTATCGATCTTGTTAATGGCGAATACAATCGGTACGCCGGCTGCGCCTGCATGGTTGATTGCTTCTACTGTCTGCGGCATCACATTGTCGTCGGCCGCTACGATGATAATTGCCACGTCAGTCACCTTAGCACCACGTGCACGCATGGCGGTAAAGGCTTCGTGCCCCGGTGTATCAAGGAAGGTGATCTTGCGTCCGTCGGACAACTGTACGTTATATGCCCCGATATGTTGCGTGATACCGCCGGCTTCACCCGCAATCACATTGGTGCTGCGGATCCTGTCGAGCAGTGAAGTTTTCCCGTGGTCTACGTGCCCCATCACCGTGACAATAGGTGGGCGCGGAATCAGGTCTTCGGGTGCATCTTCCTGATCAGCAATTGCTTCAATTACGTCGGCACTCACATACTGGGTCTTGAAACCGTATTCTTCCGCCACAATATTGATGGTCTCGGCATCGAGGCGCTGATTGATCGCCACCATTACACCCAGACTCATACAAGTGGAAATAACATTGGTTACAGGAACGTTCATCATATTGGCCAGGTCGTTTGCCGTAACAAACTCGGTCAACTGCAATATGCGGCTTGCCTTTTCCTGCTGTTTGAGTTCCTCTTGCTGCTTTTGGGCGCTGGCTTCACGCTTTTCACGACGATACTTCGCTCCGGCTTTTTTACCTCTCTTTTCTGTGAGGCGTGCAAGTGTCTCTTTTATCTGTTTTTGTACATCTTCTTCACTGACTTCAGCCTTAAGTGGTTTTCTGAGCGACAATTTTTTGTTATTGCTCTTGGACCCCTGATTGTAGGTAACCGGTTTATCAATATTCACCTGTCCGGAACGTATCCGTTTTCTTTTCTTTTTCCCGCTGTCGGTATCTCCCTCTGAAGTGTCAGGCTGTTTTTTCTTTTCATCAATAGCCTCTTTCTTCAGTTGTTTTACTTTTTCTTCTTTCAGCTTTTTGTTGTCAAGCGCTTTCTGTTCACGTTCAAGGCGTTCTTTCTTGCGCTGTGCCCTCGACTTTCTGGGGGGGCGGGTACGATCATTGATAGAATCCAGATCTATAGACCCTTTTACCACAATATTGGATTCCAGCTTGTTGTTGTGTAACCGGAATACTGAGTCGGACTTAGCTTCATCGGTTTTTTCTTCCGTTTCCGCTTCAGATTCATTCCTGTATGGTTCTGCATCCGCCGCTTCAGGTACAGATACTGGTTCCGGTGCTGTTACCGGTTCCTCCTTCGGTTCCTCCCTTTTTATTTCTTCCGGTTTAGTTTTTTCCGCCTCAACCTGATGTACTATCTCTTCCTTTTTTTCTTCAACTTGTTCCTCTGTTTTCTCTTTTGGACTCTTCTTCGTTTCCTCTTCGGGTTTTTCTTCAACCTGAGGCGAAATTACCTCTTCATAGGGGGCTTGTTCAACAGGAGTCTCTTCTGCAGTCACCTCTTTTACGGAATCCGGTTTTTCTAATTCCGGTTCGGGCTGTACTTCTACTTCCGGGGTATCGGGAGCAACAATCTCTTCCTTGTCTTCTTTTGCCGGCTCTTGGCTCTTCGGTTCGCTTTTCCTTTTATGAAGGTTGTCCAGATCAATACTGCCTACGACATTGAAATGAGGTTTCAATTCGTCCGGGATCTCTGTCTCGATAGCTTCTTTTTCCACTTTTTTCCTGGGAATTTGCTGTTCCGGAAGTTCATATCCTTCTATGGCGACAGTCTCCCGCTTTTCGTCACGACGATGCAATTTTTCGCGGGTGATAGTCGCTTCTTTCCGTATATTTTTGTCTTTCCCGAATTCGGCAATCAGTATATCATACTGTTCATCCTCAATTTTTGCGTTGGGATTTGCTTCTATTTCAATACCTTTCTTGTGCAGAAATTCAACAAGGGTGTTGATTCCTACATTTAAATTTTTTGATACTTTTATTAGTCTTACAGGCATATATCTCTCCTACCTTTACTCTCTTTTAATGTTGTGAACAGTATGTTGTACTATTTAACCGGGACCGGATTTGAGATCAGTGGTTGTTTTCCTCGTCAGTACCCATCTCTATATCTACATCTACATCTGCGTCTGTATCTACGTCTACATCTGCGTCTGCATTTATACCCATGTCTACATCCATGTCTGTATCTATTTCTGTATCGTCATCTTCTTCCTCAAATTCGTAACGTAAGATGGCCAATACCTCATCTACTGTACTATCCTCCAGGTCTGCCTCCCTGATTAGCCTTTCACGTCCCATCGCAAGTACGTTCTTGGCCGTAGAACAGCCGATTTTTTTCAATTGGTCAATGACCCAACCATCGATTTCGTCACGGAATTCATCAAGATAGATATCTTCTTCGTCTACCTCATCTATGTCGCGGAACACCTCTATGTTGTAACCGGTGAGCATGGACGCCAGTTTGATATTGGCTCCTCCCTTCCCAATGGCGAGGGAAACTTCCTCGGGATTGAGAAATACTTCTGCACGACGCTCCTCCTCCCTTACAGTGATGGAGTTGATCCTTGCGGGACTCAACGCCCGTTGAATGTAGAGGGTGGTGTTGTTGGTATAATTGATGACGTCGATATTTTCATTTCGTAATTCACGCACTATGCCGTGAATGCGGAATCCTTTCATTCCCACACAGGCTCCTACCGGGTCGATGCGGTCATCATAAGCCTCTACAGCTACTTTGGCACGTTCACCCGGGATACGGGCAATCCCTTTGATAGTGATCAGTCCGTCCGCAATCTCCGGAATCTCCTGTTCAAACAATCTTTCAAGGAATACGGGGGATGTGCGTGAAAGGATGATCCGGGGATTGTTATTCTTGTTCTCAACCCTTGCTACTACGGCGCGGGCGTGTTCTCCTTTACGGAAAAAATCGCTGGGTATCTGTTCCGTCTTGGGTAGGATTAATTCATTATGCTCATCGTCGAGCAATAACAATTCCTTTTTCCATACCTGATAGACCTCTCCCGAGACAATTTCTCCTACTTTTTCCTTATACTTATTGTAGAGGTTGTCCTTTTCCAGTTCCAATATCTTGGATGCCAGCGTCTGCCTGAGATTCAGGATGGTGCGGCGGCCGAAATGATCGAGTGATACCTCGTCAGTAACCTCTTCTCCCACCTCAAAATCTTCGTCGATCTTCCGGGCTTCCGACAGGCTAATTTCTAAATTGGGATCCTCCAGTTCATCGTCTTCCACAACCACCCTGTTACGCCATATTTCCAAGTCGCCTTTGTCTGGGTTAATGATGATATCATAGTTTTCATCCGTACCGTTGTTTTTGGAAATAACATTGCGGAACGATTCTTCAAGCACGCTGATGAGTGTGGCTTTATCGATATTCTTCAGCTCGTTGAATTCGGAAAATGTATCGATGAGACTGATGGTTTCTTTCTTCTTACCCATATATTATTTAAATCGTATAAGATATTTTGTATGTTTTACTTCATCAAACGCAAAGCGGATATCTTCTTCCACTTCAATTTTACGTTTGGCACCTTCGGGCTTTACTTTCTTTGTAATAGAGACGGTAAAACCGTTATCGTCAGACGATTTCAACGTTCCTGTAATTTTCTGGCCGTTCCTGCAGAGTACTTCTACTTCCTTGCCTTCATATTTTTTGTATTGGCGCAATATTTTAAGGGGAGAAGAGAGCCCGGCAGATGTAACTGTCAACTCGAAATCTTCCGTGTCACGGTCGAGCTTCGACTCCAGATAACGGCTCAGTGTTACACAATCGTCAATATCCACCCCATGATCGTTATCTATTTCCACGGTAATCGTATTATCAGCACTAACCGAAACATCCGTCAAGTAGTTTGGCGAACCGTCCAGATATTGTTCCGTGAAATCGACAATCAGTTTCTTTTCGATCATATTATTTATCCGCAAGGGAGTACTATGAGCACGAGTTTACAGGCAAGGATGTGATTAATATGTCTTACATCTTGATTTTTGGCTCTTGACTCTAATTTTTATGAACAAAAAAGGAAGCGGTGTGTCCTGCTTCCCTCCTCCTTTACGAGTGCAAAGATATTATTTTCAAACGGATTCACAAAATCTTTGCCACTTTTTTTGTGTTATTCCGGCTTCTGTTTGATATCACCGTGTGTAATATTATCGAAATATAGTGAAAGGTGAGGGCAATCTTGGATGCTTGCATACGAAGATTGCCGAACCGCATCCTATATTCTACAAAAATAATGTGTAATTTTGTCTCCTGAAAAAAAAGTGTACATCCTGAACGAATTAGAAGATGTATGCTGCTAAACGGATTGAAAGTATGGAGAGAGCAGATATTGATAAGATCGTATACGACAAAAGTGTGATCGATTTTGTCACGATTGCTGTAGAGGTATGTGTCTTTTTAGAAAAGAATGAGCCTCTCCCGCGCGAAGAGTGGGTGGACAGGCTATTGAAAATGCTTCCCCTTTTGTATGTGAAAGCACTTTTGTTACCCGGGACAGTATCTACGGAGGAAGAAGTTCCTGCCACTTTTGTACGTGAAGAAGATTATTCCCGCGTAGCGAACATGGTGTCGGAAGTGATGGGGGAGGAAGATGTTTATCTCGATGTGTTTGTAGAGGATATGAAGTATAGTGATACGCCCGTATCTACATTCATTTCGGAAAATATTGCAGATATTTATCAGGATATCAGGAATTTTGTGTCTGTGTACCAGTTTGGTCTGACTGGACAGATGAATGATGCGCTATATCAATGTAGTGAGAATTTCCGTCTCTATTGGGGGCAAAAATTGGTGAACGTGCTGCGTCCGCTGCACACGTTGAAATGTCTGTCTCTGGAAAATGAGAATGATGAGGCGGATTTATCGGAGGACGAATTGTGGGGTTGACGATTTCAAAAGAGCAGGTGGCGGAGTTGCCTTTAGAGACCTTTAGGGGAGATGTAGTGGTTGTTGACCATGTTGAGGAAGTACAGGACGCATGTAATTTTCTTTCTTCACAGAGTGCGCTCGGTTTCGATACGGAGACCAAACCTGCATTCAAACGGGGACAAGTGAATAAAGTAGCGCTAATGCAACTCTCCACGGAAGAGGTGTGTTTCCTGTTCCGTTTGAATAAGATCGGTTATCCCGACGAACTGGAGGCGATCATGAGTGATCCGGGAATCAAAAAGATAGGTCTTTCGTTACGTGACGATTTTGCTGCAATCAGGAAACGTTCCGTACGAAAGCCGGAGAATTTTATCGACTTACAAGGTTTCGTGGATCAATACGGGATAGAGGACAATAGCCTGCAAAAGATCTATGCTATCCTCTTCAGTAAAAAAATATCCAAAAATCAACGTGTTTCGAACTGGGAAGCAGAAACGTTAACCCCTGCCCAGCAATCCTATGCTGCGATTGATGCCTGGGCTTGCCTTCGCATTTATAACCATTTAACCCGAACAGGGAAATGAAACGACTATTAGTCTAAAACGTTTCATACACCGAAACAAAAAAGTAAAATAATAGTATGAGTTCTTACAAAGAGATTGTATTGCGTTCCGGAAAGGAGGCGTCGCTGCAGCGATTTCACCCGTGGGTTTTTTCAGGTGCCATCGCCCGAAAGCCTGAAGACCTGGTTGAAGGAGAGACGGTACGGGTGTTGGCTGCCGATGGTACTTTTTTGGGAGTGGGACATTTCCAGATCGGCAGTATTGCGGTACGCATTATGTCTTTCGTGGATGAGCCTATAGATGCAGCATTCTATAAAAAAAGTCTTTCCAATGCCTATAGGATGCGCTCATCATTGAATCTTGTCAGGCCTGATAATACGATCTTCAGATTGCTACATGGAGAGGGTGATTGTCTCCCGGGTCTAATAGTCGATATATACGGAGATACTGCGGTGATACAGGCACACTCGGTGGGAATTCACAGAGATCTGGAACTTGTGACGAATGCATTAAAGCAGATACTCCCCACCGATATGGTGAAACATATCTTTTATAAATCGGAGGGAACACTTCCCTATAAAGCCGGTATTTTTCCTGAAAACAGTTATCTGTCGGGAGGTGAGGATGTCGATGAGATTGCCATGGAGAACGGTTTGCGTTTCCGTATCGATTGGCTGAAAGGGCAAAAGACCGGTTTTTTCGTTGATCAACGGGAAAACCGCGCACTATTGGAATATTATGCGAAAGGCCGCCATGTGCTGAATATGTTCTGTTATACGGGAGGTTTTTCAGTATATGCCCTGCGGGGAGGTGCTGCTTCGGTGATGTCGGTCGACAGTTCCGCGAAAGCGGTTTCGATTACCAACCAGAATGTAGCCCTCAATTTTGGGGAAGATCCGCGGCACAGTTCCTATCCTGAAGATGCATTTAAGTTTCTGAGACAACTCTCCGGTGGAGAAAAGGATCTTATTATTTTAGATCCTCCGGCCTTTGCGAAACATCGTGGGGCTATTAATAACGCATTGCAGGGTTATAAGAAGTTGAACCTGCAAGCATTGCAGAAAATTGCACCAGGTGGTTTCCTTTTCACTTTTTCTTGTTCACAGGTAATCTCCGCCGAACAGTTCAGGTTGGCGGTTTTCAGTGCTGCAGCCATATCGGGCAGGAAAGTGCGTATTTTGCATCAACTTACACAGCCTGCCGATCATCCTATCAATATTTATCATCCGGAAGGAGAGTATCTGAAAGGGTTGGTGCTCCAGGTGGAATGAAAAACTAAACGAAGAATGAAAAATTAAAAGTGAAATAAAGGATAAAGAACAGGAGGGATGAAGATAAAAAATAGATAGATATTCCGTTTAAATCTGTTTAAAACTTCGGTGTTCGATCCTTTCTTAGTTAAATTATATGAAATGTTGGATTTTTATGCTCAGAAAGTATGTTTTATAACACAAAAACGCTTATATTTGCAACGTGTTTTTCATGGTATTAGATTTAAGGTTAACAATGAAGATTGGTTGTCGTGAGACAACCTTTCCTTTTTTATATAGATCCCAGATTTAAAATTCCAAACTTCCTATAATCACATCATCATAGTGCGGTTTCACAAAATATACACTTGTTGAATGGGTAAAATGGCTCCATTATTGTTATTTTTGTAATGAAAATGATTTATATATGGATTTTAGGACAATCATAAATATTCCCGTCTCGGATATACAGATTAATCACTCTTCCCGGATGATGCTTTTCGGTTCCTGCTTTTCTGAAAATATAGGCAGGAAGCTTCAGCAATCTAAATTTCGGGTGGATGTAAATCCTTTTGGTATTTTATACAATCCTTTTTCCATTTCTACAGCCATGCAAAGGTTATTGTCGGCAAAACCTTTTTTGGAAGCTGACCTTATATTCAACAATGGGTTATATCATAGTTTGATGCATCATGGACAATTTTCGGCCCCCGACAAAGAGGCCTGTCTGCGGAATATTTCGAAACGGTTTGAAAGTGCTGTTTTGCAGATCAAACGGGCCAATCTTTTCCTGATTACTTTTGGCTCGGCCTATGTGTATCAGTGGAAGGAAAGCGGGGAAATTGCAGGTAACTGCCATAAATTACCCGCCCGCCTGTTCCACAGGTTCCGTTTATCGGTAGAAGAAATTACGGAGGAGTGGGAAAAGCTGATTTCAATGCTTACAGCCATGCATCCGGACATCAAACTATTATTTACTGTGAGTCCTGTCCGTCACTGGAAAGAGGGTGCGCATGAAAATCAGATTAGCAAATCGATACTTCATCTGGCGATAGATAATTTAGTACAACTTTTTCCGGAGAACGTGCGTTATTTTCCTGCTTATGAAGTAATGATAGATGAGTTACGTGATTACAGGTTTTATGATGAAGATATGATACATCCTTCGTCCTTTGCCATTGATTATATCTGGCAGCTTTTCAGCAATACATTCTTTTCGAGTGAGACAATCGGGATAAATAAAGAATGGGAGCAGATCAGGAGGGCAATGGAGCATCGACCGCTTTATCCGGGAACGAAAGAGCATGAGGCATTTGTGAAGGATACGTTGAGGAAATTGGAGACTTTTAGCCGGAGATATCCTGAGATTTCGTGCGATGATATTGATCTGCCCAAGTGAAGAAGGTGGGAAGGTGATAAATTGGTAATTGGTAATTAATTATGCAGTACAGTATTCAAGAGATAGGGACTATATTAGGTGTACCGGTCAATAAGGAGGGATCGGATAAAATATCGATTTTGCTTACCGACAGCCGTAAATTGGCATTGCCGGCTGAGACCCTTTTTTTTGCGTTGGAAACAAAAAATAATGATGCACATATTTTTATAGGTGAACTGTATGAAAAGGGTGTACGTAATTTTGTAGTATCTAAGACTTTCCCGGAATGGGCGGATTTTGGAGATGCCAATTTCCTGAAAGTGAAAAACAGTTTGTCGGCACTGCAGAAGATCGCAGCTTATCACAGAAAGAGATTCAATATACCTGTCATTGGAATTACCGGTAGCAATGGGAAAACTATTGTAAAAGAATGGCTTTACCAGATACTGGAGAAAGATTACAATATTGTCCGTTCACCCAGGAGTTATAATTCCCAGATTGGTGTGCCTCTCTCGGTCTGGCAATTGGATGATGATTCGCAGTTGGGTATTTTTGAAGCGGGTATATCGCAGCCGGAAGAGATGGGCAAACTGGAGCCTGTTATCCGGCCTACTATTGGAGTATTGACAAAAATAGGGGAGGCGCATCAGGAAAATTTTGTCTCCTTGCAGCAGAAGATCATGGAGAAACTGGAACTTTTTGTCAACTGCGATGTGTTTATTTTTGATGAGGACAACCACCTGGTTGCCGAGTGTGTCGATCAGATGGTGCTTTCCCAGAAAACCTTTACCTGGTCCAGAAAAAGCAGGGATGCGCATTTGTATATATCTGCGGTGAAAAAGAAAGGGGAGAAGACGGTAATCAACTATTCATTCCTGGATTTTGATGACTCCTTCACAATCCCTTTTACCGATGAGGCTTCAATTGAGAATGCCATCAGTTGTCTTGCCGTTGCACTTTACCTGCATATTTCACCTACAGGTATCTCCTCCAGGATGGCTATTCTTGAACCTGTAGCTATGCGATTAGATGTCCGGAAAGGAAAAGAAAACTGCATTATTATAAATGACACCTATAACTCTGATATCAATTCCATTAAAATTGCACTTGATTTCCAACAACAGCGTAAGGTTGACCGGCATTTAAAGAAAACATTGATCCTTTCCGATATACTTCAGGCGGGAATTCCTCCGGGATCCCTTTATAAAAAAGTGGCAGGAATGATAGAACAGAGTGGTGTAGAAAGAGTGATAGGCATAGGCCGGGATATCACAACTCACCAGGATCTGTTTTCAACGCCGGAGAAATCTTTTTATTTGACAACAGATCAGTTTATCTCTTCCGGAGAGTGGAAAAATTTCGATCATGAGTTGATTTTGCTGAAAGGTGCACGTAGGTACCATTTTGAACAGATTGGAGCTCTTATTGAGGAACGTATACACGAAACTCTGCTGGAGGTCGATCTGGATGCCGTAGTACATAATTTCAATTTTTATAAATCCCGCTTGTTATCAGATATAAAACTGGTATGCATGGTAAAAGCGAACGGATATGGTGCGGGTGCTGTGGAGATTGCCAAAACACTTCAATACCATCGTTGTGATTACCTGGCAGTGGCTGTAGCCGAAGAAGGAATACAACTCAGGAAGGAAGGGATTTCATTGCCATTGATAGTATTGAATCCTGAAGTGAACGGTTTCGAAGAGCTCTTTAACGCAGATTTGGAACCAGAAGTATACAATTTCCGTATTCTGGAGGCGTTCATTAAGGAGTCGGAACGAAGAGGCATCACAGATTATCCGATCCATTTGAAGATCGATACCGGAATGCATCGGTTGGGTTTTCTTCCGGAACAGATACCTGATATGTTATCCGTGCTCAAAAAACAAAAAGGATTGAAAGTGATATCTGTATTCTCACACTTATCTGCAAGCGAAAGCTGGCATTTTGATGATTTTACTCACCGGCAAATGGAGATATTCAGGAAGGCAGCAGAGGAAATAGAGCAAGCATTCAATTATCCCGTCTATAAGCATATACTCAACTCGGCTGGTATGGAACGTTTCTCTGATACCAAATGGGATATGACCCGTCTTGGAATCGGACTATATGGTATCAGTGCTAGCGGTTTGCCGGGTCTTAAAAATGTCTGTACCCTGAAGACGACTATTCTACAGATCAAACATATCTCCTCTAACGAGACTATAGGTTACGGAAGAAAAGAAAAACTGGAACGGGATGCACGTATCGCCACAATACGTTTTGGTTATGCAGATGGATTGGATCGGCAATTCGGCAACCGTAAAGGAAAGGTTCTGATTAACGGGCAATATGCACCTATTGTAGGGAATGTCTGCATGGATCTCTGCATGGTGGATGTGACCGGCATTAAAGCAGAGGAAGGTGACACGGTTATTCTGTTTGGTGAAAATCTATCGGTGATCGAGTTGGCTGAGAGTATCGGTACTATCCCCTATGAAATACTTACCTCTGTGTCTCCTCGTGTTAAACGTATTTACATAAAAGAATAGATAAGATAATAGCTTTTAATCTTCGTGGATTTTTACTGGGCATATAAAAAAATCCCGACCAATTGGCCGGGATTTTTTTATACTATTTATTGTGCCTTAATCTTACTCAACGAAGAAGATAGCAACACGGTTCCAGTCGTTTTCTGCATACGGCTGTTCGGTATCACCCTTCCAGTCGATAGAGATACGATCGCTGCTGATTCCGTGGTCGTTAGTCAACGCATCGGCAACCGCTCTTGCACGTTTTTCAGAAAGTGCAAAGTTGTATTCAGGAGTACCTGTTTGTCTGTCGGCATAAGCTACGATGTTAACTTTCGCATTCGGATTAGCTTTCATGTATTCAGCAGTATTGTGAACACTGATTTGCTGACCTCTGTCGATCTTTGCGGAATTGATGCGGAAGAACACTACGTTAGGAACGTATACAGCTTCTTCAACAACAGTTGGTTGAACTTCAGGACATTCCGGGCAAGATTCCGGTCTCAGTCTCAGTTCTTCGTTTTCAGCACGCAGTCTGTTGATCTGGCTGTTCAAGTCGTTGATCAGGTTGTAATCCATTAGCTCGGCAGGAGTGAAATCTTGTTTTCCGCCAAGACCGAATTTGATACCTGCAGTACCGGTGAACATGCTGTCATAGTCGTAGTCTCCTTCAGTGCGAGTTCCGTCAAAACTTTCCTGCATAACTCTCCATCCCAGCTCAAGGAAAAGAGCAACACTCTTGGTGAGTTGGAAGTTGTTGATCAAACCTACGTTGTAAGTCAACGACTGATTTTGACCTTTGAACATGTCTCCGTCAGGATTGGGTTTTTTCCAGTCTCCATCAAGTCCGTACATGTAACCGATACCAAGGTAAGGAACCAGGCTGTAAACCCTGTCAGGATTATAGCTGCCCCATGCATTGGTGACGTTGTACATCAGGTCTAAATGACCGCCTAACCAATTCTGTTCAGGACCGAAAGGTACATTCGCAACATGTTTGATGTTACCGCCGTCGATAACCACACGAGCACCCCAGTTAGGAGAGTTCCAGCGTCCGATTTCAAGTTGTCCCATCCATCCCAGACGATCACCGAAGCTCGCATCGGCATCATTTTCGCCTTTAGTCATGTAGAGGTTGGTTCCACCGCCAAGACCAATATACCAATTATCACTTGCTTTGTTTTTCAGATACACTGTACCGTGAGAAACGTTTTGTACTTCTTGTGCACTTATGCTGAAAGCAACAAGAGCAGAAAATAAAAGTAAACCAAACTTTTTCATAAATTTAAATTCTAATTAAACATTTTATTACAATAACTCGATATTATTTCCGTCGTTCATCAACATGTGTATTATACACTCAGCGCAATTTTCATTGCTTTCATGTATAACATCTCCATTGAAATAATGTTCATCGAAGTATATTCATTCTTACTTCGGATCACAAATATAAAACTTAATTTTTACATATGTCCATTTTTGTGTAAAAAATCACCAAAAAACATGATGATGAGGGCATTTTAAGCCATTTTTTACTTTTTCCGCTGATAAAAAGGCCTAAATTAGCCAAGGTAAGTTTTTAATAACTTGCTCCTGGAGTCTTGTCTGAGTCTGCGTATGGCTTTCTCTTTGATCTGGCGGACACGTTCACGCGTCAACTGGAATTTATCACCGATCTCTTCAAGAGTCATTTCCTGGCATCCTATACCGAAAAACATTTTAATTATATCGCTTTCTCTTTCGGTTAGTGTAGAGAGTGCCCTGTCGATTTCCTTCTGGAGAGATTCATTAATTAGTGTACGGTCAGCAACAGGTGCGTCATCGTTCACCAGGACATCCAACAAGCTATTGTCTTCTCCTTCCACAAAAGGAGCGTCCATAGAGATATGGCGGCCTGACACTTTTAGTGAATCCGTCACTTTTTCCACAGACAGATCCAGTTCTTGAGCCAATTCTTCTGCAGAAGGCCTCCGTTCATTTTCCTGTTCAAACTTCTGGAAAGCCTTGCTGATTTTATTGAGTGATCCCACCTGGTTCAACGGTAATCTGACAATTCTGGACTGCTCGGCTAAAGCTTGCAGAATCGATTGACGAATCCACCAAACGGCATAACTGATAAATTTAAACCCCCTGGTTTCATCGAATTTCTCGGCAGCTTTTATCAGACCCAGGTTCCCCTCATTGATCAGGTCAGGTAAGCTCAATCCCTGGTTCTGGTATTGCTTCGCTACCGATACCACAAAACGGAGGTTGGCCCTGGTGAGTTTTTCCAGTGCCTGACGATCACCCCTTTTAATGGCTTGTGCCAACTCGACCTCCTCCTCCACAGTGATCAGATCTTCACGACCGATTTCCTGGAGGTATTTGTCCAAAGAAGCACTTTCCCGATTTGTGATTGATTTTGTAATCTTTAATTGTCTCATTTATGCTTAATCCTTCTAAGTTATCTTATGATTCATCATTTGGGGGTGCAAAAGTACAAAATATTTCTGATAGTGAAATAAAAGCCCTGTCAATAAACCATAACAAAGGAATTTGGGATGAAACCCAATTCCTTTGCTATAAAACACGAATCACTACTTTTTTGTTACTTAAAAAGTTGAGATTAACCTTTATTAACCGGATATCATCGACTGCTTGTCAAATCGATGGCAATATATTGCGTTCTTCCGTTTGGATAAAAACCTGCAATCAACAGCACTTTATCCTGACTGTTGTTAGCAGCCGATACAATATTAGCCACGTCACTTTCGCTATTGACCGGAGTATTATTTATCCTCATAATGATGAAGCCTTTGTTAATTCCTTCTTTTCTAAAAAGTCCGTTACTTTTTACACTTTCTACTTCGATACCGCTTGAAATGCCTAAAGCCCTTTTCCTTTCATCCGGTATTTGTTTGAATGTGGCACCTAAAGTGCTCAAGGCGTTTGTACCGCGTGTTATTTCGGTGCTGCCTTCGTCGTTCGTCAGTTCAACATTGAATGAGTGGCTGTTGCCGTTGCGGTCGACCGTAACGCTGATCTTGTCCCCCGGACGGTATCTGTTCAACTGGCTTTGTAGTTCGGCGAAATTGCGGATAGGTACATTGTTGATGGCGTTGATCACATCTCCCTTTTGGATACCTGCTGCTTTGGCCGCGCTTCGGTCGCTGAAATCTTCTACCAGTACGCCTTTGATTTGTGACAGTTCCCGTGCTTTTTGGGGATCCTGACGCCCGATGATCTCTATATTGGGAGCCTGGATTCCCAGCAGTGCACGCTGTACGGTGCCGTATTCCTTCAGGTCTGCAGCTATTTTGCCGGCAATGGAAATAGGCACGGCAAAAGCATACCCTGCAAAATTACCCGTCTGTGAATAAATGGCAGTATTGATACCTACCAACTCTCCGCGTGTATTGACCAGTGCACCACCACTATTCCCGGGGTTGACCGCGGCATCTATTTGGATGAAGGATTGGATACCTAATCCGCCTCCCATCACATTACCTCTGTTCTTGGCGCTCACAATCCCGGCGGTGACCGTAGAGGTGAGGTTGAACGGATTACCTACCGCCAAAACCCATTCCCCTACTTTTAACGCGTCAGAGTTTCCGAAAGTGAGATAAGGAAAATCATCCCCATCAATCTTCAGTAAGGCGATATCACTCATACGGTCTGTACCGACTACCTTAGCTTTGAATTCCCGGTTGTCATTCAGGGTGACGGAGACCTCATTTGCTTTATCCACTACGTGATTATTCGTGATGATATATCCGTCTTTGGAAATGATCACTCCGGAACCGTAACCTACCTGTTCACGTGGTTGAGAAGGCATGCGGTCGCCAAACCCGAAGAAAAAATCAAACGGATTGATGTATTGTTGCTGGCTAATTGTTGTTGTTTTCACGTGTACTACTCCATCGACCGACTTGGCAGCTGCTTCGGTAAAATCGGGATATCCATCCGATGTGGTGAGATTGGTGAGCACTACATTTTTGTCTTGTTCAAAAGAGTCGGCATAAGCACGTACTTCTTCGGAAATCCTGTTCCCTGGTAAATCGGAGAGTGAACTGCTCCCGTTGTTTCTGTTTATTACATTATAACCCAATAAAGTGACAACTGAACTTAAAATTGCCACTAATACGATAATGAATACGTTTTTACTATTTCCTGTGTTCATATTCTTTGTGTGTTGATGTTTATTATTATTCATACCAATACAATAATATAGAGAAGGTCGAGAGGCAAGCTAAACTTGTTTTGGGCTTACCCGAGGTCGCACCTATATCCTGCAAATATATGACAAATAACATGCAGAATTTTTAGCTGCAGACCGGTTTTTTAACACTTTTAACGCAAACAAAGAGTGATTAACCCGATTTAACCCTATCGGTTTCATTCAGAGCAGCTTTTGCCTGACAGATTGACGGGTTTCCCTCTCTTTGCCTTATATGATACCTGTTTATTTTGATTTGCCTTCCCTCTTTCTGTTACTCCTGTCAGTTGCTCTTGCATTATCCTCTTGCCCTGTTCCGCTTGATGGCATATCTCCTGAATCGGGTGTTATTAAGAGGTTGAAAAATATCGTAAAAGAAGAGATTGAGATGGTATTTCCCTGCATTGAAGAGACGGCTGTTAAGGGTGGTTACTCTCCATTGAACCACATATCTGATCACAAAAAATAATAAGGCCGAAGCTGTCAGTATGTGGTTACCGGCTACTATCCCCAATGCAATAGTGCCAATTAATGAGATATAGAAGAGATATTTGGAGAATGTTTCCAGGCTAAATATACGGAACGAGAATCCTTTGTAGTACTGTTTCGAATAGAGATACCGGGACTTTAAAGTACGCCATTCCGAGAAATGATGCACACTGCCGGTTTCAGTCAGGCCCTGTTGGGAAAGTACTACGCCTGTCTTTTTTTTCGGGGCGATCCTGTTGATATATATGTCGTCTTCTCCTCCCTCCAGGTTTAATACCGGAGAGAAACCCTTATTTTTGAAGAAAAGTTCTTTTTTATAAGCCAGATTGCGCCCAATTCCCATAAAAGGTTTTCTCAATATAGCCATTGATAGGAATTTCAAATGGTGGATGAGATTATCATATAGCATAAACCCCCGTAGGCCTGTCTTCTTGGGAATCTCCAGCCGGCTAAAACCCAGGATCACCTCTTTTCCCTGCGTGAATTCTTTTCCGAATTCTCTGATCCAATGTTTAGAAGATGGTTTGCAATAGGCTTCGGTGAATAGGAGGAAATCGTACTTTGCTGCTTTAATTCCCAGTGTGAGTGCCAGTTTCTTTTCATTGATGCCACCGTCGGCTTCTGCCGGCACATAAGTATGGTAAAGATGGGGATATTTTAGTTCAGCGGCTTTCAGCACGATGTCGGTGTCATCTGTCGATCCACTGTTTACGACAATCACTTCAAAGTTCGGATAGTCCTGTTCCAGTATGGACGGCAGGTTTCGTCCCAGTTCTTCGGCGTTGTTCTTCGAGGTGACAATGACCGAGATGGCAGGGAGTGTTTCATCAGGAATGGATGGTTCACCTTTTTTTTTCTGGTAGCTGTAAGGGCGCCTGTAAATGAAAAGCCAAAAAAAGAGTTGTATCAGGAAGCAAAGCAGCAATATGCCTCCCAGTATCCATTCCGTCAGGGTGAATTGGTTGAATAATGAATTGAGAAGATCCATTTTTTGTGTTCCTGAAAGCATATCATTTAAAGTTGGTCGGAAAAGTATGATAAGGGCAGGTTGCGACAGTTATATCGGGATGCCATGACTTCTCCGTATGCGCCGGCGGAACGGATGGCAATCAGGTCTCCTCTGGCACTTTCGTTAAGCATGATCTGTTCTGCAAAAACATCACTCGATTCACAGATAGGTCCCACCACATCATATAGCGCCGGTTCTTTGTCGGAGGAGATATTTTCTATATGGTGGAAAGCCTGGTAGAGTGCGGGACGTATCAGGTCGGTCATTCCTGCATCCACGATCAGGAATTTTTTTTGGATACCCTCTTTTACGAAAAGTACCCGTGATATGAGTGAGCCACAGGGTGCCACTACTGCCCTTCCCAGTTCGAAATGCAGTTCCTGATTTGGTTGTAGTTGCAGGTTTTTTTCAAAGAGCCGGAAGTAGGATTCGAAATCGGCCATTGGGATGTGGTTAGGATGCTGGTAATTTATCCCAAGTCCTCCTCCTACATTGATGATTGGCAGTTTAATCCCCTGTGTATTAAACCACTCCTGTAACTCCTTCACTCTCACGCAAAGGTCTTCAAATGATTTGAGGTCGGTAATCTGTGAACCGATATGGAAATGTATGCCTGTCAGTTGCAGGTTGGATGAATCCTTCATCACTCCCAGGATTCGGGGCAGATCCTGTTCATTGATGCCAAATTTATTTTCAGTTAGTCCTGTAGTGATATACTTATGTGTATGTGCGTCTACATTGGGGTTGATACGGAATGCCACCCTTGCCGTTTTTCCTTTTGCAGAGGCCAATGTGTTGAGAACCTCGAGTTCAGGGATCGATTCCACGTTAAAACAGAAAATGTCGTTATCAAGCCCGATCTCTATCTCCCGGTCGCTTTTCCCCACACCTGCAAAGACTATTTTATCCGGGGTAAATCCCGATTCCATGGCCGCCAGTATCTCGTTGCCACTTACACAATCAGCACCAAAGCCAAAAGCGGAAATCTCTTTCAGAATGAGTGGGTTGGCGTTCGCCTTTACCGCATAATGCACATGGAAAGGCTTATTCTCTGTCTCTTTTTTTATAGCCTGGAGTGTGGCACGTAATAACTCTGTATCGTAATAATAAAATGGGGTGTCGAGTTGTTTGAACTTCTCAACGGGAAATATTCCTTTGATCATTGGTGTTAATTTATAAAAATGGAGTATAACTGAAGTACTTTACGAACCTTAATTTTGGGGTGCGTTATTATCTAAGTCACAAAATTACAATTTTCACCCCGATTTGCATCTGTTTATCTTATTTTTCTTATACCTCGACAGAATTATAGAAACTAAAATCTCTTTATTCTTTACTCTTTTGCTATAAAAAAATGTGCCTGTTGCAGTTTTTGTTCGGAAGTCAGGGATGCATCTATCCAGTGAATAACGAATCCCCGGCGTTCCATACCTCTAAACCATGTCATCTGCCGTTTGGCAAATTGATGGATGGCAATCTCCAGTTGCCGGAACATCTCTCCGTAACTTAACTTACCGGTCACGTGAAGTGTTACGAATTTATATTCCAGTCCGTAATAAATCAGATCTTCGGGTGAAACTCCGGAATCAAGGATACTCCGCACCTCTTCGATCATCCCTTCCTGAAGACGTGCGTGGAGGCGTGCGGTGATCTTTTTTCGCCGGAGTTCCCTGTCTATATCGAGGCCCAGGATAATACTTTCTACCGGAGGGAATGTGGTGGCAGAACTCTCTTGTTTCGATTTGTATTCTTCTATTTCGATGGCCCGGATTGCCCTTTTTTTACTGTCAGTGTCGGTTGTGTTATGTAGTGGACGGTAACTTTGCAGGATGTCGGTCAGCTCCTCGAGTGATTTTTGTTCGAGTGCTGACCTCAGTCTCGGATTGGCGGGTACATCAGGAAGATTGTATCCTTTCAGCACCGATTCGATATAAAGTCCGGTGCCGCCGCACAGTATGGGAGTCTTGTTGCGGCTGAGGATGTCGCAGTAGGTTTTATGAAAATCGTGTTGATAGTCAAAGAGGGTGTATTTCTCTCCCGGTTCGCGGATGTCGATAAGATGATAGGGGATAGAAGATCCTTCTACAGTGTATTCCGAAAGGTCTTTGCCGGTACCTATATCCATCCGCCGGTATATCTGACGGGAGTCGGCACTCACAATTTCGCCATCGAGCGTGTATGCCAATTGTGCGGCAAAGGCGGTTTTTCCGCTTGCCGTGGGGCCCAGGATAGTGATTAACTTTTTCTGATCCATATTACCAGCTTCCACCGGCACCTCCGCCACCGAATCTGCCACCGCCACCGCCGCCGAAGCCGCCCATTCCTCCGCCGCCGAAACCTCCGCTCCAGCCACTTCCGCCTCCAAAGCCGCCGCTTCTTCGTCCACCACTCATTGGCGGGAAAAAGATAGGGGGAGAGCTTGTCTTGTGCCCACCACCTCCTATGTGCTGGTCCCCGCCTTTAGAAAGTGCAGAGAGCAATAATAAGGCTCCTATCAGGATAATAATGATCACAAAAAGTGGAATTCCGTCCTCTTCTTGGGCATCAGCAGCGAATTCTCCTGAAAGGCGCGCTATCATGGCGTCTATGCCAGCATTTGCTCCACCGAAATAATCCTCATCCATAAAGTAGGGAATCATGTCGTTACGAACGATACGGCCGGCATAGGCATCGTTAATCCGTGCTTCCAATCCGTAGCCGGTGGCGATAAATGCTTGTCCACGACTATTTCCGATTTTTGGTTTGATAAGGATGACGGCACCGTTATCCTTGCTCTTCTGTCCTATTTCCCATTTCTCTCCAAGACGAAAGGCATAATCGGAGGCGGGATAACCACCCAAATCGCTTACTGAAACCACATATATCTGGGTGGAGGTGGAATCGTTATAGGCCCGTAGTTTTTGCTCGAGAGCCTGCTCCTCTGCCGGAGAGAAAATATCGGCAAAGTCGTTTACCAAACGGTAGGGTACCATTGGCTCAGGAATATCTTGTGCCGATAATCCTAAAGAAGAAAAGAGTATAAGTATGAGAATATATTTATTCTTCCAGGATAACTTCATCGCCCAATTCATTTATATCATTCTCCGATATGGGGTAACGGGATTTGATCAATTCCCCCACTTTTCCTATACCTTTGCAGATACCTTCCGCAATCTCTCCCTTTTTGAAATAATAGAGCATCTTTTCCAGCGCTTCGTCCCAAAATCCACCATTCACTGCATCGTGAATTCCCCGGTCACCTATAATGGCGGCTTTGTGATGGGATGGAGATACGTAGATAAGGACACCATTGCGAAGACGGGTAGTATCCATTTTAAGTTGGTAGAACTTCCTGAATGCAGCTTCCATTGGATCTCCCTTGCATTGTCGGGCCACGCATACACGTATTTCTCCTGAAGTGTGGCTTTCCGCGAGTTGGATAGATTCAGTGATTCTCTGTAGTTCCTCTTTGTTCAACATATCTCAACCGGTTTTTATTTTCCCGTTAAGTTAAATTGTATGGTGTGGAAATATCTTCTCAGAATTGTACCTCAGGGGCAGTCTGTGCTGCGGGAGTCGCTTCGAAATAGGCTTTTGGTTCAAATTTGAACCATTTAGCATAGATCACCTGTGGAAATTTGCGGATATAGGCATTATAGTCCTGCGCCAACTGGTTGAAACGGTTCCGCTCTACCGAGATCCTGTTTTCTGTTCCTGCCAGTTCATCCTGAAGTGCGAGGAAATTCTGGTTGGCTTTCAGTTCAGGGTAATTCTCCTGTATCAGTAACAATCTACCCAGTGCCTGGCTCAACTGGTCTTGTGCCTGCTGATATTCCTGTAAGCTCTCTGCCGTGAGATTTTCAGGATTGATAGTTGTTTGCGTGGCCTTGGCTCTTGCTTCTGTTACTTGGGTAAAAGTCTCCTGTTCATGTTGGGCGTATCCTTTTACCGTGTTTACTAAGTTGGGAATGAGGTCGGCACGACGCTGATAAGCATTCTGTACGTTACCCCATTGTGAGGTTACGGCCTCTTGTTTTTCTACCATCCGGTTGTATCCCTGGCATCCGGTGAGCCCCATCGCTCCTATCACGATCAGTAAAACGAAAGAAATTTTTCTCATATGATTGTATTATAAATTACTAATAACCAATTACTAATTACCAATTACCAATTCTTGCGAATTAAAAATTAAAAGCGAAAAATAAAATCAGAACCAAGAGTCAAGACTCCTAAATATGACTCCGTCGATTATATTATAATGTTGTTTACATTGTCCCATTCTGTCTGGCAAAAGTAAAACAATTTTTTGTTGATGCGTTTGCTGAAAGATATCTTAACAGATATAAATAACAGATAAACGGAGAGAAAAGTTTTTCTTCCTTAATAACTTCTCATTTATAAATGAAACTTTTTTTATATCTTTGCCCATTGGAAGAATGTATAGGTGAATTGACGTAAAAAATAAAATAATCGTATGAGACGAATTATTATCCCCTTTTTGATAATAACAATATGTTCGTTCGGAGTGATAGCTTCCGGGATTGAAAATAAAGTTGTCGAGAGGCCGGACTCTATACCAATGATAGATAGTCTTGATCTGTTCAGGGATATCACCGATATCAGCAGGCAGATTGAACGCCGTACAATGCAAGCCAAAGAGAGAATTGATAGTGAGATTATATCTCCGCAACAAGGGACTGATACGCCTCCCAACCCCATTATCACACCTCCCGATACTATCATCATACCTCCGGTTTCAAACCCGGTAGCGAAGGGAACAGGCTCGATAATATTTGAAGACTCAATTCCATCATTCCGTAACCCGCTGGATTCCATTTATTTCAGGAGGGAAAATGGGACGCTGCAACTTCCTGTGAACTATAATAATGTTGGATCAATGAATGGACTCTCGTTCCGTGACACACTCTTTTATAATCCACTTTTCCTGCCTATGATATTTACGGGGAAGATACTTCCTCGGGAATTATCTTTATACCCTGTTGAAGAGGATCATGATAAGGGAGCCCTCATTCCCCGGGAAAAGACCTTTGCTCCCCGGCTGGATCATGTGGACTTTGTTCAAAAGGTGAGACGCGATTATTATGTAAAATATCCCGACAGGATCAGATATTCCGTGGCTAGTTTTGATTCAATACCCAGTTTGGAATCAGATGACCGGGTAGTGAGGGAGACATTTAATCCTTTCCGTGAGTTGATAAAGGTTGAAACAGCTTATTCATTAGATGCTCCCGGTATTGAAGGTGTTACAATTGGTAGAAAATACTGGGTGCGTTCCGGAGAACACTCTTTCCAGTTTGCCCAGAACTATTTCTCGGATAACTGGCACAAAGGAGGGGTTAATAATCTGAATTTTAATAGCCTGCATATATTGAGGGCTAATTACCATAAAGATAAGGTGAAATTTAATAACACACTGGAGTGGCGTTTATCTGTCTTTAATGCTCCTGACGATTCGTTACGCAAGCACCGTATCGGTAATGACCTTATTCGTTATTATGGCGACTTTGGGGTAGATGCTTTTGGTAAAGGATGGTCTTACTCTACCAACTTAGAGGCAAAATCCCAGATGTTTAAAGCATATCCGGTCAACTCGAACGATCTTCTTTCGTCATTTATGTCTCCTTTGTATGTCAATGCAGGGATCGGGTTAAAGTATAATATCGACAAAAAATCCGAGAGGGTACGGCATCGCCGGGTGAGGTGGGAATTGGCGCTTGCCCCTATCTCCATCAACTACACCTATGTGTTGAACAATGATGTGGATGTGAAACGGTTCGGGATTGATGAAGGAAAGAAATCCCAACTGGATATCGGTAGTACCCTTACATCAATATTGAAATACGACATCACTAGGTATATTTCCTGGGATTCGCGTCTGACCTACTTTACCAGTTACGAGAAAGTTATATCGGAATTTGAGAATAGCCTGAATATGGCATTGAGCAATGCTTTCTCCACGCGTATTTATGTGAACATGAGGTTTGACGATGGAGTTCCCGCAGATCCTAAATTCAAATATTTACAGGTGAATCAGACCCTTAGCTTTGGGCTGAATTATAAATGGTAATCTTAATTGAATCGTACTTTCTTTTCGAAATGGTATCCATTCAGGAAGTCGATGATACTCATTCGTTTCTTGCCTGTTAATTGAAGTGAGCCAATTCGTAAGAAACCATCCTTTACAACCACATCGAGGTATGTCTTATTGTCTGTCCTGATGCTTCCCGGCAACAGGTTGTGTGTTGTGTCCGCAATCGGTTTACTGTCAAATAGTTTGAAGCGGAGTTTCTCTTCACAGTTTTCGGTTACTAATTCTGTCCATGCTGCCGGATAGGGTGATAAGCCACGGATAAAATTATAGACTTCCTGTGTGGATTTATCCCAGTCGATCTGGCAATCTTCCTTGAAAATTTTTGGAGCACTTTTTAATTCGGAGGCATCTTTGAAAAGTTTGTCCTGGGGGATCGATTGTACATTCTCTTCCAATATGGCGTCGACCGTCTTCAGTACCAGTTGAGCTCCCATTGTCATTAACCTGTCGTGTAGAGTACCCGCATTGTCCTGATCATCGATTGTGGTTTTTTCCTGAAAGATTATCTTACCGGTATCAATCTCGTGTGAAAGAAAAAACGTAGTCACGCCGGTTTCTTTCTCTCCGTTGATAATAGCCCAATTGATAGGGGCAGCACCCCGATATTGGGGCAGGAGGGATGAATGGAGGTTAAAAGTGCCTTTCGGCGGCATATTCCATACTACTTCGGGCAGCATGCGGAAAGCGACGACGATTTGCAGGTCGACACCCAATTCTTTGAGTTCATTTAGAAACCCTTCATCTTTCAGCTTTTCGGGTTGCAGTACCGGTAGCCCCTGTTGGAGCGCATATTGTTTTACCGGTGAAGGTTGTAGTTTATACCCCCTGCCTGCCGGTTTATCGGGCATGGTGACAACCCCCACTACATTATATCCGTTCTCTACCAGTGATTTTAGAGATTCTACGGCAAACTCGGGAGTACCCATGAAGAGGATACGTAATGATTTTTTGTCCATGAAATAGTTAATTAAAAATTACTAATTACCAATTACCAATTACCAATTACTAATTACCAATTACCTCATTGGCATATTGGTACATTAGTCTACTCATCTGTTTCGGAGTAATTTTCAACTAAAACCTCCCTGTAGGAATTGAAAACAGACGATTGTGACAGCAGACCCTGATAGACTCCTTTCTGGTCTACCACAGGTAAATTCCATGCCTTGGTATTCTCAAATTTCGCCATTGCCTCTTCCATAGTGCTGTGTAATTCTATTGTGGCTGGCGCCCCGACCATGAATTTCTTTACGGTGAATCGATCATATAATTCGGGGCGGAACATGATATTGCGGATATCATTCATCATCACGAGTCCCAAAAGAATACCCTTGTCATCTACTACCGGGAAAATATTCCGGTGGCTGGTAGAAATCACCCTTACTACATCACCGAGCGTCATTTCAGGCGTTACTGTCGGGATATCCTTTTCGAGCAGGTCTTTAATCTTCAGAAAAGTGAGAACGGCTTTGTCTTTGTGGTGAGTGATCAACTCCCCTTTTTTGGCAAGACGTATGGCGTAGATACTGTGCTTTTCGAATATCATGATAGTCCCGTAAGAGAGTAGCGATACGATCATGAGGGGGAGGAACAGGTCATAGCCTCCGGTCAACTCTGCAATAAGGAAGGTGCCGGTAAGCGGTGCATGCATTACCCCGGCCATCACCCCAGCCATCCCCATCAACGCAAAATTTTCCTGTGGCAGAAATATTGTATATCCCAGTTGATTGAGTGTGTACGAATAGACAAAACCAACGATGCAGCCTAAGAACAGGGTGGGAGCGAATACCCCTCCGGTACCGCCCCCACCGTTGGTTGCACTGGTGGCAAAAACTTTAAAGAGAATGACCAGTATCAGAAAAGCCACAATAGTCCATCTGCTTTCCAGTTGGTGAAAGAAACTTTCATTAGTGAGTGAATTGAACAGATCTCCACTAGCTAACAGGATATTGATAGTATTGTATCCTTCCCCGTAAAGCGGTGGAAAGAAAAAGATAAGCAAACTCAGCATGGTTCCCCCAAGCAGGAATTTTTTCCAATATGAAAGTCGGTGGAAAAGTCTTTCCAAACGGCTCATGACACGTATCACGTATAAGGAGAGGAAACCGCAGAGTATACCCAGAAAGATTACATGGGGAATACGATTGAGCGTGAAAGGTTCGATCAGCGTAAAGGCAAACATGGCGTCCATGCCCGTGAGGATGTATGATACCGTAGTGGCTGTTACGGCTGTTACCAGAAGAGGCAATATGGAGGCCATGGTAAGGTCGAGCAACAATACTTCTATCACAAAAAGAATGCCTGCGATGGGTGCTTTAAAGATACCTGCGATAGCTCCCGCGGCTCCACAACCTACCAGGATCATCAGACTGCGTTGCTCCAGTTTAAAGAATCTTCCCAGGTTGGAACCGATGGCGGAACCGGTCAATACGATCGGTGCTTCTGCTCCTACTGATCCCCCGAATCCGATGGTGATGGAACTGGCTACTAACGACGAATACATATTGTGAGGCTTGATCCTGCTTTTCCGCTGGGAGATGGCAAAAAGGATCTTTGTGACGCCGTGACTGATATCATCCTTCACCACATATTTTACATACAGGCCTGCAATCAGGATTCCTGCAATAGGGTAGAGCAGGTAAGAGAAGTTGAGGTTGGGACGACTGAAATTTTCGGTGAGAAAGACCTGGAAAAAGTGGATCGCCGTTTTAAGAAAGAAAGCCGCCAATGCCGTGAGAATTCCCACTAAAAAGCAGACAAACAGTAAAAAATGACGCTCCTTTATGTGCCTGTCACGCCAAATAAGAAATTTATTGAATCTTTCTGTCAGTTGCATTGAGGAATGAAATTCAAAATAACTAACTTTAGTGAATGAACAGCCTTTATGCAAAGATAATTAATTTTTTTTACTTACGTATAATTTTGATGGAGCCGTCTTTTCCCAGTTTAACTATTCCCGATGGTTTGGCTTTGGTTTGTTCTTTTTGCCGGTACGTAACAATATAATCCACCCCCTCTTTGACCGTTTGCCCGATTTCCGAAAAAGAAGAGGGCGAGGGATCTCCACTTATGTTGGCTGATGTGGATACAATCGGTTTGCGGAATTGCCGGCATAACTCCATAGAAAAAGTTTCGGCTGTAATACGTATGCCGATGGATCCGTCCGGGGCAATGAGATTTGGTGCCAGGTTCTTAGCTCCGTCATAAATGATGGTGAGGGGTTTGTCGGCCAGATCTATCAGGTCCCAGGCAATGTCGGGTACCTCCTTTACGTATGTCTGCAATTTGGCGGGATTGTCCATCAGGACAAGCATCGATTTGGTGTCGTCTCGCTGCTTCAGATCGTAAATACGTTTTACGGCCTCTTCATTAGTCGCATCACAACCAATACCCCAGATGGTATCAGTAGGATAAAGGATGATTCCTCCTTTCCTTAATATGTCGCATGCTTTTTTTATATCGTCTTGCATTGTTCTTTCAAAAAATATTGTATGGTCTTATGAATTGAGTTTTTGCATTATCAACGCGTGGCAGAATGAATCTTCCGAGGCAAGCCACTCTTCCAGCAGCCCACTCTTCCGATATCCCGTTTTAGCGAAAAGACGGATACTGCTGTTGTTCTTTTCAGGAATGATGGCGTAAAGTTGTCTCAAATTGAGAAATCGAAACGCGTAATCTTCAAGTAGCATGAGTACCTGCATGCCATATCCCCGGCGACGGTGTTTACTGTCTATCAATATCCCCACACCGGCTCTCCTGTGGAACGGGTCAAAATCATACAAGTCGACGGTGCCTATGCATTCGTCCGTTTCCCTCAGTGTTACCATCAACCGTAACTGCTTGTCTACATATATGTCATGCTTATAGTCGATCAGATATTGTTTGATGGAGTAACGGGAAAAAGGTACGATAGAGGCTCCGTTTTGCCAAATGGCAGTGTCGTTTTCCCAGGCGTAAAGCAAATCCAGATCCTCCGGTTCGGGAGCACGTAGGCGAAGGATATTATTTTCCATCAACTTGTTCATTTTCCGGATAATTATATTCTATTGGCTCGGGATTATTTTGTATCTCTTCCAGAAGTTGTTCTTCCATCTCTCCGGATTCTCTTTCCTTTTGTTTAGGTACCACTAGTCCCTCTTCTTCTGTCAGACCCTGCCCTTCCGGTAGTTTGGTGAGACCTTCCAGTTCCACATAAGATGGCTTGCAAAAAAGAAATACGATAAAAAGTACCACTGTAAACCAGAAAAAATTCATGTTTCGGGAGATAGTAAACAGGAAGATATTCATAAGTGTCACTGTGCTGATGGTGTATAGACGTATGAAAGAGATATTTTTATATTTATTTGAGGCGGTCGGGATATCTACGGGACGAGCCGCCTTTTTCAGCCGGTCGGCAAAAAACTTCAGTGAAGCCGGAATGGCTATAATAGTGATCATGATGGCATATCTTTCCAGAGTGGCACTGATTGCCTGTCCATCTGCAAAGAGCGGGATCATACTAAATATGGAAAACAGGAAAATGACCGCCAGCAGGATAATGCTCCCGTAATAACGTCCTCTCAAGAGTTTTATGGTTTTTTCCATTGCATGCGTGTTTTTCATTTTGATACCAGTTTATAGGATTCATCAAATGGAGTCCGGTTCATAATAGAGCGGCCAAGTGTCACCTCATCAGCATACTCGATCTCATCTCCAATCGATACTCCTCTGGCTATGATGCTTACTTTCACCCCGTAAGGTTGAAGTTTGCGGTAGATATAAAAATTGGTAGTATCACCCTCCATGGTTGCACTGAGGGCAAGGATCACCTCCCGGATTTCACCCGATTTCACCCTCTCTTCGAGACTGGCGATTTCCAGATCAGACGGGCCAATGCCATCGATAGGGGAGATAATACCTCCTAAAACGTGGTAAAGTCCACCAAATTGTACCGTTTTCTCGATGGCCATCACCTCTTTTACATTTTCCACAACGCAAATCAAAGAACTATCCCGTGATTTGTCGCTGCAAATATTACATACATCCGTATCGGAGATGTTGTGGCAGACAGAACAATATTTGATTTCCCGCTTCAATTTTAGCATGGTGCCTGCAAAATTGGCTACTCTCTCTTCATCCTGACGCAACAGATGGAGTACCAATCGTAATGCCGATTTTCTTCCAATCCCGGGGAGATTGGCAAATTCGTTGACTGCATTTTCGAGTAAAGCGGATGGGTAAGGACTGTTCATTTATATAACATTTTCGAGTCGTACAAAGATACGATGATTCAATTTATCGGACAAATAACTTTTAAATCACAGAAAATGGAATCATCATGGATTTTTTATTCCGATTTCGTTTTTTGTTAGATATAAGTTTGTAAATTTGCAATTCTTAATTACAAAGTGATAATTTTAAAAAGTATATAAAAAGCCCTGACTTGAAGGAATCGGTCAAGTATCCGGTAAAATTTTTATAAACAAAGAATGAATATGAAAGTACTTTTGGCAACGAGTAAGCCATTCGCTTTACCTGCTGTACAGGGGATTCAGCATATTATTGAATCTGCGGGTCATAAGTTCGTGAAGTTAGAGAAGTATGAAAATGAAAGCCAGTTGCTTGATGCTGTGAAGGACGTGGATGCTTTGATCATACGAAGTGATATTGTCAATAAGGAGATAATGGAGGCAGCCCCCAATCTGAAAATAATCGTAAGGGCAGGGGCCGGTTACGATAATGTGGATTTGGAGGCAGCTACCAATTGCGGTATCTGTGTGATGAATACCCCGGGCCAGAATGCCAATGCCGTAGCTGAGCTTGTTTTTGGTATGATGATCTATGCTCAGCGTAACCATTTCGATGGTTCGGTAGGGCGTGAGTTGACCCGCAGACGGCTGGGGTTATATGCTTTCGGGAACGTAGCAAAAATGGTGGCCAAGATAGCGAGAGGCTTCGATATGCCGGTGTATGCTTTCTCACCTACGCTTACACACGACGACTTGCGTAAAGAAGGGGAATATGGGGTAATCACTGCCTATACCAATAAGGAACTGTTCGGGAATAGTGATTTTGTATCACTCCATATGCCTTTGCTGGAAGAAACACGGTACTGTGTGGATTATTCTCTTTTGTCCCTGATGCCACAAGATGGGCTTCTTATCAATACAGCTCGTAAGGAACTGGTGGTCGAAGATGATCTCATCCGTATCATGGAAGAGCGCCCCGCTTTCCAATATGTTACTGATGTCAAGCCCGACAAACATGAGGAGTTCCTGGAAAAATTCCCGAGACGTTATTTTGCCACTCCTAAAAAATTGGGTGCGCAAACTACAGATGCTAATAAAAATGCAGGATTGGCAGCTGCCAATCAAATTGTGGCATACTTTCAGAACGGAGACGAACGTTTCAGGGTAAATCTGTGAATTTAAGTGGGAAAGTGATTAGGTGCCTAAGTGTCCGAATGTCCAAGTGCCTGAGTGGTTAATCCCTCACTATTCACTTTTAATTCTCAGGAATTCATAACTTATAACTCATAACTCATAATTCATAAATATAATCGTATGCAAAAGTACAATTTTAATGCTGGTCCGTGCGTACTTCCCCGGCCGGCAGTAGAGTCAGCCATTGAAGCGATACGCGATTTCGACAACACCGGAATAGGTATTCTGGAAATATCGCATCGTACTCCAGGATGGGAGCGGATCATGAAAGAGACAGCAGATTTGTGGAAAGAACTGCTTAATATTCCCGATAATTATCGGGTACTTTTGCTTGGCGGAGGAGCCAGTACACAGTTTTTTATGGTTCCGGCCAACCTGATGAAAACGAAAGCGGCATATCTGCAGACCGGGGTGTGGGCTAAAAAAGCGATCAAAGAAGCGAAATTTTACGGGGAAGTGGAGGTGGTGGCCTCTTCAGATGACAAGAACTACTCCTATATACCCAAAGGTTATACTATTCCGGCAGATGCCGATTATTTTCATATCACAACCAATAACACCATTTACGGAACCGAGATGCACGAAGATATAGATAGTCCCGTGCCATTGGTTGCAGATATGTCGTCCGACATAATGAGCCGTCCGGTAGATATTTCCAAATACGGTATTATTTACGGTGGAGCCCAAAAGAATGTGGGGCCTGCAGGTGTGGCCTTTGTAATTGTCCGTGAAGATATTCTCGGCAAGATCGACCGGCCATTGCAGACTATGGTCGATTACCATACACATATCAGCGATTCAGAAAAGAACCGTTCCATGTTCAACACACCTCCCGTATTTCCTATTTTTGTGATGCATGAGACCTTGAAATGGGTGAAGGACCAAGGTGGTGTTGAGGCGATGCATAGGCTCAATAAAGAGAAGGCGGGACTTCTCTATGATGAGATAGACCGTAATAAACTTTTCGTGGGGACTGCTGCCAAAGAAGACCGCTCCATCATGAATGTCTGCTTTGTGATGAATGAAGAGTATAAAGATAAAGAGTCCGCTTTTCTTGAGTTCGCGAAAGAGAGAGGTATGATAGGCATCAAAGGCCATCGTTCAGTAGGCGGATTCCGTGCTTCTATCTATAATGCCTGCCCAAAAGAGGCTGTAGAGGCTTTGATCCGATGTATGCAAGACTTTGAAAAACAGGCCTGATTCCTGTTGTATATAGATTTCAAGAGCTGTCTCTATTTTATAGAGGCGGCTCTTTTTATAATTATTTAACCAGATTATTTTTACGAAATGCATTGTCTTTTACGATAAAGTCGTAGATTTGTATTATTAATATAGATAAAAAGATATGGAACGTTTAACTCATCAGGAAGAAAATGTAATGTTGCATGTTTGGCAACTCAACGAGTGTGCCATTAAGGATGTGGTAGATAGAATGGAAGATCCGAAACCGCCCTATACTACGGTAGCATCTATCTTCAAAAACCTCGAGAATAAAGGATATCTTGCAAAGAGACGATTTGGGAATGTGAAGGTATTTAAGCCCGTGATATCGGAATCGGCCTATAAGAGGCACTTTTTGTCGGGAGTAGTGCAAAGTTATTTCGATAACTCTTATAAAGAACTGGTTTCTTTTTTTGCCAAGGAACAGAAAATTACGGCAGACGAACTTGAAGAGATTATCCGCCTTATTGAGAAGAAACAGAAGTAAGGAGTTGTTTCAACCAAATTGAACATATCATGTCACTCTTTTTTACATACCTTATACAAGTAAATATTGCGCTGTCCCTTTTTTATTTCTTATATACAATTGTATTGAAGAGGGATACCTTTCTGCGGCTAAGGCGCCTTTTTTTCTTGTCAGTGGTTATTTTTTCTCTCCTTTATCCTTTTTTTACGATTCCTGGCCTGAGTGATGTGTGGACTACCCGATCTTCTGACCTTCAGGAAACGGCTGTCACCGTTATGAAGGGTAGACCAACTACTACGTCAACGGTATTGGAAGGGGAGTCTACAGGACCTGTAATTATTCCTTGGGGAAGTATCCTTGCACTGTTTTATACAGTTATCACGCTTGGACTCCTGTTACGGTTTGTCTTTCAGCTGCTATCCATTTATAATATATGGGTAAAAAGTGAGAAGCAGGTTATTTCAGGGATACCTGTGCATCAACTAAAGAAAGATATTACTCCTTTCTCTTTTTTCAGTTTGATTTTTATTCATGCCGAAAAGCATTCCGAAACCGAATTGTCCCAGATTCTGTTGCACGAACAAATGCACGTGCGCCAATGCCATTCTATCGATATCATTCTTATCGAAGTGGTGTGCCTGTTCTTTTGGTGGAATCCATTTGTCTGGCTGTTAAAGCGGGAAATGACCATGAACCTGGAATACCTGGCAGATAGCGGTGTACTGCACAAAGGCGTTGACAGCCGGGAGTACCAGTACCATCTTTTACGATTGACTTATCATGAAACTGCAGTTCAGATAGTAAATAACTTTAATGTATCACAACTAAAACAACGAATTATGATGATGAATAAAGCAAAATCGTCGACAACGAAGACAGTAAAATATCTTCTCGTAGTACCACTGTTTTTCCTGTTTGTAATGGCAAACAGTATTTATGCGGTTCAAAATGAAGATAAAAGCGTAGCAATTCAACTTGTTGATGAAAATTCCTCAGGAGTTTCGCAGTCTCAGACAAATGATGAAAATTTGCCTGACCCTCCACCACAAAAGAAAGAAGAGGTGGAGGAACTCTTTATAGTCGCAGAGTCCCAACCTGAATTTCCCGGAGGCGAAAGTGCCATGATGAAATTTTTGGCTGATAATTTCAGATATCCGGTTATACCTCAGGAAAAAGGAGTCCAGGGAAGGATAATTTGTGATTTTCATGTGATGAAAGATGGTAGCATCAGCAATGTGAGTATACTGCAGGGAGTGGATCCTGCATTGGATGCGGAAGTGAAACGTGTCATCAGTTCAATGCCTAGATGGAAGTCGGGCAAACAGCGTGAAAAGGCAGTAAATGTACGTGGTGTACTGCCCGTGGTTTTCAGACTTCAGAGAGATAATCCCGAAGATGATCCCCTGACAAGTGAAGAAAGGGCGAATCTCTTTAAGAGCGACCTTCTGGATGATTTGAAAAAAGTAGAAGGGATGATGATACTTGAAGAGGTAGTAGTTGTTGGCTATGTCGACTAAAACGAAAGTTTGTAACTGTAAAATAACCGAAGATTCTGAGAAGATATTTGTTTCATCGCTAACTAGAACAAACCATGCATCCGATTTTTACATACCTTATACAAGTAAACATTGCCCTTACCTTGTTTTACCTGCTCTATTCCCTTGTATTGAAGAATGATACTTTCCTGCGTCTGCGGCGAGTATTCTTCCTGTCGGCGATTGTTTTCTCGCTTTTTTATCCCTTCTGGACTATTCCGGCACTGAGTGATTTCCGGATATCGTCCATGGGATTGGGAGAAGTAGAGGCAACGGTAATCGTGGAAGGGACAAATGCGACAATATTGCAGGATGAGGGCAGTACTACCAGAGCGGCTGTTCCATGGGCTAGGATAATTTCGTTGGTTTATATAGTTGTTACTTTTATATTTCTCTTGCGCTTTATCGGGCAGCTTTTATCGATCCTTCGGGTGAATATGCGTAGCGAAAGGTGTAGCATCGCCGGCATTCCGGTTTATCGGTTAGAAGATGATATGACACCTTTCTCGTTCTTTAACAGGATCTTTATTCATACTGGAAACCATTCTGAAGCCGAACTTTCCCAGATTTTATTACACGAGCAGACGCATACCCGCCAGTGGCATTCCATCGATATCATGCTCATAGAATTGGTTTGTCTTTTCTCATGGTGGAATCCGTTTGCCTGGTTCATGAAGCGGGAAATTACCATGAATCTGGAGTATCTCGCCGATAATGGCGTATTGTGCGAAGGTGTCGATAGCACGGAGTATCAATACCACCTTCTACGGTTGATTTATCAAGGGGCTACAGCCGGGATTGTAAATAACTTTAATGTCTCACAATTAAAACAACGGATTATGATGATGAATAAAACGAAATCGCCTACATTGAAATTGGTGAAATATCTGCTGATACTTCCTTTGGCTTTTATACTGATTTTGGCCAATAGTTGTGTAAATCAGGATAAGAAAGAGGGGAGAGATGTGGCAACGGAAAGTAGTGCGGCTGTTCCGGGATCTGCGGATACACTTGATATCATTCCTGAAAAGGTAGATATAATAGAGGATAATAGCGAAGTTTTTGTGGTGGTGGAGAAACAACCCGAATTTCCCGGAGGGAATGCAGCTATGATGAAATTCCTGGGTGACAATATTAAATATCCGGCAGTAGCACAGGAGAATGGCATTCAGGGACGTGTGATCGTGAATTTCGTAGTAGAAAAAGATGGTGCCCTGAGTGATGTGCAGGTGGCCCGGAGCCAGGATGCTGCACTGGATAAAGAAGCTGTCAGGGTGATAGAGTCCATGCCCAGATGGAAACCGGGTACCCAAAGAGGTGAGGCTGTGAGAGTGCGTTATACCCTGCCGGTTGTCTTCAGGCTTCAAAACTGATCCAATCTTCTTGTTAATCATTTTTCGATATGGGCAGAGTCCAAGTAAACTTCTCCCCTGCCCATATCGAAAAATGATTGTTATTTGGTAACGATAATCTAAAAACTACCTAAAAACTACATGATGCTTAGATCTATATTTCTCAGTTTGACACTCCTATTCCCGGTATACCTGTCTTCGCAGTCCAATGATAATAATGTGCAGGAAGCCTTACAAAATTTTCAATACAGAAAGGTATTGGAGTTGTTGGATGGAGCTCCCTCTACCCGGGAAAATCTATTATTAAAAACCCATTGTTATGAAAAGTTGTATAATTATACAGCAGCACTGAATATATACACGCAACTGTTGGATGAGTATCCGGATGATGTCAATCTGGTAATTTCGATGGCGGAATGTGCATCACAAGCGGGGAATTCGCCGCTGTCGTTGCAATGTTGGATAATAGCCGACAGCTTATCGCCGGGTAACCAATTTATTCAGACTCAAAATGCAATGGCATTCTATAGGAACAATAATTGGGAGCGGGCTATAGCACAGGCGAAAACAGTCTTTGAAACAGATTCCGTACCCCTGCTGCTTCGTATGGTAGGAGATGCGTATCTATACAGCAATCAGGGAGATTCTGCCATCTGGTACTATTCCAAGGCTATTGATAAGAATCCGGCAGATTATTTGGCTGTCAATAAGCTGGGGAATATCTATCTGGGTCTGAAATTTTATGATGCTGTCATCGATCTGACGCAGACATATCTTGAAAATATTAATCCCGCACAGCAACTAATCGGTCAATTGAACGGGATGGCTCATTATTCGGCAGGCAATTATAAGGAAGCGACCGAACGGTTAAAAGATAATATAATTCTGGGTGACAGTTCGTATACAACCTGTTACTATCTCGGTATGAGCCTATATGCCTCCCAATTGTATTATGAGGCCGTTACCTGGCTGGAAAAAGCATACAATCAGAATAATAGCGATACCAATATCTATCTGCTTTATTATTATGGAACAGCCCTGTCCTGGACATACAACCGGAAGAGAGGGATAGAGGTGCTGGCGGAAGGAGTGGAGATAATCGAGAAAATGAATGAGATGTTGTTTGATTTCGATCGCTCCTTTGGTGATGCCTATATGCGGTCGGGAAGTTTTGTCAAGGCCGTGGAGTATTACAGTTCGGCATATAAGCGCGATTCCCGGGCCCACTCACTACTCTACAATATTGGTTACTGCTATGATTTAAACAAGGATTATAAGAATGCGATCAACTACTTTGAACGTTTTCTAAAGACGGCTCCCGAGGGGTGGGATGCGGATATGGAGGATCTGGCAGATGGTGAAGCCGGAAAACCTGGCACCACTGACCGGCTTTACAGATATGTTGCCTTACGCCTTGAAAAATTAAGGGAGGAACTGTTCTTCCAGAATAATAAATAATGCTTGTTTGCGCTCGAATAACCATCGAATAACAGTTGAACAACTACCGAACAACAATTGAATATCAATTGAATATATCGTCAATGCCTTCACTTTCTATCACCGGATCATTGTTCCGGTAGAAGTCGGGTGAATATCGCTGCATATCGTGACAGGGGTCAAAATCGGCCGGGATATCAAAGACTCCGTTGTCGGTGTAATTCAACTCCTTATCGGCATAGACCTTCTGATAGAAGATGCCGTGAATAGGTAGTGCCATACTGGCTCCCTGCCCATAAGCCATCTGGTCGAAATGGATAGAGGGTTCATCTCCTCCTACCCAACAGCCGGCTACCAGGTTGGGAGTAAAGGACATGAACCAGCCGTCGGAGTTGTTGTTGGTAGTACCGGTCTTGGCACCCATTTGTCCTTTCAGGTTATAGATGCGGCGTAACCGGCCACCTGTTCCACCGTCAACAACTCCTTTCAACATATCGAGCATTTTGTAAGAAGTTGATTCGCTAAAGATCTCTTTCATACGTGGAACGAACGTCGCCACCTCATTCCCGTAAGAATCTTCAATTCGGGTCACTAACATCGGTTCCACACGGATACCTCTGTTAATAAAGGCGGAATAGGCACCTACCATTTCATATACGGAAGCGTCATTGGGACCCAATGCCAATGATACTACCGGGGGAGCGGGTGTCTTTAGCCCGAACGATTGGAGCATCCTGGCAAACGCATAGGGTGAGAACTGGCTCATCAGCCAGGCGGTGACCCAGTTGTCGGAGTTCTGCAACCCCCATTTTATACTCACAAACTCTCCGCTTGCCGGACGTGTATTTCTCGGATCCCATGGCTTGCCGTTTTCATCCATCAATCTTACCGGACCATGGATCATACCGTCGCAGGGACTCATTCCTTCCTCCATTGCCAATGTGTAGAGATAGGGTTTGATGGTGGATCCGATCTGACGTTTACCGGTGGCACTATCGTACTTGAAGAACTTGAAATCAGGGCCTCCTACATAGGCTTTCACATGTCCGGTTAGAGGATCCATCGCCATGAAACCGGTACGGAGGAAATTTTTGTGGTAACGGATGGAATCCCAAGGTGTCATGAGTGTATCTACTTCCCGGTGTTCCCACGAAAAGACCTTCATTTCCACCGGTTTTTCCTTGAAGTTCCGGATAATCTCCTCTTCGTTGAGGCCGGCTTGTTTGAGGACACGATATCGTTCGCTTTGCCTCATGGAGACCATCATCAGGTTGTCTACCCTGTCGCTTACTTCACGGGAGTAGGGTGCATAACTCTTTCCTTTCTTTTCACGGAAGAACTGATTCTGGAGATAACCTCCCAAATGTTCTTTTACAGCTGCTTCCGCATGGCGTTGCATACGGGAATCGAGGGTAGAGTAAATTTTTAATCCGTCAGTATAGATATTATAGCTGGATCCGTCCGATTTTTTATTTTTGTTGCACCACCCGAAAAGCGGGTTTTCTTCCCATGAAATCGAATCTTCAACAAATTGTTGTCCTTCCCATGACGCATAATTTTTCCTCTCCGGCTTTTTAGCCATCATTATTTTTGCGAGATGCTGACGGTAATAGGGAGCGATAATATCGATGTGGTCGGAACGGTTGAAATCGATTTCCAGAGGAAGTTGCTTCAAAGAGTCGGCTTCCTGTTTGCTGAGGTGGCCGGCTTTCTGCATCTGTGTGATTACCACATTCCGGCGGTCTCTGGTTACTTCCGGACGGCGTTGGGGATTATAGAGGGAAGAGTTTTTAAGCATTCCAATCAACATGGCCGCTTCTTCAATGCTCAGATCTTTGGGTGTTTTGTTGAAATAGGTACGGGCGGCAGATTCAATTCCTACTGCATTATAGTTGAAATCATATTTGTTCAGATAAAGATTAATGATTTCGTCTTTTGAGTAAAAGCGTTCCAACTTGGCGGCAATAACCCATTCAACCGGTTTTTGGAAAACACGCTCTATTTTGTTATTCGCCCTTGGTGAATAGAGTAGTTTTGCCAACTGCTGTGTGATAGTACTACCTCCTCCGCTTTCTTCCCGGCTGAGTATAAGTGTCTTAAATATTACTCTTCCCAGGCCGATAATGTCGATGCCGGAATGAGAATAATAGCGTATATCTTCCGTAGCGATCAATGCATTGATAAGATGGGGTGAGAGCTCAGAGTAATCTACTAATATACGGTTATCATCACTTAGAGAATAGGTGAAAAGCAGTGCATTGTCCGTTGAAATTACCTGCGAAGCGTATTTGTCAATCGGATTTTCCAGTTGTTCAATTTTGGGAATATAACCTATCATCCCCGCGGAGACAAGTAGGAAAAAAAGGATGACACCTCCCGCTGTGAGGCCGAAGAGACCCCACATCACTTTGATGATGCCATTCTTTTGTGATATATCCTTTGTTTTCGGGTTTTTCTTCTGACCCTTTGTTTGTTTACCCATACCTTACTTATTCCTCCAATAGTTTATTAACGCAGAAAGATTGCGACAAAAGTAATGACCGTTGAGCGGCAAGGCGAAAATAGATTTTCAGACTCGCCCGAAACGCATCTTACTTTCTACAAAAGTACACAAAAGCATTGTAAACAAGAAGGGAGATCTATTAAAAATAGTTTTAAACGCTTTTCAATGCTATGCAATCTCACTGTCAGACCGGGAACGAGATTCGCCCGGGCTTTCGGAAGGGAGAATCGGGCGGTTCGTTCACAGGAAAATATCGTCAGAACCGGAAGGTGAATCCACCGGAAGCATTGATGCCCTGTGCCGGATGTCCATACCAGATATCATATTTTTGAGATAACAGGTTGTTTGCCCTCAGATGGATGGAGAAGGCGTCGTTGATCTGGTAAAGTGCGCCGGCATTGAGATCGTTGATATTGTCCATCTGCGCGTTCGCCCCATCGTAATAGGACCAGCGGTCTCCGGCAAAGTAGTAATTAGCCGTAAGTTTCAGGAAATCGGTAAGAGTGAATGCGGCACGAATGTCCACTTCAAAACCGGGTTTGTTGTAGGCTTTGGGATCATTGATCTCCGCTTCATCAAGGGTGACACGATCCAGGCTGTAGAAATTCTTCTTCAATCGCACCGATACATCGAGGGGAGCCCAGATATTGGTTTGGATCATTCCGCCAATATGTGCATGTGATAAATCGCCATATACAGGCCTGAGCACCTCTTTATGAGCCCCCAACGCATCTCCATCGACGTTCAGTATCAGGAAATGTTCATCCTCGGTTTTTTTGAATCCACCGAAGATATCGAACCTGAATCCGCTGATTTCACCGATTTTTGCACCGGCATCTAAATCGATAATGGAGTAGGAAGGTTTTACTGTGCCATAAGGACGAATATATCGAGATTCCTGCATCATTTCGAGAAAGGTGTTATTGCTGAATCCGCCGTGAACATTTGCATAAAGTGATGAATGTTCAGTCACCGCCCATTGTAGTTTCACGTTGGGGGCAACGCGTGCTCTTGTACCGGCGGCAGTCTGGAAAAGCACGTCGGCACCTAACCTGGCATAACTGTTGGGAGTCCCAAAGGTTATATAAGGTGAGGCACTCATCAGGTAATAGTTGTCGAGATCACCATTATAGAAGGTGGTGAAGATCTTTCCGTCAATACCCAATTTACTATCTGCATCGCCGAAAGGTTTATCAAATCCTACCATGGCATTCACCTCATTCCCCTTTATTCCTTCCGAATTGAGGAGTTCCCCGAATTCTGTGGAGAAGTTGCGGAAATTAATATATCCTCTATAATTCAGCAGATCCGATTCGTGTGAGGCAATGCTGATTTTTGTATCCAACACTCCCAAACGCTGGTTTTCATCTTCATATAAAGCCGGATGGCCGAATCTGTTCCCATAATAATTGAAGAGTGAGTGAAGGTAGGAGAGGTCAATGTTGAATGTGAGCGCTTCGGCCTGGTGACGGTATCCTAAACGTCCTTCATTATCCATGAAATAGGCTTTGTTGGTCTTTGCATCAACATTTTGTATATATTTTATATCACCATTTGTGGAATTGTGCAGAAATGAGAATGTGAGGTTGTTTTTTTCGTTTTCCACCAGACGATAACCAAAAGCGCCATCCATGTTGGCATAATTACCTGCACTGAATGAAAGAAATCCCTTTTTTGTGCTGAAAGGGATATCAGTCATGATATTTCCCGGGCGGGGTAGTGCTATTTCCAATGGGGGAGTCGTACGTCCTGCCCAGGAGGAGTAGTTTGTGTTGGCTTTCTGGACAACCGGCTCTCGCAGTGCCGGGAGTGAATTGATCTTGTCGGCATCAAGAAGGGTGGGGTTGAAGTCACGTTCCAGTTCCATTTGACGCCTTAACAGAGAGTCTGCAGTTTGAGCAAAACTTCCGGCGGATAACATCAATGCTGCTATAACTATATATATCTTCTTCATTTGTATGTTAATTTACTGATTTATTAATTTCACAATTTCACGACGTCGATTTTCAATTCATAATTTTAGAATCTTGAAATCCTGAAATCAAATTTTAATTGTTGAGTCTCTCATTGATCATTTGTTGGATATCGGCTTCATCCCCTTTGTAGTTGGATTTCAGACTTTCTATATATTGTTTCGCCTGAAATTCATCCCCTTTGGCAAGATAGGTGTCCGATAGCACTATAAGTGCGCGGGCCATCCAGTATTGGTGAGGCGTACCTTTTTGCATGAACTCCTTGACTTGCGATTCGGCGCGGTCATATGATTTCCACCGATAATAAGTATCTGCAAGGATGAACTGCGCTTCCGCTCCATAAACACTGCGGGTATCGTTGGCTACAAATTGAAAATCAGCCATCGCATTGTCCGTTTCATTCGTTTGCAGGTATGCCTTTCCACGTAAATATCTGGCTTCAGTCACTGTTTCGGGTGAAAGGTTACTGTTGGAAAGTAGTTCGGTTGCAGCACGTGCTGCTTCATGATAACCTCCTAATTTTGACTGGGTGCGTACAACTCCCATTTGTCCCAACTGCTTGTTGGTGGCGTTCCGGGCTGAATTGGCCAGCCTGGAATAGTCGGCAAGCGCCTGACGGAAGTTTCCCTTCCCGTATTCCGTTTGTGCCGTATAGATAAGTGCGTTGTCAAGGAATTTTATATTGCCGGCATCAATTACTTTCCGAAAATGGGATAGTGCCAAATCCTGGTTCTTCCTTTCATCGGCAATCACTCCGAGATAGTAATGGGCATCACTGCTATATGCACCGTTGGGATAAGATTGGATATACTTTGTCATGGCTGATTCAGCATCTGCACGATTACCACGCATATAGACACTTTCAGCTGCCAGATAGGTGAGCGAGTCTTGTCTCGATGGTGTAATCCGCATTCCGCCCGGTAATGAATTGGCGTATTTCACATAGTTGTCGATATCGTTCATGTCACGATATACCGTCTCCAGGGAGATCAGCGCATTACGGGCGTCGTCCGAACCGGGGAAGTTGGAGATCACATTTTTGTAGGCAGTAATACTTTGTTGATAATTACCCGTATTGTAATATAATTGTCCTAACTGAACGCCTCCCTGGCTGGCAAGGGGACTTTTGGGAAAATCATTTACGAGCCGTTGCAGTACGGCAATGGCTTCGCTTTCCCGGTTGAGCATGGTGAGTGCCCGGCTTTTTTCATACAGGGCATCATCAAAGTATTGGGAATTAGGGTGATTGCGCATCAGGTTGTCCAATGCGGTGATCTTTCCCTGATAGTTACGTTGTAATCCCATCACAAATGCCCGCTGGTAGGCGGCGTAGTCGGCGGAAGAAGGGTTGATATCCGCTGCCTGTGCATAGAAACGTTCCGCTTCGTTAAAATTACGGTTAAAATAGTAGCTATCACCTATACGGTTGAGTGCATCGGCATATTCAGGCCGGTTCCTTGTTTTCTCTGCCGAAATGTATTGCTGAAAAGCATTGACTGCCTGATTGTACTGTTGTTGCTTGAAGAGTGCGTATCCCAGGTTGTACCATCCGAGGGAGTAATTTTCGTCCGTAGGGGTGGCGTTTTGGGTGAATTGCCTGAAATCGCTGGCAGCATTGCTGTAGTTACCTATCCGGTAATATGTCTCGCCTCGCCAGAAATAAGCATTGTTACGGGCTTTGGCATCCTGATTTCCCAGGCTGATGCTGTTGTTGAAATGCTGTGTCGCTTCATTCATGTTGCCATTGATAAAGGCCTGTGCTCCCAGTTGGAAGAGTATCATCTGTTTGGCTTCGAGTATCCTGCGTCCCGGGTTGCTGATCCGGTTGATAGCATTCAGGGCAGCATTATAATCTTTGGTCGTAAGGAAAGTCTCGGCCAGAATATCGTTTACCTGATTTTTATGAGGTGAATCAGGGAATTCTTTGAGAAAATTCTCAAACAGGGTGATGGACTCACTGAAGACTGAGAAGTTGGTTTCGTGGGCCAGCAATGCGTAGTTAAACATAGCCGTTTCACGTACCTGAGGATTGAAATTATTCCGCGAAGCCGCTTCGAAAGCCATTTGGGCTGATTGTTTCTGGTTCAACCGTAAATAGGTTTGCCCCAATTGCAGTTGTGCATTTTGAGTGAGTTCATCCGGTTCTCCTACCGCCTGCTGGAACATCTGCACAGCCTTGCTATAATTGCCGGTTTCGAAATAGGATAATCCAAGGAAATATGCATCACCCCTGAGTGGCCTGTCTACGCCTGAAAGATATCTCTCGTAATAGGATACCGCCCTGGAGGCTTGTCCCAGCCTGTAATAACTGTTGCCGAGAACTCTGTATGCTTCGGTAAGGTGTTCGCTTGCCGGATATCTCTGCACGAACGCTTCCGACAAGCTGACCGCTTCTTCTATTTTACCGTCGAAAAAAGTTGCCTGGGCTGTATAGAAAGCAACTTCCTCACTGTATTCAGGATGATTTTGCAATCGTTCAAAACGACGCAATGCTTCCGCATAATTTCCACTGGAGTATTCGATATATCCAAGATAAAAGGCGGCTGCATCCCGATATTTGTTACTGTTTTGAGAGAGTAACCCAAATAGGCGGGTAGCTTCCTCTTTGTTTCCTAATTGTAATTGGGTGTAAGCTGACCGGAAACTGTAATCTTCCTGTTCCGAAAGGGTGAGGTAATCGAGATCCGCCTGATTGAATCGTTCTCCGGCAGCCTGCCACTCTTTCTTATCGAAATGATACGAGCCGATCAGGAAATTGACTTGGTCGCGGTGGATGGTTTCAGGATGTGCGTCGAGAAATGCTTCCAGGGTATTTCCACTGTTCCCGTCACCGCGATGGAATGAAGAGACAGCCATCATATAGGCTGCTTCCTCACTCAAATAAGTATCGTCGCTCCCGGCAACGAACTTTTTCAGTAATTGCTCCGCACCTTCCCAATTTCCCCCAAGAAACATCTCTTTACCACGGTTGAACAGTTGTTCAGGCTGGGTGTGGTATGCCGTCCTTTGAGCTATGGAAACCTGTGCTATAAGGGCAAGGATAAACAGAAAGATGATTTTCTTCATATTTTGGATTATTTATTTTCTCGTAATAATTTTAATAATTTTCGTGGGTTTTGCCGGTTATCCCAAAATGCCATAATAAGAATTCGAGAGTTTTCAATTTTGTATAAAATGCTGTAATGTTTGATGGGTAATATTCTAATATCTTGAAATTCTGTCTTTTTTCCAATAAATGGATAACTTTTCAACAAAAGAATACGTTCTTTTATTTCTATATTCAACTTTATAGAATACTCATTACTCTTGTTTCGATTATTCCAATACCGAAAAACAAGATTACGTTGTAAAATCGCTGTTTGAGTCCAAAAAACTTTTAATAAAGCCATGCTTTGTCTATCTCTTCCAATTCTTCTTCCGAAAGGATATTACCGTATGCAACATCCTTTTCACTCATGATCAACATCTCTTTTTGTTCAGGAGAAAAATTTATTACATTTTCCTCTGATTCCGATATGTTGATAAGTTGTAAATCAGCAAGATTACGAAGTAGCTCTTCTGCTCTTGGATTTAAAATATCTATTTTAACTGTTTTCATATTTTGTCTTTTATTTCTCGTAATAATTTTTCAACTCCTTTGCGGATAGATACTAACCCGAAATCGGCCGGATTGAGTCTGTCCAACGCGATAAATTGCAACTCTGAAACATCGTCTTGTGCTGTTAAATAATTGAATTTATTTACTCTACACTTGAAGAAGATATCCACAGTATGTACTTCAAACCCCGAATATAGATAAATATTCGGAATAGAGAACAGATATTGCGATGAATTTACCGACAAACCCGTTTCTTCCCTTATCTCCCGGCTCACCGCCTCTTCCGCCGTTTCATGCATATCTACAAAACCACCCGGAAGATCCAGAGTATCTTTCGCAGGATCTTTTGCCCTGCGGGCGACTAATATTTCTCCCTTACTGTTCTCGATGACGGCCACCACGGCAGCCGAAGAGTTGAAGTAGTATATAAAACCGCAATCAGAGCATTTCTTTGATTTTTCGTTGTGTTCGATAAATTGCTTTGAACCGCATTTCGGGCAAAACTGGAATTGCTGTAGGGGATGCTTCATATGAATGTGACTGATGTGCCAATATAACTAATGAGACTAATGAGATTAATGAAGAAATAAGAAGTTAGAGTTGATCTGATTTTTTCACTCTTCATTTTTTAGTAATTGGTAATTGGTCATTAGTAATTAGTAATTTATAATTAACTACTTTCTGGTGACTTCTACGATCTGTGTTCTGGGTTGTTCCCGGTTTCGTTTGTCGACTGCTGCAATCAAGTTATCAGCCAGTGTGGAGAAAGCCATGCCGGTGATACTGTTTTGCTGCAATGCTACCGGTTGGCCGTCATCGCCACCTTCACGAATGCTCTGGACAATTGGTATCTGTCCCAATAGAACGTAACCCTGCTCTTCCGCCAATCGTTTACAACCCTCTTTCCCGAAGATATAATACTTATTCTCCGGCAGTTCCGCAGGTGTGAACCATGCCATATTTTCCACTAAACCCAGAATAGGTACATTCACCTTATCTCCTGTAAACATGCTGATCCCCTTACGTGCGTCTGCCAGTGCCACCTCCTGGGGAGTACTTACGATCACTGCACCGGTAATGGGAAGTGTCTGTACCAGGGTCAGGTGGATATCGCTTGTCCCCGGCGGAAAATCAATCAGGAAATAATCCAGCTCTCCCCAATCGGCATCGCCGATCAGTTGTTTCAATGCATTGCCTGCCATTGCTCCACGCCAGACCACAGCATCTTCTTTCTTGACAAAGAACCCTATGGAAAGCATTTTTATTCCATAGTTTTCGATCGGAACAATGAGGTCACGGCCATCTTTTTTCTCCAAAGCCGGCCCTTCATCTTCCACCCCGAGCATTTTAGGGACTGACGGGCCGAAGATATCGGCATCGAGCAATCCTACCTTATATCCTTTTTGTGCCAAGGCCACCGCGAGATTGGTGCATACGGTGCTTTTGCCTACTCCGCCTTTCCCCGAAGCCACTGCAATAATATTTTTTACTCCCGGCAGTAGTTCAGGGAGTTCCGGACGAGGAGGTTGTTTTGACTTGACAGAGATATTACCCTGTATCTCGATATTTTTGTCGGCATACATCAGGATAGCCTGCTCTGCCATTTTCACGACCGATTTAATAAACGGATCATTTACTTTTTCAGTGATGAGCGAGAAGCTCACTTTCATACCTTCGATTCGGATGTCGTCGGCTACCATGCCGGCAGAAACAATGTCTTGCCCCGTTCCCGGGTAGCGCACATTCTTGAGTGCGTCGATGATTAATTGTGGATATATAGCCATAATATTGATTTTTATCACATCTATATGCGGGCATCGCGACCAAAGCTGCGATACTCGTCTTTTTCTATTTCTACGTTCGGCTCTGTCCAATTGTGATTTTTCGGACAGAGAAAGCGGATATATTTGATGTTTAAACCACGTGAGAGCCACTGTTGTTCATAGAACGTGCGGATTTCGAGGATATCCCCATTCAATCCGGAGTTGTAGAGATCTTCTGTATCAAAGAAGGTTTCAATCCGGTTTTCCGCTATCATTGCTTTGGTATATCGGTAAAGGAAATTACTGTCGGTTTTCAGATGGATGATGCCTCCCTCTTTCAGCATCCTGCTATATTGCTCCATAAACCGGGTGGCTGTGAGCCGTTTGTTGGTTTTCTTCATCTGGGGATCAGGAAAAGTGATCCATATCTCTGATACTTCATCCTGAGCAAAGAAGTGGTTGATAAGTTCGATACGTGTCCGGAGAAAAGCTGCATTTGTCAAACCTTCTTCCAGCGCCTGGGAGGCACCGGTCCACATTCGTGCACCTTTGATATCGATCCCGATAAAGTTCTTCTCCGGGAATTTACGTGCCAGTCCGACTGTATATTCTCCTTTACCGCAACCCAGTTCAAGTACGACAGGATTGGTGTTGCCAAAATAAGTATGCCATTTTCCTTTGAAAGGAAACCCTTCTTCCTTTAACGTATCGAAGGTATATTGAAACACGTTCTCGTAAGTGGCCATATCGGCAAATTTGGCCAGTTTATTCTTTGCCATCTCAATAGTAGATCAGAAATTCATCACAAAAATAGGCATTTAACCGTTAACATCCGAATGTTTTTTGAATTGCAATAGTGCATAAAGTGTCTGGGTGGTTAGGTGGATGAGTGGTTAGGTGGTGCCTGAGTGGGAGAGTGTCCCAAATTTTGAAATCTTGAATTACAAATCGACGCAGTCAAATCCTAAATTCTGAATCTAAAATCCTAAATTAAATAGTATCAATATTCCAAATTATTCTATACCTTTGTCAGATTGAATTCCTAAATAAACCTTATAAATATGAGAGTGAATGACATTATGACACAGCTCGAGGCAAAACACCCGGGTGAGTCTGAGTATCTTCAAGCCGTAAGAGAAGTGTTGGTCTCGATTGAAGACGTGTACAACCAACATCCTGAGTTTGAAAAGGCGGGCATTATCGAACGGATAGTGGAACCCGACCGTGTGTTTACTTTCCGTGTCCCATGGGTGGACGACAACGGAAAAGTACATGTGAATATCGGTTACCGGGTACAATTCAACGGAGCCATAGGCCCCTATAAAGGGGGGATTAGGTTCCATTCCTCGGTCACCTTGTCTTCCCTGAAATTTCTGGGATTTGAGCAGACTTTTAAAAACGCGTTGACTACTCTTCCGATGGGAGGTGGCAAAGGTGGATCTGATTTCTCTCCCAAAGGCCGTTCCCAGGCGGAGATCATGCGTTTCTGCCAGGCCTTTGTGATGGAGTTGTGGCGGAATATCGGCCCCGATACCGATGTGCCGGCCGGAGATATTGGCGTTGGTGGACGTGAAGTGGGCTATATGTTCGGTATGTACAAGAAGTTGGCCCGCGAACATACGGGAACCTTTACAGGAAAGGGAATGTCATTCGGAGGCTCGAGACTTCGCCCGGAAGCTACCGGATTTGGAGCACTCTATTTTGTGCAGAAGATGTGCGAGGCACACAATATCGATCTCAAAGGAAAGACCGTAGCTGTTTCCGGTTTTGGAAACGTGGCATGGGGTGCAACCATAAAAGCTACTGAGTTGGGCGCCAAAGTGGTGGCGATCTCAGGACCCGATGGTTATATCTATGATCCGGATGGTGTGAATACTCCTGAAAAGATCGACTATATGCTTGAATTGCGTAACTCCGGAAATGATGTGGTAGCACCTTATGCCGAGGAATTCCCGAGGGCAACCTTCTATCCCGGAAGGAAACCATGGGAACTCAAAGTCGATATCGCTTTGCCTTGTGCTATTCAGAACGAATTGAACCTGGAAGATGCCATGCGCTTGAAAGAGAACGGAGTATTGCTCGTCGCAGAGGTCTCTAATATGGGTTGTACCGCCGAAGCGGTGGATTTCTTCCTGGAGAATGAGATACTTTTTGCTCCCGGGAAAGCCGTCAATGCGGGCGGTGTGGCCTGTTCGGGTCTGGAAATGACGCAAAATGCCATGCATATTTCCTGGAGCAACGAAGAAGTTGACAGATGGTTGCACCAGATCATGAGTGATATTCATGAACAATGTGTGATGCACGGTAAAAACGGGCAATATATCAACTACGTAAAAGGAGCCAATATCGCCGGTTTCATGAAAGTGGCCGATGCCATGATGGCCCAAGGGGTAATATAAATAAAAAACATGGGGCGCATCCCGTATTTCGGTATGTTGCCCCATGTCCGATTGTTAACCAATCTCTCTACTTCTTAACTTGACTTTTCCAATATCACTTCTCTTCTACTGTCAATACCGCATTATTTATCCCTCCGGATACATCTACAGTAAATACATAAGTTTTACCGGCCGTCAACGTTTTGCCCTCGATAATACCCAGGTTGCCGTTATCCCGGCCATTGGTTCCGTTACCGACAAATACAATGTCGCTTTCGCTGGTAAGCGATTGACTTCCAAATTCTCCTCCCCAGTCTTTCTGGTGGAAGAATTTGAAGTTTATGGCATCCACACTTACGGTTTCACCCCCAACTACGGTCACCTGATACTTTTTATCGCCTACAGGAGCCATACACAATGCCTTTGGCGGATTCCATCCTACATGATTGGTTGTGTATGAAGGCTTACCAATGTTATCACCGATAATCCAGATCGCACCGGTTCCGTCGGGTTGAAGTGTAGCCAGGTTACTGCCGGCGAGCACTTCCACTTTCAGGTAGTTAAGCGGTAGGTTGGCTGTTACCCGGTACCTGCCACTGATGGGGACGAAAGTCATTTTGTCTTCGTCTTGTGCAAAGAAATCGGGGTCTACCCACCAATTGGTCAATCCTTCAAAAGTAATTTCTTCTCCTTGAGTCAGATCAATATCCAACTGGTAATTGTCCTTGTCGACCATATTCATCTTTTGACCATTGAGTATCACTTCGAAGAATGGTGATGCTTCAAGTGTCCTTGTGTTGAATGTGACAGAGTAGGTACCACCCTCCGGGCTGACGAACGGTATATTGTTTGATGTGCCTTCGGCGATGCCTCCTTGTCCATCATCCCATCCAAAAAGAATTTCACGTCCTTTGCCATCCAAAACCGGCGTTTTTATATAAGCGGGTAATTCGGTTGTCGGAAAAGCTGAAGAGGCTGCATACTCATTGGGTTGTCCTGTCGGTACCATGGGATAAGAGGCATCGGTGGTTACCAGGATGAGGTAGGGGTAGGGAGCGCGGGTAACCGGCACATCGAATGTCTGGGTCGCTTTCTTCATCGTGGTATTCACCAAAATAAATTCCAATGTAGCAGTTCCGTCGGGAATATTTTTCCCGTAAGGGACTTCTATACTTCCTGCATATTGACCGTTCTCTTTCGTACGTATGGTTGTTTTAGACACTTCCTCTTCTCCGAAATACAATATGGCTGTCAACGTAGATAAGGGTACATTGTCATTGACCGTCACTTCGAACGGCAGAACATCTCCAAAATGCACATCGGCAAATTGATTTTCTATCTGCATAGTGGGATTCCCTTCCTGTTGGGGTTCTACTACCTCATTGGAGCATGAGGCCAGTGTAAGGGAAACAATGAATGCAAACATCCAATATTTTATTTTTTTCATGTTCATACTTGTTATTTATTATTTTTTCCATCGATAAGAGATAACTGATTTAGCCGGTACTTCATAGGCGAAGTGATGAGACCCGTCGTCGAGTGTAATCATCCTGTTTGCCGAAGTACTATTGAGCAACACTACGGCGTATGTGCCGTCGGGGTTTTCAAATGCAGAATAGTAGAAACCGGATTCCGAAAAACCCGATGTGCCGATACGTACTGCTCCAGGCTTTACCACCGATGAAAGGTGTCCGACTATATAGTAATGTGAATTACGGGTGATGGTTGAATAGTTGGAACGGTCTATATCGACAGCACCGTAACAGGTTTGGCAACCACCATCGCGATTGGGGCCGCGATCGGTATCGAGCATCAGATTCCACACGATGACACCCTTGCACCAGTTGTTTACAGTACCCAGTGCCACTTCCCTCATATCATCGATCAGTCGGACTTCCAGATTACGGCCGTCGTTCCATGTGCCGATGGATGTTTCGGTAAATACCAGTTCCTTGTCCGGCCGTGACTGATGGATAAAGTTCAGCTCCTCCTTATTCCCTCCATAATTATGATAGGCCGCGCCGGTAATAAATTCAGCCGCTGCCGCATCTTCATATATCTTCAGCGGATATTGTCCCTGATCGGCATTCTCCGGCTTATTGCGGTCGTAATCATAATTATGGTCGTAGATATATATCCTGGTGTTTAACCCTGCAGTTTCCATTTTAGGACCTAACGCGGTTTTTACAAAATCACGCTGTTCCTGCCACGTCATATACAGCGAAGCGGAATTCCCCCTGTTGAGCGGTTCATTCTGCGGTGTTACCGAATAGATTTTTATTCCCTGTGCCTCGAAAGCCTGGATCCACTTTACAAAATAATCGGCATAATCAGCATAATATGCCGGGTTGAGCTGACCGCTGGTCCACGAGTTGAACGGTTGCAGGTCGGTGAGATTATTTACTTTCATCCACCGGGGAGGAGTCCACGGTGAACCCATGATCTTTATATCGGGATTGATAGCCAGGATCTCTTTCAGGATAGGAATCACATAATCCGTCTCTTCAGAGGTTAGGGCAAAATTCTCCAACCCGGGCGTGTCACAACAGGTGTATTCACTCAACGAGAAATCGGAACAGCCGATAGATATCCTGATATAACTTTGTCCCATACCTTCTGTTGTAGAGAATGTTTCCTTCAGGAATTTGGTGCGGTTCTCCTGCGTCATTTGCATCAGGTTATAACAGGTAGATCCTGTTACGGCGGCCCCGAAACCGTCCATGGTCTGGTAACGCGTACCGGGCTCCAGCTTGAGGGTTGTCGGCGACATATTGTCCTTTGTGCTGAAATCGACCGTCTGTTTTTTGAAATCCTGGGAACGGGTGTTGGTGGTGATATACATCGTTACATCGCCTACTACCGGTGGTTCCGGCGGGGGAGTGGTACCCCCGTTATCTTCTTTTTCGACATCGCTGCAGTATGACAGGCAGCATAACGCCAGTATCAGTAGTGTTGTCATTTTTAAATTAAATATTAACTTCATACGATTATATTTTAGAAAGTGAAAAATTAAAAATGAAAAGTGAAAAATGAAATTTCATTCTTCGCATTATTCATAAAATTAATCACATTTAACTACGTTTCACTCCGTTGAACGTTGTTTGTCTCATTGGCATATTAACTACACTCCGTTCCGTTGAACGTTGTTTGATTAATTGGCACTACTTGTCCCGATTTATCGGGATTATTACAGTATTACCTTTTCAATATGTACTGTGTTGTCATTCAGGTTAATAGTGAACCTGTAGTTGGCGGATTCTATCACCGGATCATTCTCTCCGTTCGGGATATCCCAGTTATTGCTGCCGGAAATGATCTGTTCGCCGGTAAAAGTAAATCCACCTGCTTGCTTTTCATTCCCCCAACCGGTATTTTCAAACGGTTTGAAGCTTGCATAATGGTCGTGGTCACCCGGCGTATAGAATGTTCCCTGATACACGCCATCTTCGATCTGACGCAGTAACACATAGTTCATAACATGTCCGAATCCCCAATCGGTATGGGTTCTGCCTTTCCCCGGATATACCGAAGCAATTTGTTCGGAAGTGATATTTGTTGGATACCCCAATCCCCAGCCGCAAGCCAGAAGATAATCAGGATACGAAGGATTCTCTACACCCACGAAAGTGTTCTTACGGACAGGATTATAATAAATGGTATATTCCCCTGTTTTTCCTAAGAAAGTAACCTTATCAGCAGCTGTACGTCCGAAGAAATCCGGATTAAATAGATTTCTTGTTTCAGCCAGTACTCCGAATACCGAATAGGTCTTACCATTCTCCAGTGTACGTTTAAGCACAAGGAAAGATTCGCCGTTGATATCCTGTGGGGTGAAAAGGCTTAATGCCAGGTCTTCCGCGCCGAGAGTACTTCCCGTTGTTGCTACGGAAAATCCATAATGGTCGAAGATGAGTTCTTTTGTATAATCAGCCGATGGGGCATACACAAAAGCCGATTCGCCGGTCTCGTTGATCATCGCTATCCTTCCGTTCACATTTCCATATACATCTCCTGTATAATCAATCGTATTGTCGGCATTGAGTTTTTCCGCTATCCTGAACTGAAATGAACTGTCGAAAGTCAGTTCTCCGGCCTGGTATTTATTTTTATCTGAGGCCTGAGGCTCCAGAATGGCTATACCTCCATTGTCAGTAACCAGATAAAGTTGCTGGTAAACCGGACGGTTCCCGGTCAGACCCGTGACCTGAGTTGATGCGAATCCTTTCAAAATATTCCGTGCAACCAGGTTGACCTGTACTTCTGAATTATCGGCCTGATTATTCAGCAGCGGCACAAAGATTGCATGAGAGACTTCGTACGAGTCGCCTCCGATGGGTATTTCCCCTGACGAAATAACCCGGTTTTCGGAAACTATTTCATAAACCAACGTGGTAAGGGTGGTAGCCGGATCGGTTATTTTTGCCGTAAGCGTAACAGAATCGCCGAACGTAAAGGAGGACGGACTCATACCTGCCGACTCAAATACCGGGGTTGATTCTTTTCGGGGACCGTATTCATCATCATTACACGATATAAGCAACAATGAAATTATTCCGGTCATGAATAATATTTTATGTATCAAGTTCATATGGCTGTTTTTTTATTATTGTATGGAACAATTTTAGAACCAAGACTTTATAAATGAAAAATTAAAAGTGAAAAATTGAATTCGTTATCTTGTTTATCGTGCGAAGCACACTATCATTTTTCCACATTGGATCATTCGTAAATTAGTCTTTATTTTTTGTTCTTGAGTCTTGACTCCTGGTTCTTGGCTCTTTGTTCTTTTAATATCCCGGATTCTGAATAAGGTTCGGATTCTGATCGATCACGTCCTGTGGAATAGGCAAAATATATGACAGGCTTGTATAAGGATATACCTGTGCCGGACGTCCTTCATCTTTATCAAATACAGCATTCATCACCTCTTCCACTTTATCGAGACGAACCAGGTCGAACCAGCGTTGTCCCTCCAACGCCAGCTCAAGACGACGCTCTTTCAGATAAGCGGTGAGAATGGCTTCTTTGCTTGCCGACGCCGAAGCGGGTAAATTATTCAACCCCGCCCGCCGGCGTGTCTGATTGATGATCTGCGCTGCGCCGCTGTAATCGCCTTTTCCGATCAACGCCTCCGCTTTGAGCAGGAGAAGATCGGCATACCGCATTTTGATGATGCTGTTATAAGCGCTACGGCATTTGTACATAAAAGCATAATTATTAGCCGGATAATAGATGCTCCAATCGCACTGATAAAATACAACAGTCTGGTTATAGCGTTTATCACCCTGTTCGCTGTTAAAAGCCCTGATCAGGTCGCGGGATGGCGTGATCCATTTTGCCCAGGTGAACGCTTCCGTCCAGTTATTCAATGGACGACCGAACATCCAGGTGACCCAACTGCCACTTCCCGTAAAAAATTGTGCTTCGAAGATGCTTTCCCTGGTGTTACGCGCTTTTGCATCTATTGCCATGTTTTGTTGTGACGGAGGAAGGTTCGGGTCTGCCAGCACCACTTCAAACAGATCACTGTAATCATCGACCAGCGCAAAACCGTCGGCTGCAAGCTGATCAACGTACTGTATGACCTTATCGTAATCACGTAACGGTTTTTCGGCATAGACCTTCGCCAGCAATGCACGGGCCACGGATTTCGAAAACTGTGTCTTATCAGCCGGATTATTATCGGGAGCATATTGCAATCCTTCCAACAGGTCTTCCTCAATCTGTTGATAGATCGTGAGGGCATCCGTTTGAGGCGGAAAATAAGCGGGATATACTTCGGCAATGGTTTCGGAAGTAATATCCCCCGCTATGGTAGTGATCAGAGGAACATTTCCCCATATTCTTACCATATCGAAATAAATCATGGCCCTCAGTATTTTGGCTTCAGCCTTGTATTGGATTCTTTCTGCTTCGGTCAACGCCGGATCGGGTACTTTGTCGATGTTGACGATCATCCTGTTTGCATGGGCTATGTTTGTCATATGGCCGTTCCAGTCGCGTCTCATGTTTGTGTTCGATCCTTCGATGGAGTTCACCTCAAACGGCGTTGTTTCGGCATTAGGCGCACCGGCATACGCATTATCGGAATGCGATTCGGCAAGCAGCAACATATCGAGGTACCAGTGTTCCTGCCCGTTTTTGAACAGGTTCAACAGCGTTTGCCTGTGGGACAGCAATGCCGCTTTGTCTTTAAATACGATCCTTACACTGTCGGTCTCCACACCTTCGGTTACATCCGAATAGATGCCTACCGGATCATAATCCAGCGAGCAGGAAGCCAGTAAACAAGCGAAAAGGATGGATAAAATATATTTTGTCTTCATTCTTTTATGATTTAAAATTCAAGATTCACTCCAAAAACAAATGTTTTACTATGGGGATAGGTCCCCCAGTCAATACCTTGTACGGCACCGTTATTGCCCCATTGATTCACTTCAGGGTCCATACCCTTGTATTTGGTGAGTGTCAGCAGGTTGTTGGCTGTTATATAAGGTTGGAGACGTGAGATGCCGGCCCTTTCCAGGATACTCCCTTTAAAACTGTATGACAATGTGATATCTTTTACCCTGAGATAACTTCCATCTTCCACGAAGTAGGTCGAAGGTTGGAGGTTAAAGCGTGCCCTGGGCACGTCGGTAATCTGTCCCGGCGTACGCCATCGTCTCAATACCTCTACCGATTGGTTTTTTAAATCATGCATCCCTTGCGTATCACCTTTTGAAGCGTTAAAGATATCATTTCCCTGTGATCCCTGGATAAATATATTCAGCCTGAAACCTTTATAGGAGAAAGAATTGGTCAATCCGTAAGTGAATAACGGATTGGGATCCCCAATATAGGTTTGATCCGTAGCAGAGATTCTTCCGTCTTCATTTATATCGCGGTACATTAAGTCTCCGGTTTCAGGATCTACCCCGTCGCTGATATATCCCCAGAAACCTCCTAAGGGACGTCCCGGTTCGTTGCGTACGATGTATGTCTGATGAAAAGCGTCGGTGGTTTGGGCAGCTTTATAAATTTTCTGCAGTTCAAGACTTTTTAAGTTGTTCCTGTTAAATGAAATATTGAAATCGGTATCCCAGGTAAATGTTCCGGTCATATTACGCGAGTTCACAGAGAACTCAAAACCGCGGTTTGTCATTACACCTTCGTTCCTTACAATGGAGGTTATCTCTCCTCCTCCGGCCGGAACTTCAACATACATCAGCATATCGGTTGTATGCTTGTAATAGTAATCCATGCCGATGGTGAGCCGGTTTTTTAACAACGTTGCATCCAGACCGATATTGGTTTGTGATGTTGTTTCCCATGTAAGGTCAGCCGTACGCAGATTTTCCGGAATAATCCCCGGCACAGCATTTGCTTTGCCATCTTCAAACCAGGGCTCCCGGCGAATAATATACCGCTGCAGATAGGCGTAATCACCGACACCGGACTGGTTACCCGTTTGTCCCCAACCGCCTCTTATCTTCAGGTCGTCAATCCAGCTAAGATCTTTCATGAAGTCTTCTGATGATAAGCGCCATGCACCGGAAAACGACGGGAAATATCCCCATCGGTGGTCGGGATGCAGTTTGGATGATCCGTCGCCACGAATATTGAAAGTAAAGAGGTATTTACTGTCGTAATTATAGGAAACTCGTCCGAATCCCGACATAATAGCCCATTCAGATGCTTCCGATCTTGTACTGTTCCAGTCGATTTTATTCGCTGCATTGAGTGTATGGATATGACCATCCTTGAAATGGGATCCGCTGATATAACTTTTCGACCATTTGGAATCGGTCCATGATGTACCGGCCATACCTTCAAAATTGTGCTTTTCTGCGAAGGTTTTTTTATAGGTCAGTACATTATCGAATACCAGCAATGTATTCATTGCACGGTTATCCCACGCATTTCCCCAATCATCCCTGCCCGGACCGTGTGAAGGAGGGGTGAACCCGGTTTCCTTACCATTGCGACGGTCCAATGTGAATGATGTTTTCAAAACCAGTTCCGGCATGAAAGTGATGGTTGTGTTACCGGAAGCGATCAAACGGTTTTCGTTATTCTTATTGTTTTTACCGTTTTCTATCTCTTCGATGGGATTGGCAATGTTCTGTCCGTAGAAAAGACGGTTATACAATCCGGTCTCTTCATTCCGGATGGTAGCGGCAGTAGGGAGATTTACCACAGCTAACACCACTCCTCCACGATTGGATCCTTGCCCGGTGGTAACGCCATTACTTGTGTTGTCGGAGTAAGATAAGTTTAATCCGAAACGTAGCCAATTGCGTACCTGGCTCTCCACATTGCTGCGTAGATTGAACCTGCGGAAAAATGCAGAACTCAATATGCCTTGTTCATCGAGGTATCCTCCTGATACGAAATAGCGCAACCTGTCGTTTCCATCGGATACCTGTAGTTGATAGTTCTGTGTGATTCCGGTGCCATACACCTCCTTGAACCAGTCTGTCTGGTCGGTGGTTCCCTCTGGGATGGTGCCGGGACGGATCTCATCGATCAATTCCTTGTATTGTGCGGCATTTAATGATTGAATGGGATTACTTACCCGGCTCATCCCATACTGTATATTTGCAGCAACCTTTGCCCCCGCTGTCGCCTGTTTGGTTGTGACCAGCACTACGCCATTCGCTGCACGCGAACCGTAAATGGCCGCCGACGAGGCATCTTTCAAAATCTGCATATCGGCAATATCCATAGGAGACAGGAAATTAAGATTGTCAACAGGCACACCGTCCACCACGTACAGCGGGTCATTGCTGCCGTTAAAAGAGGTTGTTCCGCGTACACGTATAACCATCTCTCCTCCGGGTGTACCGCTGGGACGATATACATTCACACCCGCCGCCTTGCCTTGTATGGCCTGGGCGGCAGAGGTGATCGGCCGTTCATCGAGGTCTTTCAGTGAGACCGAGGAGACGGCGGTCGTAATATCGCCTCTTCTTACCGTGCCGTAACCGATTACTATTAATTCCTCGAGTGTTTGTAAATCTTCCTGTAAAACAATATTGAAAGTGCTTCTTCCGGCGGTATTAATTTCCTGTGACAGATAACCTATATATGAAATATGAAGCACCGCGTTGTTTTCAACGTTCAATGTGAAATTACCATCGATATCCGTAACAGTCCCATTTGTAGTTCCTTTTTCCACTACATTGGCACCTATTACCGGCTCGTTGTTCCCGTCGATAATTGTTCCGCTTATCTGTCTTTGACTGATTTGACTGATTTGTCTCTCCGGGACAATCACTATGTAATTGTCTTTCAGTTGATATGAAAACCCCGTACCCTTCAGTATCTGGGTCAGCACATCCTCTATTGGCTGATTGTTGATGTTTAAATCAAGACTCTTTTGATTCTTCAGCTGTGATTCGTTGTAGGCTACGAACATTTTCGACTGTTTTTCAATTGCCTGTAACGCTTCTATAACCGAAATATTGTTTTGTTTTATGGTTATTAGGGCATTGTTCTGGGCAAACAAAAATGTCTGCGAAGCAATAAAACAGACGAAAAAGATAAAAAATCGGGTTTTTGCCTTTTTCACGTAAAAAAATTTCATAACTTTAGTATTTATTTCTTAGTGTTAGATTAGAAATTTGACTTATTCTTCAAGAGTATAACTCTAACGCTTATTTTGCCGGAATAGAGGTGCCACTTTATTCCGGTTTTTTTTATTATGATGTATCCATATAAAGTAAATTAAAAATTAAAAACTACAAATAGCTTATTACAAAGGTAATATGTAACATTTATCATCTTCTATGCGGTATCTTATGTGTCCCGATACTTCTGCAATGATATCCATCACTTCCTGCAATGAAGTTTTATCCTTGAAACGGAAGGTGTATTTGTCATCTTTTAAGGTATTCAGGGCATAAACGAATGAGTAGGGGTATTTTCGTTCCAGCACGGTGATGATCTCTCTCAGGCTTGTCGACTTAAATACAAGTTCACCTTTTTGCCATGCCGTTGCATCATATAGATCGGGATGGCTGATCGTTTCTTCTTTCGTTTGCCTGTTATACGTAAATTGCTCACTCGGTTTTAATATCAGGGCTGAAGCCAGGTTATTGAACCTGACCTCCACGCTTCCTGAAAGCAGAATAGCTGAAAGGGTCGAATCACCGGGGTATGCCTTCATGTTGAATTCTGTTCCCAGTGCCGTTACCTGAAAATCGTTGGATTTTACAATGAAAGGCTGTTTCTCATTTTTCGCTACTTTGAAATTTGCTTCCCCGAGCAGATAAACACTTCTGCTTTCCCCGGTGAACTGTTCCGGATAGAGCAAGGTAGTGGTGGAGTTCATTTGTACCTCAGTCCCGTCGGGTAAGGTCAGACGGGTCATTTCAGCGACCGGTACATACTGCTCTATAAGGTCGGCGTTCACCAGAGTTTTATTGGAAGGGAAATATAGTGCTGAAAGCAGGGCGATTAGCAGAACAGCAGCCGATACCTGCCAGAAACGGAGAAATCTGACATTGGTCCCGCGTTGGCGTTGTTTTATCTTTTTTTGGACATCATGTAATGATTGTTGAGTTTGAGTTGAAGTTTCTGCAGGAGTGCCTTCCTTCAAGTTATCCCACAAACCGTACAGCGCCTTTTCTTTTTCCACGGAGAATTTTTCTCCGATAAGCCACCGATAAAATTCATCTTGCGAAGAAGTTGAAACATCGGATTTTACAAATAATTCGATAATCTTGTTAAAATAGTTTTCCATCTCGTGTGTCCATCTACTAAAAGCGGTCTTTCTCAATAAGCCGGCTATATTTGGTTTGTCTATTATATATTAGATACAATCGAGACTGGAGTACTACTTAAAATTTTATGAAAAAAATTGCAATAAGAAAAAGTTTTTTGAGATCCTTTAAGACCAAATAGATGTGTTGTTCTACTGTTCGCACCGACAAATTCAATCTTTCTGCAATTTCGTTATTGCTCAAATTTTCAAAACGACTCATCTCAAATATTTGCCTGCGCTTGTCGGGCAACTGTTCCAGTGATAATCTCAATAATAGCTGTAACTCTTGAACGTATATCTCATTAAGAGGGTCTTTAAATTCGGTTATCTCCTCCAAAGAATGCTGGTTCATCCGGGAGTTTATATATTTCGATTCTATATTTTTCCGTTTAATGCGATTAAAAATATGGTTCTTAACCATCGTATACAGATAGTTTCTCACAAGATTTCCTTCCCATAAATCAGGTTGTTCCCATAATTTTACAAAGATATCCTGTGCTATGTCCTCAGCTTCCTGTTCCGATTTAAGAAGAATGGCGGCAAACGTTCTGACTTTCGGAAAATACTGAATGAATATTTCTTCAAACTCCCTCCTGTATGATTCAGTATTCATGGAATATATTCAAATTTAGACTATTTTTTATGCTTGCTTGACAAAACCATTCGATTTCATCAGACATTTTGAGTCGCCTTTGCTCCTCGATTTCCAATTCTCGCAACAACATATTCAAGAAAACTTAGTTGTTTTCTACGCTCAACAGAGTAAAAACAAGTTTTTTCTCTGTGTTCGCTTAACGAAAACATTCCAAGTGAGCTTGTCTTCTGTTCGTATTGCTTAACGAAAATGTTCAATTTCATTAGGCGTTTTCTCGCAATGGCATAATCCAAGCAAGCTTGTCTTCTACTCATATTGCTTAACGAAAACGTTCATTTATCTCAATCATTCATTCACTCACAACCTGATAGTCTTCCATGAGGTCTACACTATCAAAATCAAAAGTACCCCTCGCGGCAAAGATAGTATTATTCAATCGAAATTTATTTGTAAGTCCTTGCCCTTTGTGTCCTTGCCCATAGAAAATGCATCAACGAGTACGTATCAACATATGGCATAATCAAAACGTTTTTCATCGGAGACTTGTTCTCAAGTACGTGTTATTCGACAATCATCCGGGAAAGTTTACTATTTTATTGCAGGTAATAGATATTCCCATATAAGATTAAGTTCTGCCTGCATATCGCCAATATTGGCCGTTGTGACAATAACAGCTTCTTTTTCAGGAAGAACAAGAATAAATTGTCCGTTTGCCCCATCAGCACGATAGCCGTTATGCCGGCTACGCCACATTTGATAGCCATATCCCTGTAGCCAGTCACTCTCATCCGGTTTTATTTTCAGATCTTCTTTTTTTATGCCTGCAGGAAGCGATGCTATATGCGAAGTGGTGGCTTCGACAATCCATGATTCGGGAAGCAGTTGCTCTCCCTTCCATTTCCCTTTCTGTAAGAAAAACTGACCGAGTTTCGCCATATCTTCGGTTTTGACATACAACCCCCAACCACCGATGTTTATCCCTTGCGGACATTCTTCCCATCTGGCTCCTACTATTCCCAATGGACGGAATAAACGGGGATACAGATAATCGATCAGTTTCTCACCTGTCACCTTTTGTATTATGGCTGAAAGCATATAGGTGGCTAAACTGTTATAGCTGAATTGTGTTCCCGGCTTCTCTGTAATGGGTTCAGCCAGAAATGCTTCAACCCAGTCGTCATTATTCCGTGTTTTTTCTCTTACAGCATTGGGATCATGCCCTACGGACATTGTCAATAGATGCTTTATTTCCAGATCTTTTAAATTTTGGCTTATATCGGAAGGCAACTTGTCAGGGAAGAATGATATTACCTTGTCAGTCACATTGAGTTTGCCTTCCGAGACAGCAAAACCAATAGCTGTGGCTGTATAGGTCTTGCTTACGGAGTTCATTATATGGGGTTTATTGGCTGCATGCTCTCCTAGCCAATGTTCTGCAACAACTTTTCCATTCCTGAGAATCATAATGCTATGTAAATCCTGCCCGCTTTTCTTTACAGCATCCAGATAATTCTGGATACCTTTTGCCGAAACCTTTTCTGCTTCCGGAGTACTGCGGGGAAGTGCTTTCGTGAGATCATTATAAGTGATCAGTTCTATCCCTTTTTCTTTGATCGTTTGTTTAACTTTTTCACTGGTTAATATATCTGTGACTCCCTGACGGTCTTCTGCCACCCATTCATAACCAATATGTCCGACGGTTTTCATTTCATCGTTATCCAATGCCGGATGATCAACGAATATGTAATTCTTTCCTGCTTCGAGTTTGTTCAGCATACTGACAAAACCTGCTTCCTTTTTATCCGTTTCATTAGAACCGTCATACCAGACAGAAGTGGCATTGTATTTCTGTCTTAAATCGTCGCTCTCAACAAATGTCAGATTATATTCCCGGGCTAACTTATGAGTCAATTCAAGTACTTTTGGGTCAAAGCGCAAAGCGCCCATGTGTCCGGAAAGATGGCTTGCCTGGGGTATATTTTTTAGCGTCAGCTCTATTTGTGCCCTGAATTCTTTTTCTATCTCATCTATATCCCATTTATTTTCAAGAATGGATTGACCGGGATAAGCATTATGAGGGTTTATCATGGGGTAAAAATAGCCGTTCTCATCTGTCAGGCTTGGACAATAAGTCAACGGACGCCATTTAATGTTTTCCCATTCACTGGTAATAGCCAGATGTATGCCGACATCAATACCTTGATTTTCGTTCAGCATACGGGCTGCTTCCGGAAACCATGCAGTGACAGGCATAACTTCGACAACGGTCTGAATACCCTTTTTATATGCTTCAATACATGCAACATTCACAGAATGGAACGCTCCCATATCATCGGAACGCACAATTAAACGCGGTTTTTCCTGAGAGAAGAGAGTGATCGTGGTGACTGAAAATAGGGTGAAGAAGAATATCCCTTTTATTGATAATGGTTTCATACGATTATTTTATTTTTTTCATTATGGTGTATGACAATTGAGCGAAGCGAAATCACCGACTTCATTAATATCCGGAGGCAACTTGCAATATTGACTATGTCGATTACTTCGTAATTCATGTTTCTTGGGTGTGAACAATTATCATGCTCGTTTCATATGATTCTCATGCATGTTTCTTAAGTGGTATATTTATTACGAATGGCACAAAGATAATGGTTCTTTTTTAAATTGGATTTACATTTTCAACTAAGATTAACGGATATCGGCTTTCACTAAGTGTAACCATTTATTTATCGAAGTACCCTATAATATCTTGTGGGTAGTAGTGTGATAACAAAAGTAAAAAATCGAACCAATCCCTCTACCATTTGTTTGACATGTATTAGATTATTATCCACAATTAATTCATTCATATTATGGCACATTCTACTATAATACAACTGCTGGGAAACCAAAGTGATTATCTCCTGAACCATGTGAGCAAAACCGTTGAGAAGTCAATGATTCATCCTACCGGACCGGATGTTATTGAAAGGTTATGGATTGATTCCGACCGGAATATTCCGACTTTGAATAATCTCCAGCGTCTGTTTGGGCATGGACGTCTGGCGAATACCGGCTACTTGTCGATATTGCCTGTAGATCAGGGAATTGAACATACGGCAGGTGCTTCTTTTGCACCCAATCCTATTTATTTCGATCCGGAAAATATTGTGAAACTGGCACTTGAAGCCGATTGTAATGCTGTAGCATCCACTTTCGGAGTATTGGCTTCTGTAGCCAGAAAGTATGCACACAAGATCCCTTTTGTGGTTAAAATGAATCACAATGAACTGTTGACTTATCCGAATTCCTATAATCAGATTCCTTTCGGTACTGTAAAAGAGGCCTGGAACTTAGGTGCTGCCGCGATAGGAGCAACTATTTACTTCGGGTCGGAAGAGAGTCGCCGTCAGATTGTAGAGGTGGCTGAAGCGTTTGAATACGCACATGAGTTAGGGATGGGCACTATTTTGTGGTGTTATCTCCGTAATAACGCTTTTAAGAAAGAGGGAGTGGATTATCATAGTGCAGCCGACCTCACCGGTCAGGCCGATCATCTCGGTGTGACGATCAAGGCGGATATCATCAAGCAAAAGTTGCCGACCAATAATGGAGGCTTTACGGCCATTAAATTCGGGAAGACAAATCCCGGCATGTATGACCAATTGAGTTCCCAACACCCGATAGACCTTTGCCGGTATCAGGTGATCAACGGTTATATGGGACGGATAGGACTGATCAACTCAGGAGGGGAATCACGTGGCGAGAGTGATCTTGCAGAAGCGGTTTATACCGCGGTAGTGAACAAACGCGCCGGAGGAATAGGGCTTATCGCCGGTCGTAAAGCTTTCCAAAAGCCAATGAAAGATGGTGTGGAACTGATCCATGCCATTCAGGATGTTTATCTTGATAAAGGAATCACCCTGGCTTAGTGGATTGTGATCTCTTTTCATCATAAAATAGAGACCATATTAACAAAGAACACGGATAACCGCTTGAGTTGTCCGTGTTCTCATTTACAATAGGTGTTTTAAATTCAATAATATAGACCTTTAATTCCTGACGGGAAATTCAGTGATCCTGAGTGTGGTGCAGCCAAACGGGATCAATTCGATTTCCACCTCTTCGGTGGTGTCGGGGCCTTGCTGGGTGAAATAGGGAACGGAACCGGCCGAACCCCTGTATTCTTTCCAGGTAGGAATCGGGCGACCTTTCGCTTTGATAGTGATCGGGGCACTTTCTAATGTCCAGGGATAAGTGGCAACTGTAGGCGTTTTCTCTACTTTAAAATGATCATTGATAACCTCAGGGCGGAGTTGCCGACTGCTCAGTGCGAAATTCCAGGGGCTATCGGAAGTTACCTCGTAGTACCATTCGCCGTATTCACGCACTTTTTCGGGTTCCATTGTTTTCTTTTCCCAGTTTTCCTCCATTTTCAATGCATAGACCAGTGGTCCGCGTTCGATTACAGCAGCGCCATCAAACCAATACGTGGCTTCGAGATGCATCGGAAGTTCGAGCGTCAGTTTATCTCCCTGTTGCCATTCCCGGTTAATACGCAAAATCTCTCCCTGATAGGCATCGACCGGAATCACTTCTCCGTTGAGACGGACAACCGGCTGTTTACACCATGCCGGTACACGCAAATGGAATGGGAAAAAGGCTTTCTTTACATTTTTATCTGTAAAGGAGATATTGAAATGAATAGTTTCCTCAAACGGATAAGCAGTCTCTTCGGTAATATATACTTCCGTACCGTTCGCCACCTTGGCTTTTACTTTGGAAGGAGCATACACCAACGCCGCAATACCATTATCGGTAGTAGCATACCACAGATTCTGCAGAAATTTCGGCCAACCCTGATGCAGGTTGGAAGTACAGCATGGATAACCACACAGGATACCATGAAGGTTATCCGTATCTTCGTGAGGCGTCACAAAATCACGCCATTCACGGCTGACGGCTATCTGGTTGATCTGATGATAATACTGGCGGGCAGAGAAATCATCGGTAATCTGGGTGGGCAGGGCGTTAAAAGTGACCCGTTCCAGATGATCGGCCCACTGGACATCACCTGTGATTTCGAGCATCTTTTCCAAAGAGAACATCATCTCGACAGCCGTACATAATTCCGAACCCAGATTCGGGTTCCCAAAACGAAGCAGTTCGTCACCCGCCCATAAACCGGTAGGAAAAGCAATGGTAGTACGCATGTCTTTTACGGCTTTTTTTACAGCCTGTATCTGTTTAGCGTCTTTATTCTGCTGGTAATAGATTACCGGCTCCTTAAAGCCCTGTGCCAGATTTACACAGTGAAGGCTATGCTGGCGCTTCAGGTGATCCTGATGGAGAAAGATATCAGTCCAGTCCAGGGTTTGTTTGTGAATAAGTTCCCCCAGTTCCAGAAGGAATTTATCGCCGGTGATATTGTAGAGCCAATAAACAACCATCAGGTTATCCCCTCCACGTTGTTGCCCCCAGAAAGTCCAGTGTCCCAGTGGAGTTTTGGGTAGTTCCTGTAATTGATACCTGAAGTAATTGGTCATAAACGGAATAACCCGTTGGTCGCCGGTTGCAGAATAATACTGTTGCATTACTTTTAGCATGACCATTTTAGGCCACCAGTCGTGTGAATTATCCCTTTGCAACCCGTGTTCATGTGGACGGTCGGTATCCGGTCCAAAATAACCGTTGGGTTTCTGTGAGGCCAGAGTCCATTCGATCCAGGGTTGTACCTTGTCAATCAACTCTTTATTTTCCAGTATATAAGCCAATGGAAGCAGGCCATCGATCCAGTAAGGGCCGCGTTCCCATACATCACCGTCTCCACCAAGCCAGCCGTTACGCGGTCCCATCACCTGTTCGTAAATAGTATCCATGTGTCCGGTCATTCCGGTCACCATACGATTGAGTTGCTCTTCCAGCCAACCGGAAGGTTTGATATCGCCAATGGGTAGTTCCATATAAGGCTTCGTCAACAAAGGAGCACGGTTATTCAGGTAATTACCGCTCAGATTTTTCCCTTGTGGGTTAGATGCAGTGACCATTACAGTTAAAGTAAATAAAGAAAGAAATACTAATTCGATTTTTTTCATATAATTCAAAATTAGACTCAATATCCAGGGCTTAAGAGCCAGGACATCTTAAACATGCGCTTGCATAAGAATGATTCTCATGTTCGCTTCATTTCTTTGTAAACGGTTATAATATGACAAATATATGAATAAACTGACTAAATATCTACTTTGGCTGTTAATGTTGAATAGTATCGGATTCAGGAAACCAGACCATCATGCTTCCATCGTTCCGGTTATTCCAGGCATAATAAGGCAAAAGTACCAGGCTGATCTCTTTATTTCCTGCGGGATTCTTTTCCCATGCAGCTACTTCTACTCTGGGAATACCATTCATCACTGTATCGGTATATGTGGAAATATGTGCCGGACCGGACATATCCATAATAAAAACATTGGGTAACCGGTCGTTATTGTCGATGCCTTCTGCTGCATACACCAATGGTCCGCAGGTAATACAGACACGTCCACGGTCGGCGACTACCTGGTCGGTTGCTTTGGAATAACGCAACGGCATAGGAAGGGTCAACTCCACGATATCTCCTTTTTTCCACGAACGGTTAATGATAGCAAAACCTTTTTTCAGATCAGTTTTCGTTTCTTTTCCATTGATTTTGATTGTCCAGCCGGAAGGTTTAGCATTTACATATGAGTATAACTCTCCGGGTACAAACTGGTTGCCTGTCCAGGTAGGTATCCTCAGATGCATGGTGAAGGTCAATCCCTCTTTTTCGGGTGTAACTTCCCATCTGATTGTTTCGCTGAACGGATATTCCGTGGTCTGTTTCAGGTGAACATTCCCCTTTTCTAATGTAAGGGTTGTTGTGCTTCCCGCATAAAAAGAACAATAGATTTCATTCTGAGTGGTAGCATACATTAATCCCGGAACCTGAGGGATCAGTCTTGCCAAATTCGAAGGACAACAGGCTGTACCGAACCAGGGCGAACGGCCCGGTATTCCGTGATTGAAAGGGGTAATGCCATCCGCTTCCAGGGGATTCAAATAGAAAAAGCGGTTACCTTCAAGGTTGACGCCTGCCAATACATTATTGAGCAGGGCGACTTCAGCCACATCCATAAATTTGCCGTCTTTCTCCATCAGGAACATCCGATGGTTGAAAAAGACATTGCCTACGGCTGCACAAGTCTCATCAAAAGCTTCTTTATTGGGCAGGTCATATTCCGGGCCGAATCCTTCAATACCATGTACTGCTCCCAAACCACCGGTGATATGCATCCTGGTATCCACAATATTATGCCAGATGCTATCCAACGCCGGCCGTAGGCTTGGATCCTGAGTATATACACTTACATCCGCCATTCCGGAATAGAGATATGTCGCACGTACTGCATGACCGACCGCTTTGGTCTGTTCCCTTACCGGCAGATGTTGCTGGGCATATTCGGGAGACATGGTGCCCTCTCCTTCCGGGCGATAAGTAACGCCCCGGATATCGATAAATTTCTTCGCCATATCCAAGTAGAGGCTGTCGCCGGTTACCCGGAAAAGTTTTACCAGTGCCAGTTCGATCTCCTGATGTCCGGGCGCCTGATTGACAGGTTTACCGTCGTTATAGTTGGGATCACCTTCAAAGAATACTTTGTTAATATGGCGGGCATTGGCTTCCGCCACACGTAACCATTTATCTTTACCGGTAGCCTGGTAGTAGGCAATAGCTCCTTCATACATATGCCCCATATTATACAATTCATGGCTATGCACTACATAAGAGTAAGGTCTTTCCCCCATACCGTTCACATCGTGTGTAGCTACTCCCGTAATATGGGATTCATAATTATAACCGTCTTCCTGTTGGGCCTCGGAGATAATATCGATGATCCGATCCATCTCCTTTTCCAATTCAGGATCGCGTTCCAGTTTCAATAAATAAGCAGCCCCTTCCATTACCTTATACAAATCGGAAGAAACAAACCGGTGAGGGAAAGGTAATTCATCCGGAATGCCTTTCAGATAATTGGCTGTCCTTTGTAAGTTCTCAACCGCCGGTTTGGTTTTATCAAGAGCAAAAGGTACCAATATCTCTTTTTGCGTATGCAAGCGAGGGAGCCAGAAATTATCTTCTAACGTAACTTCATTAAATGGTATTGGGGTTAATATCTCTTGTCCTTGTACTACCGGTAATGAAAGAGATAAAATTGTGAGCGTCACAATTAATAGCTGCTTAATTTTCATGATGTAAATGTCTGTTATTCTTTATAATCAATCCAAACTTTCATTTCTCCTGCTTCCCGGTTATCCCATGCATAGTAAGGGATTAAAGTGATGTCCTTTCCCGGGGTAGAGGCTGTAATGGAAACTACTCCATGTAAGAGTGAAGGATTATAAACCGTCGAAAATGTAGTATTTGGGGTGAGAAAAGCTTTTTCAAAAGAATTTGTATTGTCGGTTTCTTCCATGCAATACACTAACGGGCCTCTTTGAACGGCTCGCTTCCCTACATTCTCTTTCACTTGCGGATCAGCAGCAATAATCTCAACCGGCATTTCAAAAGAAAGCGAGATCTTGTCACCTGTGTTCCACTTGTTCTTTATAACAGCATATCCTTTTTCTATTACAGGAGATATCTGCGTTTGTCCGTTGATCGCTAATGAATAGGATTTGCACCAATCGGGTATACGCAAACGTACTTCTTTCTCAATCGGTGAAGATACGGATTTTATCGTTAATGAAATATCGCCTTCCCATGGATAATTGGTTTCCTGGACGATCGTTAACTTATTTTTATCAATATCTAGCACTGTTTCACCTCCAATGTAAAGATTTACCCATATAGCTTCATTGGAAAGCCCATATAGATAATTCCCGATAGAAGGGAGAAACCTTGAAATCTGGCTCGGACAGCAAGCACAACCATACCACTCCTGGCGATGGTGATTACCCCGGGAAGCCAATGGATTTACATAGAAGAAACGGTCGCCTTCCAGAGAGATTCCGGCTAAGGCTCCATTATACATTGAACGTTCCAGCACATCTATATATTTACTATCACCAGTGAATTGATTCATTCGAGAATTCCAATAGACCATACCGACAGAAGCACAGGTTTCACAATATGCATCGTAGTTAGGAAGGTCATAAGGTTCAGTAAATCCTTCATTGTGTCGGGAAGAGCCGATTCCTCCGGTAACGTACATCTTACGAAAAACGACATCATTCCATAAGCGATCTAAAGCTTGAATATATCCTGTATCATTTTTTAAAGCCGCTACATCAGCCATTCCACAATACAGGTACATTGCACGGACAGCATGGCCGGCTATATCTGTCATTTCCCGCACAGGTTTATCATCCTGGCAATACTCCGGGTTCCAGTCATTATCGTCCTTACCCCGTCCGTGCCCATGACCACGTTCTTCTATTAACCAATTTGAGAAGTCAAGGTAACGTTCATCGCCGGTAACATTATACAGTCTTACCAGCGCCAGTTCAACCTCTTCATGTCCGGTAACCCAATGCCGTTTTCCTGGCCCGAAGATATCCATCATATGTTCCGTCATGCGGATAGATACATCCAGCAGTTTCCTCTTCCCCGTAGCCTGGTAATAGGCGACAGCGGCCTCTATCAGATGTCCCGCACAATACATTTCGTGCATCCACATATTTTGCCAACGTTTATCCAATCCGGTCAGAGAGTAATAGGTATTTATATATCCATCCGGCTCCTGTGCAGCCGCAAACTTATCGATCCATTCATCTGCTTTTGCTTCGAGTGCCGGATCGGGATTATTAATTAATGAATAAGCAATACCTTCCAGAGCTTTGTATACATCAGAGTCATCGAAATAGATCCCTGAGTGTTCTCCTTGCTTTTTTGCCACATTCTCGAAATTACGAATACGTCCTGTCTGATTCTCGATCTGATCGATACACACAGCCAGGGTAGTAGTAGCATGTTTCTCTAACCGGGGAGCCCAGAAGTCATCTGTAATCTGCACATTCGAAAAATCAACCTGTTCGATCATTTTGAATGGCTGTTCTTTTATCTTTTGAGATTCCTGGCAGCCCAAAAGGGCTGCACAGGATATGAGTAATAACCAATAATGTTTCATAACTTCAAAAATTATTTGTAATCAGGATTTTGTTCCAGATTCGGATTCGCATTTATAATACCGTCAGGAATCGGGAATACAGTACGATAGTCCCCTTGTGGCTTGTGCGATAACCAGCTTTTTTTAGTATATATTCCAAAACGGATCAAATCTCTTCTACGATGTATTTCCCAAACGAGTTCCCAGGCATATTCATCGAGTAATCTTCCGAACTGGATAGGATCCTGGTTACCCGGATCTACAATCTGATAATTTTCTACGTACCCGTATTGATAGGCAGAGTTTTGTCTCAATTGTTCATCGGTAACCGTTGCCTTTGCCGGGCTGTCCTTAAAAGCCCGTTGCCTTACTTGAGTCACCAGTTCACCGGCGCCTCCTTGATTTGTGCGAAGTAAGCATTCGGCTTTCATTAATAATACATGAGTGTACCGAAAGACGGGAATGTCTGTTGTACTATTGTGAGTACTGCCTTCGGCAACTTCAAATTTATTCATACGGTAGCCTTCCATTTCGCTGGTATAGCTTGCACTTGGTACTTCTTTTGTATACACAAAAGGTTCTCCTTGTTTATCGTAGGTTCCTTTGAGTTGTTCTCCGTTGGCATCGTATTGAGGTCCCATCAACCATGTGTCTGTCAGACGGCTATCTATGCGTATGCAAAATAATGAAAAAATAAAAGAAAAAAGAAATATATTCGTGGAAAACAAAAAAATAAACGTTTCCTGTTACAAAATAAATTGCGTAAATTTGTACAAGAAAGGAGATTCATCACATGGGTAATAACAAAGTAATAGCCACCATAGACATATCCCGGCCATCCGGTCGCAAGATTGTGCGTGAACTGCAAAACAAAAGAGCCGTAACACTTGAATACCCCTTGCCTGAAGAAATTATTGATAAGGGGCATGACTGGGAAGAGGTGTATGAACGGGGGCTGGATAAATTGAGTGAATTATACAATACTGATATACGTAAATTGGCAAAAGAGCATGATATAAAATTATAATGAAATGTATCGCATAAAGCTTTCAGACGAAGCGGAAAAGGATTTTGATGAATACATATATCATATTCGGGCTGTGTACCATGCACCTATTACAGCTACAAAACATTATGCAGGACTTTCAAATTGTATTAATAGTCTTAAATTTTTTCCTGAACGTCATCCATTGCAAATCTCAAATTTTTTTCTGCGTTTTGGACCAAATGTCCGTCGTATAAATTACAAAAAAATGGCGATTATCTACACTGTACACGGCGATATTGTATATATTCACCGGATTATACCAGCGAACCTTGTAACCAGTTTATAACCTTTTATGACCCCATTCCTGTATAAAATAGCGGAAGTCTTTTATGCGCAATACGGTAACGAACTATATCGACATACGTTTGTGTTTCCAAATCGGCGTGCCGGTTTTTTCTTTCAGAAATACCTTGCGGAAATTGCCGGTAAGCCGCTTTTTTCTCCTTCCGTAATAACTATCCAGGAGCTTTTTGCGTCTTTGTCACCCTACCGGCCGGCCGATAAAATAGAGATGCTTGTGATGCTCTACGATCATTTCGGCAGGATCAGCGGTTCCGATGAGTCGTTCGACGATTTTCTGTACTGGGGCGAAATGCTGCTGAATGATTTCAATGATGTGGATAAGTACATGGCGGATGCTAAACAGCTATTCCGCAATGTACATGATCTCCGGTCGATGGATGATGATCTGACCCATCTTACCGAAAAACAGAAAGAAGCTATCCGTCGTTTCTGGACCAATTTTATGCCGGTCGGGGAGAGCGAAACCAAGAAAAAGTTTCAAAAGACATGGCAGATATTGTATGAATTGTACTTGTCTTTCCGTGCGGAATTACAAGAAAAGAGGCTCGCTTATGAAGGAATGATGTTCCGGGAGGTGGCAGAACGCGCCGGGGCGGGGGGATTAGACAGTCCGGGTAAACATGCCGGGTTGGCAGAACAAGGAAATCAGGATAAACCTGGACAAGACAGAGAGGGTAAACCAAACGGACAGGGAGAGCAGAGTTATGACCAGTCAGCAAGCTACATATTTGTAGGATTGAACGCGCTCACACCGACGGAAATAGCACTACTCGAATATGTGAAAAACCAGGGGATCGCCGATTTTTACTGGGATTACGAATCACCGCAGGTGCATGACAGCCAAAACCGGGCGTCGTTATGGGTCAAAGACAACCTGCGGAGATTTCCTTCGAAATTTATCCTGCAGGATAGTACCGGCAATGGAGAGGGTGGGAAAACAGATGCAGGGAGGCCGGAGAAAACAAGCATAGAAGTGATTGGTATCTCCTCCGGAGTAGGACAGGCGAAACATGTTACGCAGATCCTTTCGCGACTGATCGGTTCAGGGGCTATCCCCAATCCGGATGAGGCGATCAATACGGCCATAGTGCTGCCGGATGAACGACTTTTGTTACCGGTACTCTATTCCATTCCTGAAGAGATTGAAAAGATAAACGTCACTATGGGGTATGGGCTCTCTTATTCGTCAATCTCGGCGCTGATGGAACATATTGCCGGTTTACAGCGTAATATACGGGAATCGGCCGGAGAAATGATGTTTTATCACCGGAATGTGTTATCGATCCTGAATCATCCGTTGGTGTATACATCGGCCAAAGAGGAGGTTGAAGCGCTAAAAACATATATCCTAACCAATAACCGGATTGTTGTGTCGGATTCGGAGTTTCCGCAACATCCTCTGCTTCAACTGATATTTCGACCGTTAACTGCATGGCATGATATTTTTGAATATATAAAAGACATCCTCACCTTTATCTACAACACCCTTACAGATGAAAAACGGGTTAAGGAAGAAGCCGGAGACAGTACACGGCCGGTAGATCTGGAACGGGAGTTTATTGTACAGTATCATAAAACCGTGACCCGTTTGCAGGATAGGCTTCATACTGCGAGAAACATGTCGCTGGAAACCTGTTTCCGGCTGTTGAAAAAACTGGCACATTCCATCAGTGTGGCATTCAGCGGTGAACCGCTCTCGGGCTTGCAGGTGATGGGTGTGCTGGAAACACGTGTGATCGATTTCGAAAACCTGATTATCCTTTCGATGAATGAAGGCGTTTTTCCCTTGAAAGATCCGGTCAACTCTTTTATCCCGTTCACATTGCGGAAAGGATTCGGTCTTCCGGTATACGAACATCAGGACAGTACCTATGCATATCATTTTTACCGTATGATCAGCCGTGCGAAGAGGGTGTTTATGCTGTATGATACGCGTACGGAGGAGATGCAGACGGGCGAAGTAAGTCGCTATTTTTATCAGTTGAAATATCTTTATCCTGATTATTTCAATATTTCGGAGCGAGTGGTGGCTTACGATGTGGCTGCACCCGAAATATTACCGGTATCGGTCACTAAAACGCCGGAAGTATTGCGGAAATTAGATGCATTTAGAAAGGGTGGGGAGTCGTTTCTGTCGGCCTCGCTCATCAACAACTACATCAATTGTCCCCTGCAGTTTTATTTTACAGCGGTGGAAGGTCTCTACGAAGAAGATGAAGTGCGGGAGTCGGTAGAGTCTGACCTGTTCGGCTCGATCTTCCACAAGTTGATGGAGACGATCTATAGTCGTTATAAAGCCAAAACGGTTACGCCTGATGTGCTGACATCGATTGCTAAAGATGATGCTTTGCTGACGAAGCTGCTCGAAGAGGCATTTGCCGAGTATTATTTCAAACAGAAGGATGAACCCCGGCCGTTGCTGGGGCAGCATTATCTGATCGGGGAGATTCTCCGGAGCTATGTTAAACAAACCCTGGAAACGGACAAACAGTTTACACCCTTTGAATTTGTAGGGGCGGAATATCGTTTCCGTACACCATATCGTGTGAATGCTGGACTCTCGGTGAATTTCAAGGGGATTATAGACCGGATCGACAAAGTGGGGGATAGTTATCGTATCATCGACTATAAGACCGGAACGGGAATGACTGATTTCAAGCAGATCGCTGACCTGTTTGACGGATCAAAACCGAACCGACCATACCAGATCCTGCAGGTATTCGTGTACGCACTGTTTTACGCCCAGGAATATCCTGATGTGCGATTATCACCGGCCATTTATTACCTTCGTTCCATTTTTGGTGATCCATCACCGGCTGTTACCTGTAATAAACGTCCTATATCTGATATCTCGGTTTTTATGGACGAGTTTCTGTCGTTATTCAACAATTGCCTTGAGGAGATTTTCAATCCCGAAATCCCGTTTACCCAAACAAGGAATACCAAAAACTGCCAATGGTGTGCTTTTAAGGAACTTTGTAATAGGTGAATGGGGGGAGATCGGAAAAACTGTTGATCACCCAATCTGCTCCGGCATCTTGTAAGGTTGCAGCGTCAAATGAAGTAGTCAATCCGGCTACCCTACATCCGGCTGCTTTTCCGGCGAGTATCCCATTGATGGAATCTTCAATAATGAGGGTCGATCTGTGATCAGCCCCTAAATTTTCCAACGCCAGAAGATAAGGTTCCGGATTTGGTTTATGCTTTTGGGTATCCTCCTCCGTGATGACAATATCGAAAAAAGAAGTCAGATTCAATAGTTTGTCCACTTTTCGCACTGTGAAAAGCGAGGAGGAGGTAACCAATCCGGCCTGTAGTTTTATGGATTTTACTTTTTGAATAAAATCAGTAAAACCTTCTACATACTTCAACTCTTTCAAAAGATCTTCAAAAAAAGCATTTTTCTCTTCCAGCAGCTCTTCCATGGAGTGAGTGTTGTCCATGTTTTCATATACATACCGAAAGAATGACTCATCCGATCTCCCCACATAATCGTTTAGAAACGATTGTGAATATTTGATACCATGCTGTTCCAAAGTGAGCCCCATAGCCCGGAGGTGTAGTTTTTCCGAATCGATGACCACACCATCCATATCAAATAAAATAGTCTTTAACTTCATTGTAAATAGATTGCCGCAAATCTGGCCAGCGGCGTTTCTCCCTTACTCAGTGTGAGCGTATCATTCTGAACAACATAGTTATCACTCAATTCAAATACCTGAAGGTATTCATGCTCGTAATCGATCCCGATGCAGGCCATCCTGGTGGTTGCCAGAGGCGTGAAATGGATACCGTTGTCTTCTTCGGAAAAAGAGTAACTTCCATTCATGTTGTTGCACCCCGTATTACCTATTATCCGGTTATCTTCATTTTTCAGGATAAAATGGGCTTCCCTGCCACCGGTTTCGGAAGGAGAGATCTCTTTTCCGTTCAGTTCTACCAGTTTCCAGTATTTTTCGGTGATGACATTGTCCATATCTATCTTCCTGAAAATATAGATTTCCGCTGGTAAGCTGCTTTCAATCGGATTCCCTTCGATATCGAGTGCTATCAGTTGGTTTTCGCCCACCTTAAACCATCTGTCCGTATCGTTGGTAGAGGTGGTGCTGGTCAGTTTGATCCTGCTTCCCGCTTCATCCCATTCGAACCGGCCGTTATCTGGAAACCGGTTTTCACCCTTTCCCAGATAGGTCGAAACCATTTCATAGGTCAGGTCATCGTTCAGGCGGATCTCTTCCTGTATTCCTTCACAGTCAGCACAAGGTAGTGTTCCCTTGTATACTCCCGCCCAATCCAGTGAATTGCGGCTGTTATGGGCCGGGTCGGCAACTTCTGTTTCATTTGTCTGGGCATTACTGCTCCGTTTACCTGTATTGCACGCACTGAGCGCAGCCACTACGATACATAATAAAACGATACTTTTCTTCATAGTTTTGTTTTGATTGTTTGTGTAATTAGTCAATTAAATTTTTTAACCTATTCTTACTCTTCGTGCGCTTGTCCCCTCACACGGAGCCCAAATAGGATCACCTCTGCTTCGGTATCTCGGATTTTGATCCTCGTACCGAACAATTTACAATCTCCTGCTACTCCTTTACAGTCATATTACAAATATATGCTATAATTTTTAGATTATGCGGCAGACACAAGAAAAAATAGGGGAATTATGGTCGATCATTGCGTCTTACCGCATTGTACACAAGAAAGAGGACAGTGAGCAGCATGATAATCAGCGCTGCATAGGCGATGCTGTCCGTCACCTTGATGCTTTGCGGATCGAAATGGAATTCGACTGTATGTTGTCCCGCCGGAATATGGAGTGCCCGCAGGGTATAGTTGGCCCGTAGCATCTCTGCCGGCTGTCCGTCGATAGTAATCTGCCATCCCTTGGGATAATAAATTTCTGAGAACAAAGCCAGTTCATCTTTTTTTGCATCTACAGCATAAGTCACAAAATCGGAATCGTAGTCGGTTAACTGGATGGTCGACGCCGAATCGGCCGGTGTCGGTCGGAAGCCGGCGAGGATTGACTCATATTTTTTATCGGCTACTGCTTCTTTCCGGAGATCGATAGCTCCCAATGCGTCGATTTCTTCGTCGGCATTCTCTACAAAACGTATATCATCTACAAACCACGCATTCCCCATGGCATACGGATTCTCCAGAGGAATAGTGGCGCCATCCTGTGCCGGCATAATGATCCATTTGGCATTGAGCATATTCAACACTTTGAACCTGTCGGCATTCAAGGAATCCATTTCGCCTTGTGCCTGGATAATTCCTTGTTGTAAAGCCATCATTTCGGATCTGAGATGTATGTCTATCAGATCCTGATAACGACGCAGTTTTGCGGCATGATACCCTCCGATCACTTTATGGTGGTAGGGTGTAATACCGTCGTCAAAGGTACTGGTTGCCATATTCAACACACGATAATATTTGGTGGTATCCTGTAATATATACTGGTCGGCAGGTGATGGGGCAAATAGTTGTTGCTGGTTACTTTCCGGTACGAAATCACTATCGTTCAGGTAACGTTTGTTCACCCCCCACATATCCACTAAACAAAGCAGTAAAATGGCTGCTACCGTCCATTCTGCTTTTAACTTTTTATTGATGAACAGCCAAACAAGAACTCCTCCGATGGCAACAATAAAAAAGCTGCGCCAGGCATCCGCCGTAAAGATGGCAACACGCATATCGGTCAGGTTGGCGATCACCGCTTGAATATGCTCGGGTGGCAGTGATTGTAATGCCTGCGTTTCCTGTCCGGAGATAAAGGAAGAGAAGAAGAGTTTTGGTGCGACGGCAAATAATAATGCCATTCCACCGGTTACCCCAAGGCTGATATAGAGTTGTTTTACATTGTTTTTCAGTATTTCCGGCTTTTGAATCAGTTCCTTCACTGCCAGTACGGCCAGGAGCGGGATACAGAATTCGGCTACCACCAGGATAGAGGAGACTGCCCGGAATTTATTGTACATCGGGATCCAATCGATAAAAAAATCAGTCAATCCCATGAAATTCTTTCCCCAGGAGAGCAGGATAGAGAAGAGGGTCCCGGCCAACAGTGCCCATTTCAATGGCCCTTTCACAATAAAAAGCCCCAATACGAAGAGAGCCAACACAAAGGCTCCTACATAGACTGGTCCTGCTGTAAAAGGTTGCTCCCCCCAGTACTGTCCGATCTGTTGATAGAGTTGTTGATATTCCGGGCGTGCTTTACTCATTGCCCTTTCATTCTCAGCAATTCTAGCGGCGGAAGTTCCACCTTTGGTATTAGGTACCAGCAATGTCCATGTTTCACCTATACCATAGCTCCAGGCGGTGATATAATCACGTTCCAGCCCATTTCCGGTTTTATTCTCTTCTCCATGATGGGCTAATTCTGATTTACCCCGCATGGTCTCTTTCGAATATTCGTAAGTGTGGTAAAGGTTACTCGCGTTGGCCGCCACACCGATGATCCCCGCTGCAAGCAGCACCGCTGTCGATCTCACGAAACCGGGTAACTCTTTTTTTTGAATGGCTTCTATAAAAAAAGCAATCGCTATAAAAAGCATGACGAACAAAAAGTAGTAGGTCATCTGCGGGTGGTTGGACGATACCTGGAAAGCAACGAAGAGCATGAAGACCAGTCCGCCCAAGAGGTATTTCTTTCGGTAGATATAGATCATCCCGGCTATAGTGGGTGGAATATAGGCAAGCGTGACAAATTTCCAGATATGTCCTGCTGCGATAAGGATGAAGAAATAGGATGAGAAAGCCCAGATAACAGCTCCCAGTGCACTCAATAGAGGGGAGGCCTTCAATGCACGCATCAGGATATAAAACCCGAGCAGCATAATGAATACCAGACCGACATAATTCGGCAGAAAGAGCGAATAGGCCTTTTTAACAGCATCCTGTGGTTTGGATGAATCGTAAGTGGGACTCATCTGATAGGAAGGCATTCCGCTGAACATGGAGAGATTCCATCTTGTACGTTTTCCATCGTGGCGTTCCATATAATCGCGCTGCTCCTGTCCCTGTCCGATGGCAGCCAAGGAGTCGCTTTGTGCTATTACACGTCCCTCTGTCACGGGCGAAGCGAAATAGATAAATGAGACCAGGATGAATCCCGCGATCACGATCAGGTCGGGTAGTATTTTTTTGAAATCGAAAGAATTTTTCATATGATTAAAATAAATTTCCTGCGGATTCAATTCACGTCAGCATATCATTAAATTGACTACCGTTTATTGTTTAAATCACAAAATTAACAGATTATTCCGTGAAAGCCTTATTTTTGGTACAATTCTTTTGGGCTCCACCGGGCAAAAAAAGAGAGAACCACTTTATAGTGGCTCTCTCTGCTGAATATCTTATAACTGTTTCTTTTAAAACCGCTTTCCGATAGAGATACCTAACCGGGGATAAGCTCCGTCGTTGACAAAATCCCGTCCGGCTCCAAAATAGAATTCTCCTACCCAGTTATTGCGTGTAAGATATTTCCATCCTAAGGCTAATCCCAATCCGGCGCCAAATTCAGAAGTTGGGCTTCCGGCACCGTCGTAATATTCTTTTTGAGATAACAGGGCTCCGTTGGCCTCAATGAAAAATCCGGCGCCATACTTTTGTAAATTTTGGGAACTTCCTCCAAAAAACCAACGTGCATAAGGCATTAGTCCAAAACTCAAAGGATATTCGTCCTCATCAAGACTAATTCCTGCTGTTACCCCCAGGCTGAAGTCTTCGCTAAGGATCCGTTCGTATGAAATTTCGGGATACAGCCCGAAAATAGTAGTTCCGAGGTTTAATTTCACTTCGTTTTGTGGAATATCTCTCGATATTTTCCATCCCATCACGCGGTGTGTCTTTTGGGAAAAAGCACTGAAGCTAACCAATAACGCGATAGCGAGAATAGCTTGTTTTTTCATAAAAGTAGTTTTTAGTTTGGAATTCGTTTATTTCACGCAACAGCAACCTTGTATTATGCTTATTACGTGCTGAGCACCTCTTGTCTCTATTCTCAAGATGCAAATAACGAAAAAAGGTTACCTGTAACTATGTTAAAAATAACGAAATGTTTAATGAATCCCAATTTTTCTTCTCTTACTTTCAACGAAAGACTATCTCTATTTCAAATCACACTACCTGGCTCCCGGGCAGTACATTCTTTGTTGGTGCAACTAAGGTGAGGCTACCATCGGCATTTTCGGCCGAAAGGATCATCCCCTCGGAGAGCAGGCCTCTCATTTTTCTTGGTTCTAGATTGGCAATAAAGCACACCTGTTTACCGATCAATTCTTCAGGATTGGGATAGTAGGCCGCAATACCGGAGAGGATAGTTCGTTTCTTCAGTCCATCGTCGAGGAGGAAACGGAGCAATTTGTCGGTTTTGGGGACTTTTTCACATTCCAAAACCCTGCCCACCCGGATATCCAGTTTTTCGAATGTGTCGAACTGGATAACCTCTTTTATCGGTTTGGCCTTGTGTTCACTTGCTTCATTCGCTTTCTTTGTGTCGAGCAACTTTTGAATCTGTTTTTCAATTACCTCATCTTCTATTTTTTCAAATAGCAATGCTGACTCTCCCAATGTATGCCCTTCCGGAAGCAGGTTGAATTTGCCTAAATCGTTCCATCCCAGATTTTCGGTATTGATGAAGGTTTTGATCTTTGCCGATGAGAAGGGTAGGAACGGTTCAAAAACAATGGCGAGGTTGGCTGTGATCTGCAGTGCTATGTTAAGGATGGTGGCAGTCCGTTCCATATCGGTCTTGGCTATCTTCCACGGTTCAGAGTCTGCCAGGTATTTATTTCCGAGACGGGCAAGGTTCATTGCTTCTTTTTGTGCTTCACGGAAATGATAGCTTTCAAGATTGTATTCAACAACTGCCTTTACTTTTCCCGCTTCGGCAATTGTTTCACGATCATATTCGGTCAGTTCTCCCGGTGCGGGCACTTTATTGTCGAAATACTTCTGAGTAAGTACCAATGCGCGGTTCACAAAGTTGCCAAGTACGGCTACCAACTCGTTATTGTTACGTGCCTGAAAATCTTTCCAGGTGAAATCGTTGTCTTTGGTCTCCGGAGCATTGGCAGTGAGTACGTAGCGGAGGATATCCTGTTTGCCGGGGAATTCTTCCAGATACTCATGCAACCATACCGCCCAGTTGCGTGAGGTGGATATCTTGTCATTTTCAAGGTTGAGGAACTCATTGGCCGGAACGTTTTCCGGCAGAATGAAAGAACCTTCTGCTTTCAGCATGGCAGGGAAGACAATACAGTGGAACACGATATTGTCTTTGCCGATGAAATGCACCAGTTTGGTTTCTTCATCTTTCCACCATTTCTCCCAGTTGTCGGGCAACAGCTCTTTGGTATTGGAAATATATCCGATGGGCGCGTCAAACCATACATAGAGTACTTTGCCATCGGCACCTTCCACGGGTACCGGTACGCCCCAGTCGAGGTCGCGGCTCACGGCACGCGGTTGTAATCCCAGATCCAGCCACGATTTACACTGGCCGTACACGTTTGTTTTCCATTCCTTGTGATCCTCAAGTATCCATTGGCGCAGCCACGCTTCATGTCTATCCAGAGGCAGATACCAATGTTTGGTCTTTCGCATTACAGGCTTGCTGCCGCTGAGCGTGGATTTTGGATTAATAAGGTCCGAAGGGCTGAGTGATGTGCCGCATTGTTCGCACTGGTCACCGTAGGCTTTCTCATTTCCGCAGTGGGGACAGGTTCCGGTGATATAACGGTCGGCAAGGAACTGTCCGGCTTCCTCATCGTAATATTGCTCGCTCTCCTGCTCAGAGAATTCACCTTTGTCGTACAAGGTGCGAAAAAAATCGGATGCTGTCTCCTTGTGGATATCCGATGTGGTACGTGAGTAGATGTCGAATGTGATGCCAAACTCTTCGAACGATTTTTTGATCAGCGTATGGTAGCGATCCACGATATCCTGGGGAGTAACTCCCTCGTTACGGGCTTTGATGGTGATAGGAATTCCATGTTCGTCAGAACCACCGATAAGAAGTACCTCTTCCCCTTTCAGGCGCAGATAACGGGCATAGATATCGGCAGGGACATACACCCCGGCCAGATGTCCGATATGTACCGGACCGTTCGCATACGGCAGCGCCGATGTAATGAGCGTGCGTTTAAATTGTTTTGACATATTCGAATTTCAAATTACGGACTGTGTGCTCATGCTTCGAAAAAACGTTTTCACATGGACAAACACCCCTTTCATTAGAGCTTGCAAATATAGTGAAAGCTGAGAGATAAGCCAAACTTGTTTGAGCTTATCCGAAGCGCATCCTATATTGTGGAAATTTACATGATTTTTTTGAAACTAACTTTATTCGATGGTTATTCAGTAGTTATTCGATAGTTGTTCAAATTTACAGAGTAAATCTGTATTGGCACATTAGCATATTGGCACATCAATTTTTTGGATGTTCTTTCTTAAAATCTATCCAGTAATCTTTGATTGTCGATTTCACCTCTTTGTGCAGAATAAGTAGTCCGATCAGGTTCGGGACTGTCATAAGGGCGATGGTGATCAACGATAAACTCCAGATGATTGTGGTATCGGTAAAGGAAGCAAGAAAAAATCCCAATACGAAAATGATCCTATAGACCACTATATATTTTGCTCCTACTAAGTAAGTAACACTTCTGTCCCCGTAATAAGACCAGGCGATAGCGGTGGAGAAAGCAAACAGGAGTAATGCAATGGCGACAATATATTGTCCGGAGTTGCCTAGTATGCTTTTCGAGAAAGCCGCGGTAGAGAGAGGGGCACTGTGAATAAGGGATTGCCCGGTGAAGGTTAAATTACCGGACCGGTCGGTTATCTTACCATTAGTGACCGGAATTTTGCCGGAGAAAAGATCTCCACCCTGTCGAACTTCAATATTTTCTGCCAATGAACGTGCATGAATAATGGAAATCTTATCCAGGATTTTACCTTCTTCTATCTGAATTTCCCCTGTGAAGAGGGATACCTTATCCTTATTATTCAGATGGTTCTTGAGGGCAGCTAGATTTTCTTCATTTTGTTCGTGATAATAACCTGCCAGAATTTCGATATCGGTTTGCTGGAACTGATTGGAGAGTTTTTCATTCCATACACCTGATGATAAGAGCACCATGCCGGTAAGAAAACAGATGATGATGGTGTCGATGAACGGTTCCAGGATGGCAACCATCCCTTCTGAAACCGGTTCATGGGCTTTGGCTGCAGCATGGGCGATGGGTGCGGAACCCTGTCCCGCCTCATTGGAGAATAATCCTCTGTTTACTCCATTGTTGAATGCGAAAGCGAATCCGGCTCCCAGAAAACCGCCGACAGCAGCTGTACCGGAAAAGATATCACTGAATATAGATATAAATGAAGGGATAATATTTTGATAATTGGAGAAAATGACCGCTATGGCTCCTGCAAAATAGATGATCGCCATGAAAGGGACCAGTTTTTCGGTTACCTGTGCTATCCTTTTGATCCCTCCGATGATAATCAAGCCGAGTAAGACGGATAAGACAGCCCCCGTTACCATATGTTGTATCCCGAAAGTGGCAAACATGGCATTCGATATGCTGTTTATCTGTGGCAGGCTTCCGGTCCCGAAAGAAGATAAAATGGTAGCTATCGCGAAAAATCCCCCTATCCAGTATCCTGTTTTGATTTGCTTCCCATTTTTCAGATTGATATTTAACCGTTTTTTCATATAATACATGGGGCCACCGGCTACCATCCCTTTTTCATCAAAATCCCGGTATTTATGTGACAGGGTTACTTCCACGAATTTGGTACACATCCCTAAAAATGCAGTCATCAGCATCCAGAACAGCGCTGCCGGTCCTCCCAAATGAACGGCCAATGCTACTCCGGCAATATTTCCGGTACCCACCGTTCCTGAAAGGGCGGTAGCCAACGCCTGAAAATGGGATGTGTCGCCTTTGTCTGTCTTTTTATCGTATTTCCCTTTTACAATCCGGATAGCATGTGAAAAATACCTGATTTGGGGGAATTTTAAATAAAATGTAAAAAAAATGCCAGTCCCCAGAAGAAGGAAAATAAACCAGTTGTTTCCTGCAATATATTGATGTATAAAGAGAAAGAATTCGTTGAGTTGTTGCATAAAACTAAATTATGGGTAGAGTAATCGATGACCAATTTGCAAATATAGTTATTCATTTAAAAAATCAAACATTCACTTAAAAAAAGATTAATATGACGTTTTGTACAAACTTTATTATCTTTGTCTTTACTTTTGATGTTATTTCTTTTCTATTGCAGTACTGAGGTGTTGACGTGAACATAATTGCCAATCCGATAATTTTCCAGTGGATAGTCCGTACAGGCCGAAACTAACAAAATATATAGAAACAGACCAAATATAAATTTAAAATAATACTTTATCATGGACAGACGAAATTTTTTAAAGAAATCCGCCATTTCAGCAACGGGGTTAAGCCTGGCTCCGTTGATGGGAAGCTCCTATTCTTCCGTTTTCGGTCAATCTTCACCGGGTAATAAAATCAAGGTAGGCCTGATCGGGTGCCGTAATCAAGGATGGAGTAATCTGAAAGCTTTTCTTCAATACCCCGACGTGGAGTGTATCTCCATGTGTGATGTGGATGATCAATGGCTCTATCAACGTGCTTCTGATTTGGAAGAGTTGACCGGTAAAAAGCCACCTCAGTTGGTAAAGGACTGGCGCAGGGTGATCGATAACAAAGATGTGGACATGGTGATTATCGGGACCCCCGACCATTGGCACTGTCTCCAGTTGATCGCTGCCTGTGAAGCAGGTAAGGATGTGTATGTAGAAAAGCCGCTGGCTAATACTATCGAGGAGTGCGACCTGATGGTAAAAGCTACCCGGAAATATAACCGTATCGTGCAGGTGGGACAGTGGCAACGCAGCGATCCGCACTGGGACGAAGCGGCTGCATATGTGCAAAGCGGAGAACTGGGCCGTGTGAGAACCGTAAAAGTATGGGCTTATCAGACCAGCAAATGGACATTGCCGGTAGTCCCCGATTCGGCACCACCTGCAGGCGTGGATTATGACATGTGGTTAGGTCCGGCGCCTAAGCGTACTTTTAACCAAAACAGGTTTCATTATAATTTCCGTTTCTTCTGGGATTACGCCGGTGGGTTGATGGCCGATTGGGGTGTGCACCTGCTTGATTATGCCATGAAAGGGATGAATGTGGGATTACCTTCATATGTCTATGGCGCCGGAGGAAAATATGGCTATCCGGATGATGCCATGGAGACGCCCGATACACTGATGGTGACTTATAAATATCCTGATTTCAATATCATCTGGGATCATGCATGTGGAATAGGTACAGGATTGTTCGGTCTCAGGGAAGGGGTTGCCTTTTTTGGAGAGAACGGTACGCTGATCCTTACCCGCCAGGGGTGGGAGGTAGTCCCCGAACAAGCTATCAATAGCCGTACGTTCCCATATTGTTACCCTTGTGACGATGAAAGAAAACCCAATACGCTCCGGATGGAAGCAGTGGAAAAAAAGAAAGGTACAGGCAGAGGTCTCTATCTGCATGCCGGCAATATGCTCGATTGTATGCGTTCACGTGAATTGCCTAATGCTGATATCGCCATTGGCGCTGAAGTGGCTAAACTGAGTCATTTGGGGAATATCTCATGTCGTGTAGGGACTGCACTGAACTGGGATGACAAAGCTGGGAAATTTGTCGGTAATGACGAAGCCAACAGGTTAATCAAGGCAAATTACCGGGCTCCATGGAAATTGCCGGAACTCTGATATTTTTTATGGGTATAAATGAAAATCGCTCCGGAAGTATAATCACACAGCCGGAGCGAAATTTTATATAATAGGTGGATATCTTAAAACTTGTATACCCATTTGGCAAATGCATTTACCCAATTCTTCAGAAATTCTTTGGTGCTTTCGTTCTTCAGGTTGTTTTGTTCGTCGAACAGCTCCCATGAATTTCCGATATATGCTTCGGGTTGTTGCATCATATAGATGTTCAGGAAGACCATGGGTTGACGCAGTGCGTGGTTAGCTACTGAGCCGCCAAGAGGACTCATGGAACTGCTCACGATAGCTCCCGGCTTTCCTGCCCATTTATTCTGCCCATAAGGTCTTGATCCTACATCAAGTGCATTTTTCATTACCCCGGAAGTACTTCGGTTATACTCAGGAGTGAAAAAAAGATATCCATCAGCCTCACCGATCTTTTTGCGGAATTCAACCCATTCTGCCGGAGGATTTGCATCGAGGTCCTCATTGTAGTGAGCTAACTGCCCTATTTCTATAATCTCCAACTCCAAGGAATCAGGAGCTAACCTAATTACCTCATTTGCCAACTTTCTGTTGACCGATTCTTTTCGCAGGCTGCCTACCAGGACAGCTATTTTCTTTTTACTCATAACACCTGTTTTTTAGTTGATTTGCAGATTTGTACATAAAAATTTCCGTATTAGTATTAACGCTTTTTCCATGGCTTTTGTTTGATAGTAAATATTGATAGGCTATCGGGTTCCGGTTTTGGAATAACGGCAGAGGGAAGCAGTAAAAGTCTTTGAATTATTTCCTGAAACGTGCGAAGAAAAGTTTCATCAGGTCAGCGCAATCATCGGCTAGTACACCAGAAGTAACGGTAGTCTTGGGATGGAGGAGATAAGGTGAGATCTGTGTATAGCCTCTTTTTTCATCTGATGCCCCGTATACTACACGCGATATTTGTGCCCATCTCAGTGCACCGGCACACATAGGGCAGGGTTCTACTGTCACGTAGAGGGTGCAATCGGTCAGGTATTTCCCCCCCAACACATTGGCTGCAGCAGTGATGGCTTGCATCTCGGCATGGGCTGTAACATCATTCAGGGTTTCTGTTAGATTGTGAGCACGGGTAATAATGCGTTCGTTCACTACGACAACTACACCGACGGGTACTTCTCCATTTTCGAAAGCTTTGTGTGCTTCCCGCAAAGCCTGTTGCATAAAATATCGATCGTCGAGCATCAGTTAGAAAAATTACTAATTACCAATTAGAAGTCCAAGAAGTCAAAAATCTTGAATCTTGAATCTTGAATCTTGAATTCTTGAATCTTTAAATCATCAGATCATCAAATTATGAAATCAAAAGATTATCTCCTCATCTCATTTTCTTCGAACAGTGTAGGATAGTCCTGTTCCATATTTTTTAGCACATGGTTGAGAACGGTTTCACGGAACCATCTGGAACGGTTTGTGATTTTATACTTTTTCAGATAGAAATGAATCAGACTGTATTCTTCATCGCTGAGCAAAAACACGGCCTTTTTTGTACGTGGCTTGATCTTGCCCTGCGGTTTGTATTGTTTCGTTCTCATCAAATAACTATTGAAATTTCTGCATGCGCTTTTCCTTTGCCAGTGCAAAAAAACAAAATATTTTCGATAAAACGGGGGATTTACAGGGTAAAGTTGTATTTTTACAAGGTTTAAAAGCTGTTTTGTATCAAGAGAGATGGCCAAACACAATGAGTTGGGAAGGAAAGGTGAAGAAGCTGCGGTGAATTGTCTTAAAAGGAAGGGACACCGGGTTCTGGAACGGAATTGGTCTTTTTCCGGTTATGAAATCGATATAATATCAGAATATGAAGAATTTATCGTGTTCGTAGAGGTTAAGACCCGTAGTTCTGTCGAATGGGGTAATCCGGAAAATGCTGTTACTGAGCAACGTATGCGACGTATGATACGTGCTGCCAGTCACTATCTGAAAATAAACCATATCGATAAACCGGCCCGCTTCGATATTGTTACGGTAATAGGCAAAGAACAGAATTTCGAACTGGAACATATCGAAGATGCATTTTTACCTTTTTTGTGAAAAGAGCTTTGACTGAATACAATATGGTATGACAATTTTAATTGCATAAAACGGGAATCAAACGGGGTATGAATATCGAAGAACTTTTTGATTATTGTCAATCCATTCAGGGTGCGGAAGCGACGACCCCCTTCGATGAGTGGACCATCGTAATGAAAGTGATGGGGAAGATGTTCGCATTGATACCTACGGATGGGGACAGATTTTGTATCAGTCTCAAGTGTGACCCGGCAAAAGCCATCACACTGCGTGAAAAATATGTATGTGTGGAAGGGGCTTATCATATGAACAAAACCTACTGGAATACCATTTATTTGGATAGGGATATGCCCGATGATGAACTCAGGGAGTGGATTAATCATTCTGTAGAAGAGGTTATAAAGAAATTGCCAAAAAAGCAGCAGCAACAATATTATGGAACAATTAAGTAAAGATCGCCGGATAATCCGGTTGGAAGAGACTGAGTCAACCAATCTCTATTTAAAACAACTAGCCAGGGAGGAACACCTTGAAGAGGGATCGATGGTTATAGCCGATTTTCAGACCGTTGGACGAGGGCAGATGGGGAATTCCTGGTTTTCTTCGAAAGGAGAAAATCTCTTATTCAGCCTGTTGATCTATCCCAAGGAGGTACTGGCCAATGAACAATTCATTATTTCCCGTATTGCTTCACTGGCTGTTAAGAATACGCTCGACCGGTTTGCGGACGATATTCGTATCAAATGGCCGAACGATATCTACTGGAAAGAGCAAAAAATAGCGGGGATACTGATAGAAAATGATATTGATAACAAATATATCGCCAATTCAGTGATTGGGATCGGGATCAATGTCAATCAGCAAATATTTCCACCCGAGCTTTCCAATCCTGTGTCACTTTGGCAAATTATCGGCTCAGTACAGGATCGGGATTACATCCTCGATATTTTTCAAAGGGAGTTTTTCCTGCTCTATCGTGATTTTGAGAAAGGGGAAATCAAAACTATTGAAGATGAATATATGCTCGATCTGTACCGGGTAAATGGTTATTATTGGTACGAAGACAAGAATGGCCGGTTTATGGCGAAGGTCGAAGATGTACTCCCTTCGGGTCATCTGGTGTTGAAAACAATCGATACAGAAGAGGAACGGAAGTACGCGTTTAAAGAGGTCACCTTTGTGGAATGAGTGGGTGACTGCATCGGGCTTCTAATATCTAACATTTTCATTTTTAGTTTTTCACTATTAGTTTTTAGTTTAAAAAATGCAATTTAATAGGATTTTACTCAAACTCAGCGGCGAATCGCTGATGGGCGACAAACAGTACGGAATTGACGAAAAGCGTCTGCAGGAATATGCCGAACAGATATATGAAGCGGCACAGACAGGCGTGCAAATAGGTGTCGTGATTGGCGGAGGAAATATTTTCCGTGGCCTGAGTGGTGCTACCAAAGGATTTGACCGGGTAAAAGGCGATCAGATGGGGATGCTGGCCACTGTAATCAACAGCCTTGCGCTGAGTTCGGCACTCACCGCCGTTGGACAGGAAAACCGTGTTTTCACGGCGGTTCGTATGGAGCCTGTAGGTGAGCTTTATTCTAAATGGAAGGCCATTGAGTCGCTGGAAAGAGGTGAAATCGCAATTCTCGCCGCCGGTACCGGAAATCCTTTCTTTACGACCGATACTGCATCCGCACTCCGGGGAATTGAAATCGAGGCCGATGCGATGTTCAAAGGAACCCGTGTAGACGGCGTATATACGGCTGATCCGGAAAAAGATCCTACCGCTACCAAATTCAAGACGATCACTTTCGATGAAGTGTACAATCGTGGACTGAAAGTGATGGATCTGACCGCTACAACGATGTGTAAGGAGAATAACCTGTCCATCGTCGTCTTTGATATGGATAGTTATGGAAACCTGAAAAGAGTGCTTGAAGGCGAAGATATCGGAACACTGGTGCATGTTTAGAAAAATTTCACTATTTTTGTTCACAACTTTTTCGTTAAGTGCAATGACGATTGAATTCACTAAAATTTATTGAAGATACTTATGGAAATAACGACAATCAGAAAAGAGGCCGAGGAAAAGATGCAGATGACCCTCGAATTCCTGGATGAAACTTTTTCACGTATTCGTGCAGGCCGTGCAAATGCCCGTATCCTGGACGGTATACGCGTGGAATATTATGGTAGTCTTGTGCCGTTGTCGAATGTTGCAACAGTAACCACACCCGATGCCAAGACTATTATGGTTCAACCCTGGGAAAAAGCGATGTTGAGAATAGTGGAAAAAGCTATTTTGGACTCCGATGTGGGCATTACTCCCGAGAATAACGGAGAGGTAATTCGTTTAGGGATTCCGCCGCTTACGGAAGAACGGCGCAAGCAATTGGTGAAACAGACCAAACAGGAGGCAGAAGAGGCAAAGATCAGTATCCGCAATGCGCGCCGTGAAGGAATTGATGAGGTGAAAAAGGCTGTCAAAGAGGGTATGGCCGAAGATATGGGAAAAGATGGAGAAAACGAACTGCAAAAACTTCACGATAAGTATATCAAGAAAGTGGATGAGATGTTCGCCGAAAAGGAGAAGGAGATACTTACCGTTTAATGGCAAAAGGCGGGGATGAAAGCGGTAAGATAGGACTGCAGGGGCTGGTTGTCAGGAATACCGGGAATGCCTATCTGGTGCGTGATGATAACGGCAACGATATCATTGGCATAGCAAAGGGAAATCTGAGACTTAAAGGGATCAGAAGTACAAGCCCTATTGTAGTGGGCGACCGGGTCTTTATGGATCCTAACCCCGACGGTACCGCTTTTATCACCGATATCGCCGAACGGAAGAATTATATCGTCCGTAAGGCTTCCAATCTCTCCAAACATGTGCATATACTGGCTGCCAATATTGACCTGGCATTCCTTTGTGTTACGGTGAGTTATCCTGAAACAACTACCGTATTCATCGATCGTTTCCTGACTACCGCAGAAGCATATTCGGTACCGGTCTGTCTTATTTTCAATAAAATAGACTTGTATGATGAGGAGGAGAGTGAATACCTGAATGCGCTGATACATCTCTATTCCACAATTGGCTATCAATGTTTGAAAACTTCGACGGTGACCGGTGAAGGTAAAGATCAACTGGAGGCTTTGGCAGAAGGAAAGACCGTTTTACTTGCAGGGCATTCGGGGGTGGGGAAATCGAGCATCGTTAACCTTCTGGTAGGGGATCAGGCGCAAAAAGTGAGAGAGATATCCGGTTATCATCATAAAGGGATGCATACCACCACTTTTTCGGAGATGATCGAATTGGAGAATGGTGGTTTCTTGATTGATACCCCGGGTATCAAAGGTTTCGGTACCATTGATATGAGTCGTGCCGAAGTATCGCACTATTTCCCTGAAATATTCAGGATATCGAAAAACTGTAAATATAACAGTTGCCTGCATCTTAATGAACCTGGCTGTGCAGTGTTGGAGGCAGTCGAAAATCACTACATCAGTGAAAGCCGCTATCATTCATACCTGAATATACTGGAAGACATTGAGGAAGGAAAATACCGGTTATGACTATACAACTTAACAGTGCACTGCTCCTGATCATTGAAATACTCTACCTGCTCACAGTAGTAGGTATTGTAGTGGTGGTGATCTCCGAAAACCGGAATCCCATCAAAACGGTGGCATGGATAATGGCGGTGGTGTTTCTGCCCTTTATCGGTATTATCTGGTACGCCTTCTTCGGACAAGACGCGACAAAAAAACAGGTAATCTCCCGCCGGATGTACAGCAAGTTGAAGAAACGCCCCCTGGACGGGATGGAAACTGCCGTAGAGCATATTTTCCCGGAAGAGTATATTAACCTTATTAACCTGCTCCAGAATATGGATTATACGCCGTTGCTGGGAGGAAATGATGTGACGTTGTTTACCAATGGGGAGGATAAATTCGCAAGCCTGTTTGCCGATATCGAAAAGGCCGAAAAACATATTCATATAGAGTATTATGTATTGCTTGACGACGAATTGGGCCTGAAACTCCAGCAGGCGCTTATCCGTAAGGCCAGGGAGGGAGTGGAGATACGTATTATTTATGACAGTTTCGGATCGAGGAAGGCGAAGAGGAAATTTTTTGAAGATTTCAGGAAAGCAGGCATAGAAACCGAACCTTTTTTAAAGCTGAGTCTTTCGAGACTTACTTCGAGGCTCAATTACCGTACACACCGCAAGATTGTGGTTATCGATGGACGGATAGGCTACGTGGGAGGAATGAATGTGGCTGACCGCTACCTGAAAGGACTTGATTGGGGCTGCTGGCGTGATACCCACGCCCGGATCGAAGGGAAGGGGGTACAAGGATTGCAGTCGGTCTTTCTGATCGACTGGTATTTTGTATCGCAGACGCTGATTACTTCTCGTGATTATTTTCCTGTACTTGAAAATTATGGTGAATGTCCCATGCAGATAGTAAATAGCGGCCCCCTGAGTGAAACGAACGAAATATCGCATGGCATTATGCAGGCTATTTATGATGCACGTAAATCGATTTTTATCCAGACTCCCTATTTTCTGCCTCCTGACGCGATGGCCGATGCACTACAGGCAGCAGCTATCAAGGGTGTCGATGTGAGGGTTATGATGTCCAAACGATCGGACGTCCCTCTGGTGCAAAGAGCTTCATTCTCTTATATTAAAGATATGTTGAAGGCCGGAGTGAAAGTATATATGTACCACAAAGGGTTCCTGCATTCCAAGATGATGGTATTCGATGGTTCACTTACGCTGGTTGGTTCGGCCAACTTCGACTCGCGTAGCTTCGAACAAAATTTTGAAGTGGAGGCATTTATCTATGACGAAAAATTGGGGATGCAGGCTAATGATATTTTTGTGGAGGATCAACGTTTTTCAGATCCCGTTTCAATGCGTGAATGGTATAAGCGGAGTGTGAAAAAGAGATTTATAGATTCTTTTCTACGACTCTTTGCTCCTTTGATGTAAAATCATAGAACACTCATGAGATACAGGTTTATGCACATGCTTAAAGTTAAAATGTCTTGTATCTTGATTCCTGGCTCTAATATTTAATCATATGGAACGAATTTTTATTATAGGCTATATGGGTTCGGGTAAAACCACGGTAGGGAAACGGTTGGCCGGATCGCTTTCTCTTTCGTTTGTCGATCTCGATGCTTATATCGAGAATAAGTATCGAAAGGCCATTCCTGCTCTTTTCGAAGAGAAGGGAGAGGATGGTTTTCGGAAAATAGAGAGCCAATCACTTCGGGAAGTTGCAGAGTTCGAGGATGTGGTGATCTCTACCGGAGGAGGTACACCCTGTTTCTTTGATAATATGGAGGTAATGAATCGTGCCGGCCTCACTATTTACCTTGAGGCTCATCCCGAAGATCTTGCCGATCATTTACTGGCGTCGAAAACAGTGCGACCTCTCATTGCCGGGAAGTCGAGGGAGGAGCTTATCCCCTTTATCACGGAGCATCTGGCCCGCAGAGAGAGCCATTACCGGAAAGCAAAGATTATTTACCCCATTGACCGGATGAATACAAAGGATGAGATCCATCTAACGGTGTGCGGTATTGAAGAACTAATAAAAAGGAGGAACGCGGAATGATGTTTGACGCCCATAAAGGCACCTCGTTTGTGGTACGCGAATTGCTGCAGAAAGTAGAAAAGCAGAGAACGTCTCTGGTGATTGGAGTCCCCAAGGAAGACCACAAACATGAAAAACGGGTGCCATTGACGCCCGAAACCGTTTCATTGCTGAACGAGTCAGGTTACAGGGTACTGCTTGAAGCCGGAACGGGGATGACCATCAATTATACCGACAGCTATTATGCCGAATCGGGTGCAGAGATAGTCGGGACTCCTGAAGAGGTTTTCCAGGCCGACCTGATCCTGAAGATATTACCTCCTACATTGGAAGAGGTAAGTATGATGCGGCCGCGTGCTACTGTTTTTTCGTTTCTCCATATCCATAAATTATCTCTTTCTTTGCTGGAGTTGATGTCTGAGAAGAAGATCAACGCGCTGGCTTATGAACTTTTATACGACAATACGGGCATCTCTCCGTTTGTGACATCCATATCCGAAATTGAAGGTACTTATTCCATTACCCTGGCGGCAGAACTGTTGAGTAATGCTCATGGAGGGAAAGGTATCCTGTTGGGAGGCATCCCCGGCATATCACCTACCGAGGTGGTGGTGATCGGGGCGGGGGTGGCCGGTACCATGGCCGCCCGTGCGGCGTTGGCCATGGGTGCCTCGGTGAAAGTGTTCGACAACGATGTGGTGAAGCTGCGTACTATCCGCCATGAACTGGGTAATCTGGTATTTACTTCCACGCTTCAGCCCAATGTACTAAGAAATGTGTTTCGCTCTGCCGATGTGGTAATAGGTGCCATGCAGTATATCAATAAAACCCACTTTTACCGTATCTCCAACGACCTGATCCGGGAGATGAAGCGGGGAGCCGTGATCATCGATATACGAATGGCGCAGGGAGGATGTTTCGAAACCACCATGGAAGCCTGTTTGCCCGGCCATCCGGCGGTTTTTGAGAAATTCGGCGTGTTGCATTTCTGTGAGATGAGTCTTAGTTCCCGTGTGGCGCGTACTGCTTCCATCGCTCTGAGCAATATTTTTGTGTCATTGTTCTCTACCATGGCTGATTGTGGAGGAACCGACCATTTTGCACGATTCGACCGCGGTTTTGCCGCCGGCTTCTACCTTTACTCCGGAAAGATGGTCAACCGGTATGTGGGCAACCACTTCAATATACCTGTAACCGATATCGGATTGTTCTTGCCGGGGTATTAACATATTATTTGAATATTCCACTGGGCTGGGAAAATGATCTCCCGTCAGGATCGATATGAAATAAACTACTTTTCCGAAACGGGTTCGGAAGACAACCTCTTCTGCAGGATCAGATACCAGATAAACAGGATGATCCCTTTGAATATTGAGGTGATGGACAGGGCCCACCAGACTCCGGTCACACCCATGCGGGTGCCCAGTACCATGGCGATAGGGATCCGTAATGTGTTGAATACAATGCTGATGATGGCCGGTGGAGTGGTCCTGCCTAAACCATTGAACATGCCCTGGGTGGTGATCTCCAACATCATAAAAACCTGGGAGATCCCTATGATCAACAGATACTCACCGCCGGCTTCATAGGCTTCTTTTTCCGGGACAAAGACAGAAAATATCCCTTCCCCGTATAATACAAATGCCAGGGTTACTGCGATTCCCAATGCTCCCATCATCATCAAAGTATAACGGAAAGCCCTGTTGGCACGACTCATCTTAAGTGCGGCAAAATTCTGCGCCACAAAGCTGCCGAGTGCAGTGGAAAAGCCGGTGGAGGTATTCCATGTAATCCCCTCGATCTGTCCCCCGGTGGTCTGGCTGGTGATACCCAAATGTCCTCCGTACAACGATGCGATACGGGCCAGATTCATATTGATAAATGCGAAATAGGTATTCATGGCGGCCACCGGCAACCCTAATTTCAGGATATTCAGTGTGTACCTTCTGCGTGGGCGGATCAGAAATGGGAATTTCCCCAACAATCCGTTCTTCTTTTTCAGGTGTCGGACGAACAATAGGAGTACCACGCTCTGAGACAGGATGGTAGCCAGTGCTGCGCCTTTTACACCCATAGCAGGAATAGGCCCAGCCCCGAAGATCAGAAGCGGGTCCAGCACAATATTTAAAACAAGGCCGGTAGCGTTGAAATAAAAGGGGATATCACTCCGTCCGGAACCGATATAGATGCCGGAGAAGTTGAGAATCAGAAACATGATAGGAATCCCTAAGGAGATGATCTGCAGATATCCGGTTGCTTCCACTGCAATCTCCTGTTCCAGTTTGTAAAATGATATATAAGGGTGGGGGAAAAGAAGGAAAAACATACCGAAGAGGAGCCCTAGCAGTATAGCGATGGTGGTGGTATGCGAAGCATAGAGTGATGCCTGGTCTAACCGACGGGCGCCGATGGACTGTCCGATAGATATCTCGGCAGCCACCTTGGAAATAAGCGCGACTGAGTTCATCATCCACATAAGCATCCCCACGGTGCCTACTGCCGCGACCGACTGACTGCCCAACCGTCCTATCCAGATGATGTCCACCAGGTTGTAGGCCATCTGGATAAAACTGATTGCCATCAACGGGAGGGCTAACGTGAGCAACTGCCGGAAAATGCCTCCCCGGGTAAGATCGCGCACTGCAGATGTTTGTAAAGATTGAGATTCCACCGGCAACCCTTTTTTATTAAAAAAGGAAGTAACCGTTGAAGTTACTCCCTTATATGCTGTTTTAGATAAGAGGAAGAGGAGATTTTCCGGTGGTACCGGAGTAAATTTCCCCTCTCCTCTCTGGAGCGGAAGACGGGACTCAAACCCGCGACCCTCAGCTTGGAAGGCTAATGCTCTATCAACTGAGCTACTTCCGCAAAATTAATTGACAATTGAAAATGGGTAATTGACAATTTTGATTGGTGTTCCCCTCATTGTGCATTGTTAATTCTCAATTGTCCATTCGTCAGTGGGCAGTGATGGATTCGAACCACCGAAGGCGTAAGCCAGCTGAGTTACAGTCAGCCCCATTTGGCCACTCTGGTAACTGCCCTTTGCGAGTGCAAAGATACAAAAAATTATTTGTATTTTGATTGAAGTGCCATCATTTTTAACGCGGTGATGGCCGCTTCGTCACCTTTATTTCCGTGTTTACCACCGGCCCTGTCCTGTGCCTGTTGGAGCGTGAGGGTGGTCAGTAGTCCGAAAATTACCGGAATATCGTAATTGAGGTTTAGTTGGGTAGTTCCTTCTGTCACACCGTCACAGACAAAGGTGAAATGCGGTGTCTCTCCCTGGATGACACATCCCAGAATGATAACGCTGTCAACCTTCGCTTTCTCGATCATCACCTTTGCAGCGTATGTCAGCTCAAAACTGCCGGGCACGTGTTCAATGATTATATCATCGGCCGATACGCCGAATTTCAGGAGAGTGTTGGTTGCTCCGTCCAGCAAACTGTGTGTAACGGATGAGTTCCAATCGGACACCACGATACCTACCCGTTTTCCTTTCCCTTCGGGAACTGCCGTGGGATCATATGACGAGAGGTTACTCAATGCTGTTGCCATGACCGCTTATTACTTATTTTCTTTCAGGAAGAGAGCCTGTTGGATGAACTTATCTGCTTCCCGGGATTCAGGAGAGTTGAGATAGGTTTCTTTGATCTGTGTGAAAACCTCAATCGCTTTGTCGTAGTCGGCTTTACTCAAATATGCTTCGCCTGCTTTTTTATAATAGATGGGGCTGAGCATTTCGTTGTCAGCTTCTTTGGCCGCTTTGAGAAAGTTGTTAATAGCCTGGTCGGTCTGTCCCATATTCATATATACATCACCTATCGCACCGGTGACGGCCGGAGTGATCAGCAAATCTCCTCCTTTGAATTTCTTCAGGTGTTCCAGCGCTTTCTCATTATTCCCTATCCGGCTGTAAGAAATGCCGGCATAAGCATGTGCCAAGTCAGCCGTTTTGGTTCCTTTATAACGATCTATGATGGATTCAAATCCTATATAATCGTTGCCATTCCCGAAAAGAGCCAGGGAGTCGTCTCCGTTCTGGAAATAGCGTTCTCCCTTAAAGAGAGCAGCTTGTGCTTTCTCAGTGCGAGGTGTCTTGTGCAAATAGTGGTAGGCGAGAAAAGCCCCTACGAGAGCAATTACTATCAGCAATCCAGTTACAATGATTTTCTGATTTTTTTCGAGAAATTGTTCGGAAGTGGTAAGTGCCTCCCCGATATTTTCGAAATTCTTTTCGGCTTTCGACTCTTTTGTTTTTTTAGCAGACATATTTCTTTGAAAAAATGTTACGTTTTATTTTTCGAGATGCAAAAGTACAGTTTTTTAAATGATAAATAAAATTTCAACACCGGTTTTTTATAAAAATGATGAGTTGTTTTAATCTTTTTCGTAGGTTTGTAGTCTTATAAAGGTGAAAAGGTGAAAAAGTGGTAATGTTGATGCGATAATTAGTCATTCAATTAGCAAATTGGCACATTAGTTTGTCTTGACTCTAAAAAAGAATTTGATATGAAGAAATATATATTGATTGTAAGCCTGCTCATAATTGGCCTGTCGCGTATGGAGGGACAGGTGGATGCCGGTTTTAATACTGTTCCGGTGGTGAACGGAAAGGTGGTTTTTGAGCAGTTTATTCTCACGGATCAGGGACTTTCGGCTAATCAGAAATATGTCACCCTGCAAAAATGGGTGAAGGATAAGTATACCGGCAGTCCATTGGTGTCGAGTATTCGTTTTGATGATAAAAACCAATCCGCGACGGTAAGTGCAAAAACGGAGCTGACGGGGGTGCCGGGGAATACTGTAATGAATTACCGGTTCGACCTCTCCGTAGCCAATGCCGGATGTGTATTGGTGGTAAGAGATATTACCTATCAAAGTGCACCAAAGCAGGGGACATCTTCTTTTCCGAGGACCATTACTGCTGAACAGACCATTACCGATCAGGCCGTGGGTGCTCCGGGAGAAGAGGGGCAAATAAGAAGTAGTACACGAAAAGCTACCCTCTCGTTTCTGAATAGTCTATATAAAGAGGTGTCGGGGCTGTTTTAATAAACTACCTACAGTCATACAATTGGACGTGATCGATTTATCTGCTTCCTTTCTTTGCAAATTAATTTGCAGAAAGCTTTGGTAATTTGAAATTATATGCTTAATTTTGCGCCCTGATTTACCGGAAAATGATGTTTCGGTGAAGTGCTGTGGGTGTGATCCATGGATATAAATGTTGGTGAATAATAAAGTAAACACAGTATATAGCAATGTCTAAGATTTGTCAAATAACAGGAAAAAGAGCAATGGTTGGCAACAACGTTTCCCACTCCAATCGGAAAACGAAACGTAAGTTCAACGTCAATTTGTTCAGAAAAAAATTCTATTGGGTGGAAGAAGATTGCTGGATCAGCCTCAATATATCGGCATCCGGTTTGCGTACCATCAATAAGATCGGTTTGGATGCAGCCTTGAAAAAAGCCGCTGCAAATGGATATTTAAACGCTTAACGATAGGGAGGAAGCAGCAATGGCAAAAAAGGTAAAAGGAAACAGGATACAGGTGATCCTTGAATGCACTGAGCATAAGGAAAGTGGTATGCCTGGCACTTCGAGGTATATCACTACAAAGAACAGAAAGAATACTACAGAACGGTTGGAATTGAAAAAATACAATCCCATCCTTAAAAGAATGACTGTTCATAAAGAAATCAAGTAAAACAAGATAGACTATGGCAAAGAAAGCAGTGGCGGGATTCCGTGACAAAAATACAACTACCGGGCGTAGTCATACCAAAGTGATCAAAATGGTAAAATCGCCTAAGACTGGTGCATACAGCTTCAAAGAAGAGATGATCCTGAACGACCAGGTGAAAGATTATTTTTCGAAATAAATCTGTTCCATTCAGACTTTTTACTCTGCTCGCCAAAATAGATTTATTTTTTGAGGAGCTTGATGAAAAGAGTCGGTTAAAAATATATAAAAGCTTCCCTGTGCTCAAACGCAGGGAAGTTTTTTATTGACTATTTTGTAGCTTTGTAGATTGTGCGGGTTGCCTGCCAAATCCTAACAAATGGAAAAATCAAAGGTATCTTAATAATTGTTCTATGAGCTTTTTTGACAGATTCACAAAAGGGAAAAAAGAAACACTGGATAAAGGTCTCGAAAAGACAAAGGAGAACTTTTTTTCGAAGATCACACGTGCAGTTGCCGGTAAGTCGAAGGTCGACGATGATCTGCTCGACAATCTGGAGGAGATATTGGTTACCTCCGATGTAGGCGTGGATACCACTCTCAAAATTATTGAACGTATCGAAGCACGTGTGGCCAGGGATAAATATGTGGGGACAGATGAGTTAACGGCTATGCTTCGCGATGAGATTGCGCTGCTTCTGACTGAAAATAACAGTGACGACCTGTCGGAATTCACTCTTCCCGAAAGGAAAAAGCCTTATGTGATTATGGTAGTGGGAGTAAATGGTGTAGGAAAAACAACTACTATTGGTAAGTTGGCATATCAATTCAAACAAAAAGGATACTCTGTTTATCTGGGAGCAGCCGATACGTTTCGTGCAGCGGCAGTGGAGCAGCTTGATATCTGGGGGCAAAGGGTAGGTGTGCCGGTAATCAAGCAAAAAATGGGATCCGATCCCGCTTCTGTGGCGTTCGATGCAGTCAGTTCGGCCAAAGCGCATGATGCCGATGTAGTAATCATAGATACCGCCGGCCGTCTGCATAACAAGGTCAATCTCATGAACGAGCTGACCAAGATAAAAAATGTGATGGGAAAAATTGTACCCGGCGCTCCCGATGAGGTGCTTCTCGTTCTTGACGGTTCCACCGGGCAAAATGCATTTGAACAGGCCAAGCAGTTTACGGCAGCAACCGAAGTGACGGCACTTGCCATCACCAAACTCGACGGAACCGCCAAGGGTGGTGTAGTGATTGGTATCTCCGACCAGTTCAGGATCCCGGTGAAATATATCGGTCTGGGTGAAGGGATAGAAGATCTGCAGGTGTTCCGCAGAAGAGAATTTGTAGATTCCCTGTTTGGAGAGTGAGCTGTTGTGCTGAGTGGAATAAAATTTGAAGGTATTGCAAGATACAATATATGGTTAATAACAGGATAGATGTCGTTACGCTGGGTTGTTCCAAAAACCTTGTCGATTCGGAATTATTGATGAGGCAACTGGTGGCCAACGGGTATACCGTGGAACATGATCCTGAAACGCCTCGCGGCGATATTGCCGTGATCAATACATGTGGCTTTATTGGCGATGCAAAAGAAGAATCGATCAATATGATCCTCTCTTTTGCCGAAGCCAAAAAACGAAATAAACTCAAAAAACTGTTTGTAATGGGATGCCTCTCGGAACGATATAGGGAAGAATTGTTGGAAGAGATCCCCGAAGTGGACAGGTTTTACGGTAAATTCGACTGGAAAGGCCTTATTACAGACTTGGGTAAATCCTATTATAAGGAGTGGGAATTTGATAGGTCACTGTCAACCCCTTCCCATTACGCTTATGTGAAAATATCGGAAGGGTGCGACAGGACCTGTTCATACTGCTCTATCCCGTTGATCACCGGGAAATATAAATCGCGCCCTGTCGAAGAGATCGAAGATGAGATCCGCCGGTTGGTGATCAAAGGTGTAAAAGAATTCCAGTTTATTGCGCAGGATCTTACCTATTATGGGCTCGACCTGTACCGGCAGATGAAATTGCCGGAGTTGATAGAGCGGGTTTCTGATATAGAGGGAGTGGAATGGATACGTCTTCATTATGCTTATCCGACCCATTTCCCGACCGACCTGTTACGGGTGATACGCGAACGGGAAAATGTATGTAACTATCTTGATATTGCCCTACAGCATATCAGCGACCATATGCTGAAAACCATGCGTCGCAATATCACCAGGCAACAGACTATTGATCTGATTCAACGTTTTCGCGAAGAGGTGCCGGGTATCCATCTGCGTACTACTATGATGGTGGGACATCCCGGAGAAACGGAAGAGGACTACCTGGAACTACTTGAATTCATCGAAAAGACCCGGTTCGAACGGCTTGGTGCTTTTCCCTATTCGCACGAGGAAGATACGCATAATTACAGGTATTATTCCGATGACGTGCCTGCGGAGGTGAAACAGCAAAGGATGAACAGGCTGATGGAACTGCAGGAGGGGATAGCCCTGTCGGTGAATGAAGCAAAAGTGGGAGAGACCCTGAAAGTGATTGTCGACCGGGAAGATCCTGAGTTCTACGTCGGTCGAACCGAATTCGACTCGCCGGAAGTGGATGGAGAGGTGTTGATCGATAAGTCGAGAGTATTGGGAATTGGCCGGTTTTACGATGTGAAAATCAATGCTGCAATGCCTTTCGACTTGATGGGAACGGTGAGTGTTTGATTCTGAATTTCGGATTTCGGATATGAGATATGGGATTTTGGATTTGAGAACTGCGTTTTTGTTTACAAAATATCTTGATTGACATGACCTACGAAGATTTTATTGCTGAAGTAGCCAGACGCCTTGAGTGGCCGGATGAAAAAACTTCCGGTATCATTGAGACAATTCTGGAAGTGGTGAGCGCGGAGTTGAAAATGAATAATTCCGTGATCCTCGATAATTTTGGTACTTTGAAAACCGATATTCAGCCGGAATATATTCTGGTGAATCCGGAAACCAAAGAACGGCATTTGATGCCTCCTGCCGTTGAGATCGTTTTTGAAGCCTTCTCTCAGGAAAACGGAGAAAACTCATTATCCTATGCCGGTTTTACGCCGGATGAAACATTATATAATGAAGTAAACAGCTCTTTCTCCCAGTTCGAACCGACACCATTGAATGAGGGTGTACAGTTTCCCGGTATTCCCGAAATAGTTGTTGGGGAACAGGAAACAGAGGATGAAATCCCGGAGTCGTCGCTTTCGCGGGAAGAACAAAATGTTTTGCCTGAGGAAATTTCTCATCCGGAACCTGAAGTTGAGACTCCTTTTGTTCCGAAAGAATCTCAAAGAATTGTTGCTTCAGTTGAAGTTACAGAACCGGATAAAAATCCGGAACAGTCTCCACCTCGATATCGCTCCCATCGAGGATTGAGAAACAATAAAAGAACATCATCTGTTTGGATCCCGATTGCGGGAGGGATAGCCATTGTCGTGGCGTCACTTTTTTTTTTCAAAGGGGATAATAAGGACAGGTAAGGCGGAGGTAGTAACTTCTCAAGTGGATTCTGTGTCATTTTCTAAGAAGGACCCGATTGTAGCACAGTCAGTAATTCCTTCCCAGAGGGGAGCAGTTGCTGTCCTGCCGCAAGAACAGGAAATGGAAAAGATAACCCTACCGGAAGGTAAGACGTTGCGGCTTTTGGCACTGGATATCTTTGGAGACCGCGAATTCTGGATATACATCTATCTTGAGAATAAAGATAAAATTCCTAATCCCAATAAAGTTCCAGCGGGTACGGTATTAGTTCTTCCTGACAGGTCTGTCTATTCCATTAATGCGGCAGACCCCCATTCGGTTGCCAAAGCAAAATCCCTTGGAGATGAAGTGCTGAGAGCATTTTAGTGGATCGTAATCATTAAAACTATTTTAATATAGTCAAGACGGAAATAAAATAGTAAGGATTTATATTATCAATGCTAAATAAACAATCTTATGCAAAAACAACTGACAACATTTGCCATATTACTGGCAACTATTATCCTGTTCAGCTGCACCAACGGCACGCAGGGGAGAAAAGGAGAAGGAGAGAAATGCCAACCCATCCGCACGGAAGTGCCCGGACGCCCGGCGGGACAAAAGGATGTGCTTGGCCTGGTAACCGAAAAGATCGACACGGTACGTGTCGGCTTTATCGGCCTGGGCATGCGCGGTCCCGGCGCCGTACAGCGCTTTACCCATATACCGGGGACAAAAATTGTAGCCTTGTGCGACCTGCATGGGGAGAGGGTGGAAAAAGCACAAGGTATCCTCGAGAGGGCCGGCTTGCCCCGTGCCGCCTCCTACAGCGGCAGCGAAGAGGCCTGGAAGGAACTCTGCCGGCGTGACGACATCGACCTGGTCTACATCGCCACCGACTGGAAAAAACATGCCCCGATGATGGTCTATGCCATGGAGCAGGGCAAGCATGTAGCCTGCGAAGTACCCGCCGCCATGACCCTTGACGAGATCTGGGACGTGGTGAACACCGCCGAACGGACGCAGTTGCACTGCATGCAACTGGAGAACTGCGTGTATGACTTCTTTGAGCTGACCACGCTGAACATGGCCCAACATGGCCTTTTCGGCGAGATATTGCATGCCGAGGGAGCCTATATCCACGACCTGGGCGATTTCTGGGGTGCCTATGAAGGGGACTGGCGTTTGCAGTACAACAAGGAGTTCCGGGGTGACGTGTATGCCACCCATGGTATGGGGCCGGCCGCACAGGCGCTGGACATCCACCGTGGGGACAAGATGAACACCCTGGTGGCGATGGACACCAAACCGGTAAATATACCCGAATACCTGGTCGAGAAGAGGGGTGTGGACCGCGACAGCGCCTACCGGTTTGCCAACGGCCAGCACACGATGACGATGATCCGCACTGAAAAGGGCAAGACGATCCATATCCAGCATGATGTGGCCTCACCGCGTCCCTACAGCCGGATGTACCAGGTGAGCGGCACGAAGGGTTTCGCCAACAAGTACCCGAATGCGGGTTATGCCCTTGAGGGCGATATGTTGGCAGGGGATGGCGTACCCAACCATGAGAACCTGAGCGCCCACAACTATGTACCGCAAGATGTGCGTGATGCCTTGATGGATAAATACAAGCACCGCATCCACCGCGAATTGGAGGAAAAGGCCAAGGAAGTGGGCGGCCATGGCGGCATGGACTTTATCATGGATTACCGCTTGATTTACTGTCTGCGGAACGGATTACCGTTGGACATGGATGTGTATGACCTGGCGGAGTGGTGCAGCCTGGCTGAGTTGAGCCGTATCTCGATAGAGAACAACAGCGCGCCAGTGGAAGTGCCCGACTTTACCCGTGGCAACTGGGACAAGACCCAGGGATTCAGACATGCATTTGTGGATTGATAGATAGGATTTGAAAAGATAGGTGTGAAGGGACTTCTTGTCGTCAGGCATTAATAGAAGTCCCTTTTATTTAAAAAAATCTTTTATCTCTTATCCTTCTCCCTTTAAATCTTTCTCTTTAATAGTTCCGGGATCAAACTCGGTTCTTGGGCGACAGGTACTCCTGCAGCCTCGAAAGCAGCTATCTTTTCGGCTGCGGTGCCACTTCCACTGGAAATGATGGCACCTGCATGCCCCATTTGCTTTCCGGGGGGCGCCTGCTGACCGGCAATAAATACAGCTACCGGCTTGGTTATATGTTCCCTGATATATGCTGCAGCCCGTTCTTCGGCATCACCCCCGATTTCGCCGATCAATACGATGGAATCGGTTTGAGAATCATTCTCGAACATTTCAAGCAATTCTATAAAATAAAGCCCTACCACCGGATCACCCCCCACTCCTACAGCGGTGGATTGCCCTATCCCATTCTCTGTGAGATTGTAAACTACTTCGTAAGTAAGAGTGCCGCTACGGCTGATCACACCAGTACCTCCCTGTTTGAAAATCATAGACGGCATAATCCCTACCAGACTTTTCCCCGGAGAAATCAGTCCCGGACAATTGGGGCCGATAAGATTGGCTCCCTTGCGTTTGATATAATGGTATGCTTCTATCACATCGAGTGTAGGTACGCCTTCAGTAATAGTGACAATCAGTTTTACACCAGCATCTGCGGCTTCCAGCATGGCATCTTTTGCAAATGGGGCAGGGACAAAGATGACCGACGTATCGGCGCCTGTTTCCACTACTGCGTCCCTAACCGTATTGAATACAGGAACTCCGTCTACAAGTTCTCCTGCCTTACCGGGTGATGTTCCACCCACTATATTGGTCCCGTAGGCTTTCATTTTTGATGTGTGAAATCCACCGTCGCGGCCGGTTATTCCTTGAACGATTACTCGGGTATTTTTATCTATAAGGATACTCATATATTATGTAAACTAAAGGTGAAAAACTAAAAAATAAGAACTAAAAGTGAAAGATTGTTTTATTATTCTCATCCCGTCAAGCCGGGATCTCCGCTGCGCTTCGATTGGCATATTAGCACATTAGGTCAGTGATACCGCTTTTTCAGTAGCCTCTCCCATAGTTTCAGCCACATAAAGGCCGGATCCTTGTAACATGGCGCGCCCCTCTTTTTCATTGGTTCCGGTAAGGCGGATGACAACGGGGATGTCTGTTTTAAATTGCTTGAAGGCTTCCAATAAACCCTTTGCCACGTCATCGCACCGGGTGATACCTCCGAAAATATTGATCATTACTACTTTTACATTTTGATCGCTCAGCAGCAACTTCATTGCTTCAATCACTTTTGTTGGATTGGAACTTCCTCCGATGTCGAGGAAGTTGGCCGGGTTGCCGCCATAAAGTTTTATCATGTCCATAGTAGCCATTGCAAGACCGGCACCGTTCACCATGCAACCTATCTCTCCTCCCAGGTTTACATAGCTGAATCCTTTACTTTTGGCGTTTTGTTCTTTTTTCTCCTCTTCGGTGGGTTCGTTAAGTGCTGCTATTTTGGGATGGCGGAAAAGTGCATTGTCGTCGAATGTCATTTTTGCGTCGATAGCCATGATATCTCCTTCTTTGGTAAGCACTAACGGATTGATTTCAGCCAAAGAAGCATCGGTGGCCACAAATAGTTTGTAAAGTTTCTGGAAAATTACGGCAGCCTGACGTACCTGTTTGATATCGTCGAATAGTTTAAATGCTGCCTCACGGGCCAGATAATCAGGTACACCTATCGAAGGGTCAATTACAAACCTGTGAATCTTTTCCGGTGAAGTACGGGCCACCTCTTCGATATCCATTCCACCCTCTTTACTTAGCATGAGAATGGTAGATTTGGATTTTCTGTCGACGACGTAACTTACATAATATTCTTTTACAATATTGATGGCCTGGCCTACCAAAATACGGTCGACAATGAATCTCTTGATATCCATTCCCAGGATTGCAGCAGCATGCTTGCGCAATTCTACTTCCCCATTGGCCAGCTTTACGCCACCAGCTTTTCCCCGGCCACCGGTATGTACTTGCGCCTTTACAATTACTTTTTGTGAGTCCAGTTGACTGTAGGCTTTCACTGCGTCTTCCACTGAACGGCATACTATACTCCTGTCGACGGGTATCCCATACGTTGCAAACAATTCTTTTGCCTGATATTCATGAATTTTCATGGGCTTTTTCTATAAATTTATTTGATGATTCTAAATTGCTGTAAATCTAATAAAATATTTTGAATTAAGAAACGAGCATGATAATCATTGTCACACAAGTACATGATTAAAGCGAGTTCCATTCGATACATTTGAACTTTTTCGATAAGTGAATACAGAGGCAAAACTTGTTTTGACTATGTTGAACGCTGAAAAAGTCTAATGAAATTGAAAATAAATAATTTTAATCGGATGAAATCCAATAGTGTTAATGGAGAACGCTTCATTGCGTTAAATTGTTTAACAGCATTCAGTGAATTTTTCCTTCAACTAAATATCGATATCTTCGATAGAGATAATTTTCTTGGAAATAGCATAGATGGTAAGTCCTGACTGGCTGCGTATTCCGGTTTTCATGGCAATATTTTTCCTGTGTCTTACAACCGTATGGATGCTGATGTTGAGTGCATCGGCAATTTCCTTGTTCAACATACCGTTGACAAGTCCGGTCAATACTTCAATTTCTCTTTTGGTGAGGTTCTCTTCTCCCTCTTTATCATTTGGCTGGGATTGGCTCTTTTTATCGAGCTTCAGAAGCAGGTGTACGATATGTTCGGTTGAGTCGTAAAGGGTAAAAGTGATATCGGTCAGTGTGGATGGTTTATGCATCATCCCGAAATCGATGCCGGCAATAGATAGGGAGGGGTAATTCTTTTTGATCTTATTAATTTCTTTCTCCCGGTTTACGAATTGTACCGGATTAGCGATCAGTATGTCGACAGGGTTGGATTCGAGGAGTTCGATCAAGTCATCCAATGTTTCTAACCGGTAGATGCGGCAATCCATATCCGATTGGTAGAGAGTCGCCTGTATCCCTTCGCAAATAATCTTCGATGATTCTAAAATGGCTATATGGAGCTGTGCAGACTTATTCATTTTGTTCCCTTTCAATATCTATTCCTGACGGGATAAGAATCGTCTCCTCTATCAAGGAGTGAATGTATAAATCGAACTCAAGTTCATAAAGCGACATGAACAACTTACGACGAAGATCCAGGTCATTATCGATCTGTATATATTTTAATAGAAGATTTTTTAGATCCTTCAGTTTCAATTCTATATCAGTATGATGGTCACTGTATTCCAGGGAGGAGTAAACTTCCTGGGTGTTATCGTACTGGTTGTTTCCCAAGAGTGTAATAAAATAAGGAAAAGCCACTTCGTCTTCATAGTCGAGATGTTCCCTGACTTCCGTGAAATATTCGTTAAAGAATTTCTCCAATAACTTCAATTCTTTCTCAGGATGATTTTCCTGAAGCTGGCGGATATAAGTGCTGATTTGCGGGTATTTATCAAATCGATAATAGTTATGGCTGTTCTTCAGAAAATCGATTACCTGAAGCAGGTCCTTCCTTGTGAAGGGGCGTTCTCCTCTGATTCCGGACCCGTTATAAAGATTGGCAATGCTGATGAATAACTGTTCACTAATGTCATACTGGATACAAAGCTGTAGCACGGTACGGTCGCTTACCCGGAAGTCGATGTTGAAATGCTGCAACATGAGCAACAGGTAAGGGTTACTGTCAATCAGGTCTGCCACCTTCATATATGGCTTTACTCTTATCCTTGAAGAATGATACATACCGTAAAATCGATTAGCTTAGTAAAAGTGATACAAAAATAGTAAAAAAAGATGATAATTTAGAATGGTTCTATATTAATCTCGGATAAGTTGTTTTGATTTTCAAAAAATGATGTTTTATCCCGGATTTTTTTCGTATTATTGCGCTCCAAATTACAAGAAAAAATGTTCGATTTTCAAAATTTACTGATTCGTAGGCGCAGCATCAGAAAATTTAGTGCAGAATTATTATCTCCGGATGAGATCCGGAAAATCATTGAAGCTGCCCTGCTTTCGCCTACTTCCAAAAACAGGCACTCATGGGAATTTATCGCTGTGGAAGAGAATGGGACCCTGGCTAAGTTGTCGGTTTGTAAACCGGGAAGTGCTTCCTTTATAGCCGATGCTGCCTTGGCCGTTGTAGTACTGGGAAACCCGCTGATTAGTGATGCCTGGGTGGAAGATGCCTCCATCGCTGCGATCAATATGCAGTTACAGGCCGAAGAGTTGGGTATAGGCAGTTGTTGGGTGCAGGTGAGAAACCGTAATTATTCCGATACAATATCAGCAGGTGAATATATCAATGAACTGCTGGATATTCCCATGCCGATGGAGGTGTTGTGTGTAATCGCCTTTGGAAAAAAAGAGAAGGAGAAGACTCCGGCCGATCCGGATAATCTTCATTGGGAAAAGGTGCATGTCGGGGCATACAGGCCGGTGTGATGAGAATTCGACTTTACCGTTGTTCAGCTACGCTGTTGTTTCCTGCCTTGCGGGATTATTTCAAATTACAACTGAACAACAATCGAACAACAACTGAACAATTATGATTGATTTTTCAAAAATACCCTCTCCGTGTTTTGTGATGGAAGAGGAACTGCTTCGCCGGAATCTCCGATTGATCCGATCGGTACAAGATCGTGCCGGTGTGCAGATTATTTTGGCTTTCAAAGCATTTGCCATGTGGAAGTCATTCCCGATTGTAAAGGAATATATCGGACATTCAACTGCTAGTTCTGTCGCAGAAGCGCAGTTGGCATTTGAGGAGATGGGTAGTCCTGCCCATACCTATGCACCTGCATATATTGACAGCGATTTTCCATATTTTCTCAAGTACAGCAGCCATATCACCTTTAATTCATTCACACAGTTCGAGCGTTTTTATCCGCAGATACAGTTGTCGGGAAAAAAAATAGAATGTGGAATAAGGATTAATCCTGAATTTTCGGTGGTGGATACCGACCTGTACAATCCAAGTGCCCCGGGGTCACGTCTGGGTGTTACTGCCGACAAGATAGGAACAGGGTTGCCTGAAGGCATTACCGGGTTACATCTGCATAATCTGTGTGAAAATAACTCTTACGATCTGGAAAAAACACTGGAAGTGGTGGAGCAAAAGTTCGGTCACCTTTTCGGACAAGTGCAATGGCTCAATCTTGGAGGCGGGCATCTGATGACCCATAAGGATTACAACGTGGAACACCTGATAGGGGTGTTAACCGGTTTAAAAGAACGTTATCCTCATTTACACATCATTATGGAGCCGGGTAGCGCTTTCGCCTGGGAAACCGGTATATTGGTGGCAACCGTGGCAGATATTGTGGAGAACCGGGGGATAAAGACCGCCATGCTGAATGTATCTTTTGCCTGTCATATGCCGGACTGCCTGGAGATGCCTTATAAGCCCCGTATCAGAGGTGCCGGTCAGGAGCCGGTTCCCGGTAAACCCACCTACCGTATGGGAGGAAACAGTTGCCTGAGTGGGGACTTTATGGGTGACTGGTCTTTCGACGAACCGTTGCAGGTGGGTGACAGGGTAGTTTTTGAGGATATGATTCATTATACGATCGTAAAGACTACTATGTTTAATGGTGTATCTCACCCGTCCATCGGGCTCTGGACTACAAAAGGAGAGTTCGAACTCTATCGTCGGTTCGGTTATGAGGATTATAAACAGAGGATGAGCTAAATAAACTTGTTCTCTGTTCATATTGCTTAACGAAAATGTTCAATTTCATTAGGCGTTTTCTCGCTATGGCAAAGTTTAAACAAGTTTACCCTTTGCTCATTTAGCTTAACGAAAACGTTCAATTTCATTAGGCGTTTTCTCGCTATGGCAAAGTTTAAACAAGTTTACCCT
>NZ_JAXQGC010000004.1:123851-217819 GCF_034331125.1 Proteiniphilum sp.
TTGCTCATTTAGCTTAACGAAAACGTTGATATTTTTAAACAATTTCCAAGCTGACAGTGTTTACAAATTGAGAAATTTGATTTCTCCAATTAATCAAAAAGTATTAATATTAAAAACAATTAATTATGGGTTGGTTATGGTGGATTATTGTAGGTGCTGTTGCCGGCTGGCTGGCGGGTAATTTGATGAGAGGCGGAGGTTTCGGTTTTCTTGTGAACCTCCTGGTAGGCATCGTGGGTGCCGTTATCGGAGGCTGGGTTTTCGGCCTGTTGGGAATCAGTACCGGAGATGGTATTATAGGCAGTCTTGTTACCGCGCTTGTAGGTGCTATATTGCTGCTCTGGGTCGTTTCTCTCTTTAAAAAGAACGGGTGACGGGATCCCTGGAAAATAATTAGAAAAATCGATGTGTTTTATTCGCATATCGGTTTTTCTGTTTAAAAAATAACCCAATCTATCTGATAAGTATATATATCATTGTGCCTTATGCAGAAAAAGTCGGTCGGTATCTTTTCCGGATCATTTAACCCCATCCACATCGGACATCTCATTCTGGCAAATTACATCTGTGAGTTCACTGATCTGGATGAGGTCTGGTTTGTGGTAAGTCCGCATAATCCGCTAAAAGAGGCAAAAGACCTCTTGGATGATGATCTGCGTCTGGAGATAGTACGTCTGGCACTGGAAGAATTCACTCTTATGAAGGTTTCCGATGTGGAATTTCATATGCCTCGCCCTTCCTATACCATAGATACCCTGACAAAATTGACGGGCGAATATCCTGATAACGTTTTTACACTGATTATAGGTGGTGATAACTGGAAGCAGTTCTACAGATGGAAAGAATTTGACCGGTTGATTAAAAATTACCAGATCTTTATTTACCCACGACTGGGTGAAGAGGTGGTGATTCCCACAGAATTACAAATATCTGCACGGCTTATTGATGCTCCTGTCGTGGAGATATCTTCTACTTTTATCCGGGAAAGCATCAGGAATGGGAAGAATATGCGCAGTTTCCTCCCTCCCAAAGTATATGATTTTATAACCAAAAAGGGGTTGTACCGTTAAAACTGGGTTACTCTTCCTTATCGTACCTAATCTTGTCCAGGATGACAGGCAAGATGGAGATGTCTACTCCTGCTTCTTGTAACTCATCTTCATCTTCGGCGAGCATCGTCTCGAATGTTTCAAAATTGCCTGCTTTCCCGAGTGACAGTTTGTATAGCTCCACCGATCTTTTTGTCTGTTCGAGACATAGTGCCACATGGCCGGCATTGAGATAGTCATGGGCATTGGGTTTTGTTTCCAATATGCGGGCGTAATATCTTTCGGCTACATCGAGTTTACGTGAAAGGAAAGCGCACCAGGCTATGGAGCGCCATGCCCGGGTATTGTTGCTGTTGAGCATCTCCACCTTGAAGTAATAGTTAAGTGCTTTCTCATACTCTTTCAATTCAAGATAACAGTGCCCGATGTTAAGCTGTATATTGAGATCGTCGGGACGGAACTGTTCCAGACGGCGGTAATATTCGAGAGCGGTTATGGGTTCTTTCAGTACCCTGTAACAATGCGCAATCCGTTGCAGTACCCATGTGTTGTTTTCTTCTATCAGATCGGCATGCAGGTAGGCTTCCAAAGCTCCTTTCATATCGGCCATCATCTGTCGGCAATAGCCGATCTTCTGCCAAATTTCGCTCTTGCCGTTCCTTGTTTCTGCGAGTAGGGTATAGGCACTGAGTGCTTCAGTGAAATTATTTTTCTCGAAATAGTAAAGCGCTATTTTCTCTAAATGGTTTGGCTGCATGACTACCGGTTGAAATGCGGGTAACCGGTGATAGTTGAGGGGCAGCTCGAAAATATCACGGAATTCGGCACGACGGGGAAACAGTTTAAAGAAGCGGTATAGATCCTGGATATACTGCTTGCTTATTGTCTCTTCCTTTTGGAAAGGCTTTAGCGCCTCCTCTTCGGCCTGCATATTCTTCAGTTCTGCACTTTCGGCTCCCAGTTGGGAGGCCATCATCTTCCGGTAATTCTCGGGCATCATCATGATGCTGAGGCAGAAAGAGTATTTATCGGAATTGCAGATAAGTGACGATCCCGAAAGGGCTTCCACGAGGGAATCTCTTTCCGACCGGTTGCTAAAGAGTTGTTGTACGCTGCTGTGTTGGGGTGTGAACGGAAGAAACCAATTGCTCATCTGTTGAAAGAAAGGGTAGGATTTAAGGTTCGAAAAAGTAGAATGGAACACGTCGGCACCCTCTAACTGTAATTCGGTAAACTCTTGTAATTTGTCCGTCAACCCGGTTTCATCCAGTATCTTCTGCCATTCGGGATTCTTCTCGTCAAACCCGGTCTCACCCATCCATTCGTCCAGTTTTATCTTCTTTCCTATCATCGGGCTCAGCTTCATCATTTCGGGAATAATCTCTTCGGTCAGCTTTTTTGTGATTTTTTCCGTCTCGTGTGCCTGGATGAAGCCAATAATAGCTGCAATAAAACGACGGCCAAAAGTCTTGTCATCGGACAATAACTTCAGGCGGTCGCTGCATCCGGAATACAATTCTAACCGTGAGCTATATATCTGGAAAATGGGTATGATGCCTGTCACCGCCCGGATTGCAAGTTCTGCCTCCGGGTGGTTGCAGAGATCAAGCAGGAATTCAATCTTACGCGCATCGAAGCGTTGTAGGATATTCATCATCAGTGCCGGGATAAACAGCGCTTTATCCTGTTGCGGGACTGACTCGTCTTCCATGAAATGACGGCAGGAGGCGATGAAATCATCGTTTGCCCGTGGAGAGACAAAAATTGTATAGAACAGGTCTTGTTGGGTATTTTCGTGGGTGATTGTTGTTTGCCTTATGCGTGACTCCTTTTCGGGGCCATCCTCCAGCAAGTCGATGAAAGAGATGGTGTCTGCCTGTTTGGTGATGATGCTCCTATACTCCTCCATGGTTATGGGAGTACGCACCCCCATCAATCTTATTTTATCGAAAAAGAGAGAGGTGCTCTCTTGCAGGAACAATTGTTCTGCAGCATCTTCAGCCACAATATATATGTCGCGGATCAATTTATTGTAAATACGTTGCTGTTCCGGGTCTTTTTTACCTTCAATCAGGTAGTGGAGCATAAACCGGTAATTGGTGGTCAGTTCGTTTATTTTTTCTGTCACCGCCCAATTCTGTTGTATGGATGAAAGCTCCTTGACACCCTCAAGGGCATCTTTGAGTTGCTTTTGTTCGATATATGAGTAGATGATTGCCAGTTTTTTTCTTATTTCGGATGAATTCATACGATTATTTTATTTTTTCTTGTCGGTGTATGGAACTCGCCGATATTGACTCCGTCGATTACAAAGTAATTCATGAACTCGGGAGAGAACGGTTATCATGCTCGTTTCATAATTGGATTGAATTTGTTGTCTCTTTGATGATCAGTGTCGACGGGAGACAGTCAGTCCATGGCAGTGGAGTACAAATCAATTTACCCCATCCTTCCGTACCGATGATAACAAGATCCTGATCGCGGATAAAGTCGCATCCTATCTTCTTGTTATTGTCCCATAGGTAGATACGTCCTTCTGTCTTCTTCGTGATGAACTGGTAGAGTTTTTGCATCTTCGCTTCCGATTCAATAATACCAATCGCATCCCAGATCATAATCTTCACATTCTCCCGTTGGGCGATCCGATAAAGATAAGTGAAGATATGTATATCGGATTTTTGCAGAATGGGAATAAATATTTTCCTGAACTGCATAGAGCCGTTATCAAAAAACAGGCCTGTAGACACGCTCTCCCGGTTGAATAGTGCGTTGAGGTTTTTCAACGTTTCGGCTTCCCTCTCCTCAAATTGCTCGAGTATGAAGATCTCGGAATGCGTGGGATCACTTTTGAGTTGACCATATTTTTTTACTAATCCGGGATCAAACTCTTTATTATTTATACCCAGTAAGATCAGATTTGATTCCTGCTCCTCCGAAATCCTTATAATATCGGCATAGTAATCGTCGGTAGATTGAATGAACAGACGCAGGGTGGTCTTATCCCTTTCCTCCGTGGAGAGGATATCGGAGATAATCCTATGCTTATATTCGTCCATCCCTTCGCTGAGTCGTATTTCCTCCGATTTATCAATAAAATAGAGGAGCGTGATGGACGACTTTTCCGATTTCGACCGTATAATCCGGGTGGCCAGCCTGCTCAATACTTTACCCGTTTCCAATGAAGAGAAACAGATCAATGCGCTATTGTTTTTTTTCATTTCCGCCTCGCCGTCGAAGCGATTTGATAACATATCTGCAAAATCCATACCACCCTGTTTTTAGTGATCAAATTAACTGTTGATAATTTCGCTGTCGAGCATCGAGTCCTTGTACCCAAGGAAATAGAGGATACCGTCAATACCTACCGTGGAGAGCGATTGTCCTGCATTTCGTTTTACCTTTGGTTTGGCATGAAAGGCGATACCCAAACCGGCTATTCCCAGCATGGGCAGGTCATTGGCTCCATCACCCACCGCCACCGTTTGGCGAAGGTCAATCCTTTCCACCTGCGCTATAAGCCTTAATAATTCCGCTTTTCGTTTACCGTCTACAATATCTCCCAAATAGTTCCCGGTGAGCTTCCCATTCTCAATTTCAAGTTCATTGGCATACATGTAGTCAAACCCGAATTTATCCTTCAGGTAGTTACCGAAGTAGGTAAATCCTCCTGACAATATGGCGGTTTTAAACCCTACTTTTTGTAATACTTTTACCAACCGGTCTACACCCTCGGTGATGGGGAGATTTTCCGCAATTTCTTTCATCACTGAAACATCCAGCCCTTTAAGCAATTTTACCCGTTGACGAAAACTTTCATTGAAATCTATTTCACCCTGCATGGCCTGCTCTGTGATGGTCTTTACCTGACTGCCCACACCTGCCCTTTCAGCCAGTTCATCGATCACCTCCGTTTGAATGAGTGTGGAGTCCATATCGAAACAGATAAGCCTACGCATACGCCTGAACATACTCTCTTCCTGGAAGGAAATGTCGAAGTTGAGTGTAGAGGCTAGTTCCAGAAAGGCTTGCTGCATCTGTTGGCGGTCGGTAGGCGTACCCCTTACCGACAATTCTACACACGACTGGGGCGCGCGCTGTTTCTCGTCGAGTGGGATACGGCCGGTCAGGCGCACTATATTATCGATATTGAGATTTTGTTCTGCTATGATTTTCGATACGGCTGCAATCTGTTTGGCAGTGAGTATCCTTCCTAAAAGGGTGATGATATAGCGGTTCTTGCCCTGCAGGCCCACCCAGTTGGAGTATTCTTCGTCAGAAATAGGAGTAAATCGGACATTCACATCCATCTCGTAGGCTTTGAAGAGCAGGTCCTTCATTATTTCACCGGAAATATTGGTCTTCGACCTGAATAGGATACCTAATGACAAATTCCGGTGTATATCCGATTGCCCAATGTCAAGAATAAATGCACCATGTCTGGCCAGAATTTCTGTAAGGGCAGCGGTCAGGCCTGGTTTGTCTTCTCCGTTGATATTGAGTAAAATAATTTCTGATTTTTCCATTATTATGATAATATTGTACTGTTATGGCATTGAACCTCGTTGCCGGTCTCTTTTCCCGTTTCAAATAACAGGCATGGATACCTGGGAGTAAATATCTTCAATGTCTTGTTTGCTGATTTTCTCAAAATCCTCTTCTCTTACACATATCACCAGTCCTGCCATATCAAGCGCACCGGGGCTGATAAGCAATTGTTTTTTCCCTTTTTCGTAATAATGCCCCGGACGGTGTGCTTTACGCGGAAAGACGTGGAGTTTATATTTATTATCTTCCGTAAAGGCGATTACATTCATCATGGGTTCCGCCTCTTCCGGTTGCAGTTGATGCAGGTATTGATATACATCCTCAAAAAGCTCTTGTGCTTCACTTCTTTTTTCACTTTCGATTTGCAGGCATGAACGAAGTTCGTTATCGCCTTGCATGAGCAAAGGAACTTTGAGTCCTGCCTGTAAATGGAAATGATCGGGTGCTGATGCGCCACATTTCGGGCCATTGTAAAAGATCAGATAATCGGGGAGTTGTTCAGCCAGTGTGAGCATGTCTTCCGTTTTTTTACGGATACGTTGGGGTACATGTGAATGGAGGGGGATTGTAATATGATTCCTAAGTATGGGAAACGGATTGCAGAGAATAATATATTTTTCCATGAACGGAATCCCTCTTTGTTGAGGAGGTCGGTTGCTTTCACATAAAAAACAGGGCCTCTTTTCAAGCGCTTCCTTAGTGATAGACGCTGAAGTAGAGACCATCCGTGCAGGATTGAACTGTAGTTTTACCTGGTAATCACCTCCCCATGCAAACTCTCTTTCCCGCAGATTATCCATCTGTAAAATACCATTTTTTAATTGCTCCCAGTCTGCCTGTTGTGCAGAAAATAAATGGCTTATTTCCGTTTGAAGATCCATTCAGTACTGATTTTTATAAAAGCAAAGATAAGGATATTTTCTTTTACTCTTTACGGATGTGGGAGGAAATAAAAATAGTGGGATTACTCTTTGATTATCATCCTAATTTTTATACCTTTGCGTTGTAATAACAAATAGTCGGAATCAAAACCGGATCAATAAAGGACTACTCAGCAATGAAAATTTCGAATCATATCTTTTTTTGCTTGCTTGCCTTTTTCATTTTCTCCTGCACGGAGGCTACGGAAAAGAAAGGGCGTGTGGCGGGTAAAGGAGGGACTGAAACGGAAGCAAACATGGCAGACAGTGGACAGGAAACTATCTCGGGTGAGGAGAATTTCGATCAGTTTATCCGTAAATTCAGTACCCAGGAGTCTTTCCAGTTGGAACGGATCAAGTTCCCGATCAACGTGATTGTCCCTGATGATGAAGATGAGGGGATGGCTCCTATGGAGGAGACAATCGGGAGATATGAATGGGAATTGCTCGATCTTACCTATGATAGTACTTACCTGACACGTCCTTACGATCAGTATTATCAAGGCGTGCGCTACGGGAAAGATACCGCTGTGGTGGAGATCCGAGGAATCAACAATGGTATTTATGCCGATTACTACTTTGCATTGATTGATAGAAAGTGGTATCTGGTAACACTTTATGAAGCGTCATTTTAACATCTCATCTCCGAAACTGAGCGGTAACAGGTCTTTTGCACTCCCGAGCATATAGACGCCCTTGTTGCCGTACATCAATACCTTCATAGGCTCCTTGAAGCGGTTCTCCGCCTCCAAGAGCACCTGTCGGCAACCACCGCAGGGCGTGATCACATCGTCGGTGAAGCACCCATTATGCCAGGCCGCTACGGCGATGGCTACAATTTTCTGATCAGGATAGGAGGCATTGGCAAAAAAAACGGTGGTCCGCTCAGCACACAATCCCGATGGGTAAGCTGCATTCTCCTGGTTGTTGCCTGAGATGATTTTGCCATTTGCCAACAAAACTGCGGCACCTACCCTAAACCCTGAATAGGGAGCATATGCATTTTTTGTGGCCTCTTTTGCCGCTTCGATAAGTTTTTTTTCCATTTCGGAGCATTCCTCTAAAAGATAAACAGCTATCTTTGTGGCTAAATTGATTTCTTTCATAATGCAAAATTTGTTTCGCAAATATAGATATATTTTACCGCTCTTTGTCGTTTTCTCCTTTTTATTTGCTCCTGCACATCACCTTTCAGCACAGGCCAGGGTGAGTACTTATGAGAATTACATTCGTAAATACAGCGACCTGGCGATAGAGCATATGGAGAAATATAAAATACCTGCATCCATTACACTGGCGCAGGGAATACTCGAGTCGGGAGCGGGAATGAGTGACCTGGCTCGCCGTTCTAACAACCATTTCGGGATTAAATGTCATCGCGGATGGGATGGTGGAACGGTATATGCAGCCGACGATACGCCCAATGATTGCTTTAGGAAATATAGAAATGTTGAGGATTCTTATCAGGATCACTCTGAGTTCTTGGCCTATGGCAGCCGTTATAAAACCTTGTTCGATCTCTCTGTTACTGATTACAAGGGATGGGCAAGGGGGCTTCAAAAGTTGGGTTATGCCACCGACAGGGCGTATGCCAATAAGTTGATAAAACTGATAGAGGATTATGAACTCTACCGTTTCGATGATAAAAAATACCGGAAAGGGGTCAGTCGGAAGGAACGGGATGAGCAACGCAAAAGAGAAGTGGCACGGGTAACTTGGACACATCAACCCTATATCACTCACGGTCTGGTATATGTGGTCGCGGTTGATGGTGATACATTCGCCAACATAGCCCGGGAATTCGGATTCAAGGAAAGAGACCTGTTGAAATTCAACGAAGTTCCTGAAGATTTTCCCCTGAGTGAAGGAGATATTGTATATTTCCAGAAAAAGAAAACACGTGCCGATAAGCCCTATGAATTCCATACCGTACAGGTAGGGGAATCCATGTACAGTATTTCTCAAAAATATGGTATTCAACTGCGTAATTTATACCGGCTTAACAAGAAGAGTTACGAATATATTCCTGAAGAGGGAGATGTGCTTAAATTGAGGTGAAAAGGAGAAAAAGTGCTTTGCACATAATTAACAATAACAACCGAACAACAATAGAATAACAATAGAAATATGCAATACAACACACAATTGAAAAAGCTGGCACTGCCGGAATATGGGCGTAATATCCAGAATATGGTGGATCACTGCGTGGGAATTGAAAATCCCGAAGAGCGCAAAAGGTGTGCCTATACCGTTATCGATATTATGGGGAGTATGTTTCCTCACCTTCGTGATGTGAACAATTTCAAACATATTCTGTGGGATCATCTGGCCATTATGTCCGATTTTAAGCTCGATATTGAATACCCCTATGAAGTGATTACCAGGGAGGAACTGAATACCCCTCCCGGACATCTTGATTATAGCAGGCCTACAATGCAATATCGCCATTATGGCAAGATCATGGAAAGAATGATCAAGATCGCCGCCAATATGGAGGAAGGGGAGAAGAAAAATTATCTGGTGAAGCTGTTACTCAGCCAGATGAAGCGCTCTTATTCCCAATGGAACAAGGAGGCGGATGATCAGAAGATATTTCACGACCTCTACCTACTATCGGAAGGCAAAATAAAGATTGACTCGGAAGAGTATGTGATTCCCGAGGTGAAAGTAAATACCAACCGGGATAAGCTGAAAAATATCAAATATCAACGTAGAAAATAAAAAGGTGATTTCCAGGAAAGATATCCTTCAGGTTGGGAGTACACAGAAACCATACGGGATAAAGGGTGAAATCATTATCCGGTTCCGTAAGGCTGAGTATGCCGATATAGATACGGAATACTATTTTCTGGAGATAGAGGGTATTCACGTACCCTTCTTTGTGGAGGAATTTACCTACTCAACCGATGTAACAGCCCGGGTGAAGTTCGAAGATGTCGACGATGAGACAGCGGCGGCACGATATGTCAACACAGATGTTTATCTTCCACGCGACCTGGTGAAATTACAGGCAGAGCAGGAGACGACCGATTGGGATTACTTTACGGGTTTTACAGTCATTGATCAGCATGGAAAGCGGCTGGGTATTATAGAAGAAGTGGACAATTCCACCATGAATGTACTCTTCGTGGTGAAAAATGATCAAAAGGAATATCTGATCCCGGCTACCGAGGATTTCATAGAAGCTATTGATGAAGAGGAGAATCTGATAGAGATGTTTCTTCCGGATGGACTGATCGAAGAGTGAATCCGGAAAGCTGCTAATAATCGTGGCTCTTCCGCAGATTAGGGAAAAAACCACACCAAATTTTTATTATCTTTGCAGGCTTTATAGTAGATAAGCAATCCCGATATGGAAGATGGAAAACGAAATATTGCCATTTTAGGTTCAACAGGTTCAATCGGCACGCAGGCGTTGGAAGTTATCTCCCGTCACCCGGACCGGTTTGGAGCTTATGCGCTGGTTGCCAATAACCGGGTTGAATTACTTATAGAGCAGGCTAGGATTTATCTCCCCGAAGTAGTGGTAATTGCCAACGAATCGAAATATGATCAATTGAAAGATGCGTTGAGTGACCTGCCCATTAAGGTGTGGTGTGGAAGCAAGGCCATCGAGCAGGTGGTGCAGGACGAACCGATCGATATGGTACTTACAGCTATGGTCGGTTTTTCGGGTCTGCAGCCTACAATAAATGCGATAAAAGCCGGAAAGACCATTGCTCTGGCCAATAAGGAGACATTGGTCGTAGCCGGAGAATTGATCACTTCGTTGGCACTAAAGCATAGAACACCTATCCTGCCGGTAGATTCGGAACATTCAGCTATTTTCCAGTGTTTGAACGGTGAGGGTGATAACAAGATCGAAAAAATATTGCTTACCGCTTCGGGAGGACCTTTCCGCACTTTCTCAAAAGAGCGGTTGCTACATGTGACCCGGAAAGAAGCGCTGGCTCATCCTAACTGGAGCATGGGTGAAAAAGTGACTATCGACTCATCTACCCTTATCAACAAAGGGTTAGAGGTGATTGAGGCGAAATGGTTGTTTGGGGTGGAACCGTCTCAGATTGAAGTACTCATACACCCCCAGTCCATCATTCACTCTATGGTACAGTTCGAAGACCGTTCTGTGATAGCCCAGTTGGGAGATCCCGATATGCGTATGCCTATCCAGTATGCCTTTTCATATCCGGTCAGGCTCAGGTCGGATGTCAGGCCGCTGGATTTCCTCGAATTGTCGCAGCTGACATTTGAAACGCCCGACACGGATAGATTTCCCGGTCTTTTGTTTGCTTATGAGGCGATTGCAGCAGGCGGGAATATGCCCTGTATACTGAACGCTGCCAACGAAGTGGCGGTGGAACTGTTCTTACAGGAAAAAATAGGCTATATGCAAATGAGCCATTTGATAGAAAAAACCATGCAGAAAGTATCGTTCATGCAATCACCGTCGTTAAGTGACTATCTGCAAAGCGATGCCGAAGCAAGAGTAATAGCAAGAGAACAAATAATTGAATTTACTAATTGATAAAAGTAGCACCACCGGTAAGGTGTGTGCAATAATAACTGAATGGAGACATTTTTAATTAAGGCGTTACAACTCATCTTGAGTTTGTCGATATTGGTGGTTGTACACGAGTTCGGACATTATATCTTTGCGAGGATGTTCAAGATAAGGGTCGAGAAATTTTATCTTTTCTTTGATCCCTGGTTCGCACTCTTCCGCTACAAACCCAAAAACAGCCATACCGAATATGGTATCGGTTGGTTACCCCTGGGTGGTTATGTGAAAATAGCAGGAATGATCGATGAGTCGATGGACAAGGAACAGATGTCGCGTCCCGCAGAGCCGTGGGAATTTCGCTCTAAACCTGCAGGCCAACGACTGCTGGTAATGGTTGCAGGTGTAGTTTTCAACCTGTTGCTGGCATTTTTTATCTACTCTATGGTGCTCTTTACCTGGAATGATACCTATCTTCCCCTGAAAAATGTGACTCAAGGGATGGAGTTCAGCCAGGCGGCACACCGGGCAGGCTTTCAGGACGGGGATATTTTGCTCAGGGCCGACAATAAGGAACTGCAACGCTTCGGTGTGCGTACACTGCTTGATGTAGCCAATGCAGAAAAGGTGACAGTATTGCGTAATGGTGAGGAAGTGCAACTGACCATGCAGGAAGGATTGATGGAAAACCTGCTGAAAGATAAAGAAGGGTTTGCCGTTGAGAGGATACCTGCCGTTGTATATCAGACAATGGAGGGAAGTGCCGCCGATCGGGCGGGACTGACTACCGGTGACAGTATTGTGGGGGTGAACGGTATGGCTACACCGGTTTTCAGTGACCTGCGGGCGGTCCTCGACGACAATCGCAACCAACAGGTTACGCTCGATTATTACCGGAACGGAACATTACAAACCGCAACTATAGAGGTGGATTCAGCCGGAACTTTAGGTTTCTATGCAATGGGATTGGGACAGGTTTATCAGACCGTTACGATTGAGTATGGATTCTTCGAGTCATTCCCGGCAGGGGTCAGATTGGGTATACAGACATTGAAGGATTACGTGGCACAGTTCAAATATGTGTTCACCAAAGCGGGTGCTTCTTCTTTAGGCGGATTCGGAGCGATCGGAAACCTCTTCCCTGCACAGTGGAACTGGCAGGCATTCTGGATGATGACCGCCTTCCTGTCGGTGATCCTTGCCTTTATGAATATACTGCCTATTCCGGCACTCGACGGAGGCCATGTGATGTTCCTTATTTATGAGGTGATCACCCGGCGGAAGCCCAACGAGAAATTTATGGAGTATGCCCAGGTGGCAGGTATGATCCTGCTTTTAGGATTGGTGCTGTATGCAAACGGTATGGATGTGGTCAGGGCTATTTTTAATTAGTGCTTTCGGATGATTTAGTGGTAAACAATCAAAAAAATCATCATAACTTGTCCCGGCTTGTCGGGATCATCAAATCAATGTAAGATGAGGGTTTCGGAATTAATTAACAATACAGGGAAGACTGCTTTTTCGTTCGAACTATTGCCCCCGTTAAAGGGAAACAGTATTCAGCAGGTGTACAATGCTATCGACCGCCTGAAGGAGTTCGACCCAAAATATATCAATATAACTACACACCACAGTGAAAGTATTTATAAGGAAGATGAGAACGGTACTTACCGGAAAGTGAATGTACGGAGACGTCCCGGATCAGTAGCTATCGCTGCAGCAATACAAAACAAATACGGGATACGGGCAGTGCCTCATATCATCTCCCAGGGTTTTTCGAGAGAAGAGACCGAATATGCATTGATCGACCTCTCCTTTTTGGGAGTTACCGATTTACTGTTACTTAGGGGTGATACAAAAAAACTGGATGCAGAACAGCGGAAAATGGACTGCCATCAACATGCTACCGGTCTTCAGGAGCAGGTGAATAACTTCAATGAAGGGATTACATTTGACGGATCCTCGTTCACTCCCCCTGAAGAGCCTTTCTCTTATGGTATGGCCTGCTATCCCGAAAAACATGAGGAGTCGCCCAATATGGAGTCGGAGATCTATTATACCAAAATGAAGGTGGATAATGGTGCCGAATATCTTGTGACTCAGATGTTTTTCGATAATAGCAAATACTTTGACTTCGTGAAACGCTGTCGTGAAGTAGGGATCAATGTACCTATTGTTCCCGGGATCAAACCAATCCACCTGAAGAATCAACTTACGGCACTGCCCCGTATCTTCCGTTCTGATATTCCCGAAGAACTGGCTGTAGCGCTTCGTAAGTGTAAAGATGATGATGAGGCAAAAGAGGTAGGTGTGGAATGGTGTATTACGCAGTGTAAGGAACTGATCCGCAATCAGGTTCCCAGCATTCATTTCTATTCATTGATGGCAACAGAGAGCGTACGTAGGGTAGCAAAGGAGATATACTGATGTATTTTCGCGATGTCATAGGGCTCCACGATGTAAAAGAACACCTGATCAATTCGGTGAGGAAGGGATTTATTCCTCATGCCCGTATCTTTTACGGACCGGAAGGAGTGGGGAAGTTGCCCCTGGCCATCGCTTACGCCAGATATCTGAATTGCAGCAACCGGGGTGCCGAAGATGCTTGTGGTGAATGTCCGTCGTGCCATAAATTCGACAAACTGGCACATCCCGACCTACACTTTGTATTTCCCGTAGTGAAATCGAAAGTGAGTGACCAGTACCTGCCTCAATGGAGGGAATTCTTGTCGGAGCATCGCTATTTCAATCTGAACGACTGGCTTAACTTTATTGATGCTCAAAATGCGCAGGGAATTATCTATTCCAAAGAGAGCGATGAGATCATCCGCAAACTCAATCTTAAAGTGTATGAGGCACCATACAAGATCATGGTCATATGGCTACCGGAGAAAATGCATGAGGCGTGTGCCAATAAGTTGCTGAAGCTGGTTGAGGAACCACCCGAGTATACAATTTTCCTTTTGGTTTCAGAGGATAGGGAAAATGTACTGCAGACCATCTGGTCGCGCTGCCAGCCGCTGCATATCCGTGCCATAGAAAAAGATGAGATGGTGGTGGCATTGCAACAGAAATTCGGATTGGACAATGAAAAAGCTCGCTCAACGGCGCATATAGCCAATGGAAGTTTCACCAAAGCTATCGAAATAATACAGGCATCCGAACATACCGAATACTTTTTTGAACTATTCAGGCAGATGATGCGCAACGCTTTCTCCGGCAAAATTAAGGCCATTAAAGAGATTGCTTTTGAGATTGCCGGGATCGGCCGGGAAATGCAGAAAAGCTACCTGCTCTATTCGTTGAGACTGTTCAGGGAATATTTTGTGAGTAATCTCCAAGAACCGGGAATGGTATACCTGAACAATGACGAGTGGCAGTTCGGCGAACGGTTTGCCCCTTTCATCAACGAAAAAAATATAGAATCTTTGAGCGAGGAGTTTTCTCTTGCTTACCGCCAGATAGAACAAAATGGCAATGCTAAAATTATTTTCCTTGATCTTTGTCTGAAAGTGACGATGTTTTTAAGAAAATAATTTTGTAACTTGCGTTCAGATTTAGGATTTTAGTTTTTAGATTTAGGAATTAGCAGCGCAAATTTTTATTGCGTCGATCCCTGATCCATTCAAATTTAATTCTCCCGCCAGGAAAAACAAGGCGGTTTATATATATGGACAAAGAACAATTAGCAGACAGATTAGCGGATATAGCGCCATTGAGTGCTACTACTATACGAAATACAAAGAGTTGCCGGGGATGTACCCGTCACAATAACAAACTTCACGTTTACGACTGGTTACACGATTTTCCCGAACTGCAAAAGGCCACAAAGATGGTGGAGGTGCAGTTTAAAAATACTCGTAAAGGTTATTATATCAACAGTAATGACCTTCAACTCGAACAGGGTGATGTAGTGGCTGTAGAAGCCTTACCCGGACACGATATTGGTACTGTGACACTGACCGGAAAGCTGGTCGAGTTGCAGATGAAGAAAAACAACTTCAGGGATGATGTCAACGGGGGACTGAAACGGATTTACCGGATAGCTCGTCCCGCCGACCTGGAGAAATATGAGCAGGCAAAAGCACGAGAACAGTCTACCATGATACGCTCCAGGGAAATCGCCGAAGAACTGGGGTTGAAAATGAAAATCGGTGATGTGGAATACCAGGGCGACGGGAACAAAGCCATTTTCTATTATATTGCCGATGAGAGAGTAGATTTCCGCCAACTTATCAAAGTGTTGGCTGCGGAATTCAGAGTGAAAATTGAGATGAAACAGATAGGCGCACGTCAGGAAGCCGGTCGTATCGGCGGAATCGGTCCGTGCGGGCGCGAGATGTGTTGCAGTCGCTGGATGTCGAGTTTTGTATCGGTCTCTACCTCTGCTGCCAGATGCCAGGATATATCTATCAATCCCCAGAAACTGGCAGGGCAGTGCGGAAAACTGAAGTGTTGCATGAACTATGAAGTGGATGCTTATGTGGAGGCACAACGTGCACTGCCTTCGCGTGAGATCGTGCTGGAAACAAAAGATGCCAGCTATTACCATTTCAAAACCGATGTCTTCGCCGGTAAGATCACCTATTCGTCAGATAAGTACAATGCCGCCAATTTAGTGACTATTGACAAGGATCGTGTGTTTGAAATCATCAAAATGAATAAGAAAGGGGAAAAACCGCTCAAACTGACTGTGGAAACCGAGGAAAAATCCGGTAATAATGGAGCGTATCCCGGAGATATTCTCGGAGACCAGAGCATTACCCGTTTCGATGGCCAGGGTGAAAACCAGGGTAGGAGAAGGAGGAAACCCCGGAAAAAACGCCCCGATAATTTTTCAGAAAACAGAAAACCCAGAAACAGAAAATCTCCGGGTGAGGACAAAGAGTAATATCTTTATACTATTTGCCGGCCTTCTTCTTGCTATTTTTGTCTCCTGTTCGGGAGGAGAGGCCTATTCCCGGTTTCACCATATTGAAGACGGGAAGTGGTATCGTGACTCTGTGCTTGTTTTTAAGATTGACTCATTGCTACCTCCTCCCGCTGTGGAATATAATGTGACGGTGGAGCTGACGACCAATCGCAGTTACCTTTACCGGGATCTCTGGTTATTTATAGATCACAACCTGACGGATTCTCTTTTCCATACCGATACCCTTCGTTGTATCTTAGCCGATGAACATGGGAAATGGCTGGGAGGTAGCGTCGGAGGATTGAACCAGTTGTCTTTGCCTTACCGTAGTTTCATTCCACGGGATTCGGCCTGTAACTACCAACTTGTAATCCGCCACGGAATGGAGGAAGAGTTGTTACGTGGGGTGGAAAGAGTAGGAATTAAGATGGCAGGGATGAATGGAAGTTATCGATAAATGTAATTCATTCGTGTTATGGAGATTGTAGTCCTGGGATCAGGTAATGTGGCTACCCATATGGCCATGGCGCTAAATAGAGCGGGTCACAAGATTGTACAGGTGTATAGTCGAACTATAAAGAATGCGGAACAGCTTGCCTCTAAGGTTGGGGCCGAGCCGATCAGTGGCTTGGATGCTATCCATTGCTCTGCCGGGCTTTATATTTTTTCAGTAAAGGATGATGCCCTGCCGGATATCGTATCTCAAATGCCGCCGACTACAGGTGTATGGGCACATACGGCGGGAAGTATCCCTGTCTCGGTACTTTCCCCGCATAAGGAAAGGGGAGTGCTTTATCCGTTACAGACATTCAGCAGGGACAGAGTATTGAATTTTAGGGATATTCCACTCTTTATAGAGGGGGAGAGTGAAGAGACAATTGCTCTATTGAAGGAATTGGCTGGAACGATATCCGGAAACGTCCATCTGCTTTCCGGCGATAAACGGCGTTTCCTTCACCTTGCAGCCGTTTTTGCCTGTAACTTTACCAATCACATGTATGCGCTTGCATCAGAAATAATGGTTGAAGAGGGAATTTCATATCATTTGTTGAATCCTTTGATCACTGAAACAGCTGCCAAAGCGACGAAGATGGATCCCCATACAGCACAAACAGGCCCTGCTGTCCGGTTCGATGAAAAAGTGATCCGGAAACATCAGGAGCTGTTAAATGACCCTCAGAAGAGGGAAATTTACGCCCTGCTGAGCAGAAGTATCCACAAGACTCATCAATAGAAACTTTTGCATCATCAGGGTAACTAAAGCGGAGGCCTTTAGTTACCCGAATAAACTATTAACATAAGATGAAAAATTAACATAGAAAAATTGAGTTGTTTGAAAACAACTGTTACTTTTGTAACAGACAATTAAAAAACCACATCTAATAATGGGAAAAGTCAAGGGTTATGTGGAGGTGAATACGGGTCGCTGTAAGGGTTGTAATCTCTGCGTTGTATCGTGTCCTACCGATACATTAGATTTACAGCCGCGCGAAGTGAATGACCGCGGATATCATTATGCCTATATGAAGAGTCCCGATGATTGTATCGGATGCGCGAACTGTGGATTTGTATGTCCGGAAGGATGTATTACAGTCTATCGGAAGAAGATGGTGTGATCATTTTCCGAAAGAGAACAGTAACAAAACTAATATTATGTCAGAAGAAATTTCTTTGATGAAAGGAAACGAAGCCATTGCCCATGCTGCTATACGCTATGGGGTAGATGGTTATTTCGGTTATCCTATCACCCCTCAGTCGGAAATAATAGAGACACTCATGGAAGCAGCTCCCTGGAAAACGACAGGAATGGTGGTACTACAGGCCGAAAGTGAGGTGGCTGCTATCAATATGGTGTATGGTGGAGCTGCCTGCGGTAAATATTCTATGACCAGCTCTTCCAGTCCGGGTATCAGCTTGAAGCAGGAAGGTATCTCCTATATGGCGGGAGCAGAGTTACCCTGTCTCATCGTGAATGTACAACGAGGCGGTCCCGGTCTGGGGACGATCCAGCCATCACAGGCCGACTATTTCCAGACGGTGAAAGGGGGTGGACATGGAGATTACAAGTTAATTACCCTTGCCCCCAACTCTGTGCAGGAGATGGCTGATTTCGTAGCGCTCGGTTTCGAACTGGCGTTTAAATACCGCAATCCGGCCATGATACTGACCGATGGTGTGATCGGACAGATGATGGAGAAGGTGAGGCTTCCTGAATTCCGGCGCAGACGGACCGATGAAGAGGTCAGATCCCAATGTCCATGGGCAACCCTCGGAAAAACACCGGACAGGGAACCTAATATCATCACATCCCTTGAACTCGATTCGGCACTGATGGAAAAGAATAACGAACGGTTCCAGGCGAAATACCGTGTCGTGGAAGAGAATGAAGTGCTGTATGAAGAGGTGAAATGCGACGATGCCGACTACCTGTTGGTCGCTTTCGGATCCGCAGCACGCATCTGTCTGAAGACGATTGAAATGGCGCGGGAAGAAGGAATCAAAGTCGGACTTCTCAGACCCATTACACTGTGGCCCTTCCCCGGTAAGATACTGCATAGTTATGCAGATAAAGTGAAAGGGATGCTTACCGTGGAACTCAATGCGGGACAGATGGTGGAGGATGTACGCCTTGCGGTGAACGGAAAAATACCCGTGGAGCACTACGGACGATTGGGAGGAATCGTACCTACACCCGATGGTGTGCTCGATGCGTTAAAAGAAAAAGTGGTCAAATAGATAAATTACGAAATATGGATCCCAAAATACGAAATATATTCATGGTGTTGTTTATGCTTGCCTTTGTGGGGACAATAATAGTCTATTTCTCCTCTAACCAGGATATGAAACTTACCTGGTATTTTGGTGGAGCAGCCATCCTGTTTTATCTGATATTTAGATTCAGTAAAAAGTGAGTTCACTAAAGTTAGATTTTTTCTACACTCGGCAAAGTAAATAAATTTACTCTGCTCCCGTTTAACGAAAAAGTTCCATACACCAACAAGAAAAAATAAATTAATCGTATGAATGCAAGCGATATAGTAAGTCCTGAAAACCTGGTCTATGCAAAACCGGAATTGATGAACGATAATCATATGCATTATTGCCCGGGATGTTCCCACGGAGTAGTGCATAAAGTGGTTGCGGAGGTGATCAAGGAATTAGGCTTACAGGAGAAGACCATCGGTGTCGCACCTGTAGGGTGTGCTGTTTTTGCCTATAAATATCTCGATATCGACTGGCAGGAAGCAGCCCACGGGCGTGCTCCCGCGGTGGCCACGGCTGTTAAGAGGTTGTTGCCCGACAGAATGGTATTTACTTACCAGGGTGATGGGGACTTGGCCGCGATCGGGACGGCAGAGACTATTCATGCAGCCAACCGTGGTGAAAATATAGCCATAGTCTTTATCAATAACGGTATTTACGGGATGACCGGTGGACAGATGGCTCCCACTACTTTAAGCAATATGGTTACATCGACCAGCCCCGACGGACGCGATGTGCAAACTATGGGTGGTCCTCTGAAGATACTCGATCTGCTGGCACTACTCGATGGTGTTTGTCTTGCCACCCGCGTGAGTGTACATACGGCAGCAGCGGTGAAAAAAACAAGACGGATGATCAAACTAGCTTTTGAAAATTCCATGGCAGGAAAAGGAACCTCTATCGTGGAAGTGGTTTCTACCTGTAATGCCGGGTGGAAAATGACACCTGCGGCTGCTAACGATTGGATGGTGGAAAATATGTTTCCGGTATACCCCATTGGTGATTTGAAAAACATCTAAAGTAAAGATATATAATGTTACAGGAGATAGTCATTTCAGGTTTTGGAGGGCAGGGTGTGCTCTCGATGGGGAAGATTCTCGCCTATTCGGGAATCATGGAGGATAAAGAAGTATCATGGTTTCCGGCTTACGGTCCGGAACAACGGGGCGGCACAGCCAATGTTACGGTCATCATTTCCGATGAACCCATCAGTTCGCCTGTGGTGAACCAGTACGATATTGCAATAGTATTAAACCAACCCTCACTCGAAAAATTTGAAGGAAGAGTAAAACCGGGTGGGACGCTGATCTATGATGGATATGGTATCCATAAGAAAGTAGAACGGACAGATATCAACGTCTTTCGCATCAATGCAATGGACGAATCTATGAAGATGAATAATACCAAAGTATTTAATATGATCGTGTTGGGTGGATTGCTCAAGATATCGCCTATGGTGGAGGTGGAAAATGTGATGGAAGGCCTGAAAAAATCTCTTCCGGAGCGTCATCATAAACTTTTACCCATGAACGAAGAGGCCATCCTTCGGGGGATGGAGATCATCCAACTGGAGCAGAAAGCGGTGTAATCAGTATTATCCCAATCATTTCTTCCCAAATGGCCACCAACTCCACCTTTTTGATTTCTTTCCATCAGTAGCTTGTTCCGGCGCTACATCAGCTTTTTGGGGTGTCAAAACTCGTTTTGTTTCTGAGAAGTTCCTCGTAGATGGATTTTTCTTGGAAGTATCTGTTGCCGGAGAATCGGAATTCCGTAGTGTCCTTTGTTTATGGGGTTTTTCTGAGTTACTTTGTTCACGGGATGATCCCTGCTCTCTTTCTCCGGACACCCTCTGTTGTTGTGGGATTCCTTCCCTTTTAGGTCCACGCTGTTTCTTTTGTGTGCCTTGTTTTTGGGATGCTTGTCCTTCTTTCAGGTTTCTCTCGGTGTGAGGAGCCTCGTTTGGTTGTGAATTGCCTTTGGGATGTAATGCTTCATTTTCCGGAGTTTGTCTCTCCGGGCGAGGTGTTCCGCCCTCTTTCCGGACATTCCGATCCGGATGTGATTTGTTACTTTTCCCAGATCCTCTTGAATTTTCTGGTTTTTCCGTATTTCTGGAGTCTCCTGATTTCTCAGTTTTTTCTCCCGATAATTTTTCACCTTTCTTACCTGAACCTGTTCCCTTTTTCCCGCTTCCTTTTGCTGAACGAGAGGATCCGCCTCCTCTTCTGTTATCACGGACAGGGTTATATTCCGGTGTTTCCCCCAATTCCGAAGGAACAGGAATCCGGTATATCTTTTTTCCCAGAAACTCTTCGATTTTGGAAAAACGGTACTGCTCTTCGGGCGATACAAAGGTGATGGCCATGCCCGAATCGCCGGCGCGGGCCGTACGACCGATACGGTGTACATAATCTTCCGCGTCGTAAGGTACATCAAAGTTGATTACCAAAGTGATATCATCAATGTCGATGCCGCGGGCAACAATATCAGTCGCCACCAGGATATTCACCCGTTCATTTTTGAACTCATGCATCACATGATTGCGCTGAGACTGATCGAGATCGGAGTGCATCTCTCCTGCCGATAGTCCCATATGTGTTAATATCTTGGCAATCTCTTTCACTTTCTGTTTTGAACCGGAAAAGAGAATTACCTTATTGGGCGCTTTCTCTTTGAAGAGATATTTGACAATATTGATCTTCTGTGCCTCATGGCAGATGTAGGCCGATTGCAGGATTGTTTCAGGCGGACGGGAAATGGCAATGGTGATGTCCACCGGATCGCGCAGGATGCTCTTTGCCAGTTGCTGTATCTTGGGCGGCATGGTAGCCGAGAACATGATGGTCTGCCGTTCTTTGGGAAGTAACTTTTCAATCTTCATGATGTCGTCATGGAATCCCATGTCCAGCATTCTGTCCGCCTCATCCAGGATAAAGTACTTCACCCCCGAAAAATCGATATTATAGAGATTGATATGCGACAGAAGCCTTCCCGGCGTAGCGATTACCACATCGGCACCGCTCATCAATCCTCTTTTCTGTATATCCCACGCCTCTCCGTCGTTACCACCATACACTGCGACCGAAGAGAAAGGTGTGAAATAGGAGAAACCCTCCATCTGCTGGTCAATCTGTTGGGCCAGTTCTCGTGTCGGAGCCATCACGATGGCATTGATCTTCCCTTCATCGTGTGCGTCAGTCTGCAGGTTATTCAGCAAAGGCAGCAGAAAAGCTGCCGTCTTTCCTGTACCGGTCTGGGCGCAGGCAATCACATCCTTTTTTTCAAGGATAACGGGAATAGCTTGCTCCTGTATTGGGGTAGTCTCTCTGAAGTTCATCGCCTGCAGGCCTTCCTGCAGGGTATCGCAAAGGGGAAGTTCGGTAAATAACATGACTCATTGATAGTTTACACAAAGATACAATGAATAATTGATTTTTTCGAAATCAGTGAAAAATAATGTGACATAGCTATTTTTTCTTTCCAAAAATAGTTATACCTTTGCACTCGCATTTTCGGAGAAATTGTAAGGAGAGATGGCAGAGTGGTCGATCGCGGCGGTCTTGAAAACCGTTGAAGTGAGAGCTTCCGGGGGTTCGAATCCCTCTCTCTCCGCTGAAAGATAAAGCCAAAAGGCGACAAAAATCAGACAAAACCTACAGGTTCAATAACTTGTAGGTTTTTTTTATTTCTTTTTGTAAGGTCTAATAGTCAATACTAAGACAGAAAAGGATATAATTTGCGCTCTAAATCGTACCCCTACCGGTTGTTTTGAAAAGGGGTACGATTTGTCTGAAATTGGCGTTATGCTGTCCATTATTGACGTACTCTCATGATGCTAAAATTGAGAAAGTTAAATTAGTTTTACACATTAAAATTTGAGTTATAAGAAGTACATTTAGAGTGCTCTTTTTCCTGAAAAGAGACAAACAAAAAGCTAATGGGAGCGTGCCAATTTTTTGTCGAATTACGATTAATAAAAAGGAAGTTCGTTTTGGAATAAAAAAAGAGATTGATCCTGCAATCTGGAGTGTTCAGGCAGGATGGGCTATTGGACGTACCAGTGAGGTTGTTGAAATCAATTCTGTAATTGATAAGATTAAAAACAACTTTATTCAATATTTATAATGAGATTCTTTTAAAAGAGGTAAACGTTACACCGGAAAAAGGGAAGAATCATTTTCTTACTGGTTTTGAGGTTTTCCTGTTAATCTCTTGTGGATGTAATTCAAACACAACTGCTAAATTTATGCAATTTTTCAAGCGTATTGTGATTATCGCTAAAAATAACGGCTGGATAACTGCCGATCCCTTTGCGAATTATAAAATCCGTATTAAGAAAGTTGGTAGGGGGTATTTGACTCAACAGGAAATATATATTATAATGAAGAAGAAGTTCTCCACAGAACGACTGGAACGTGTAAGGGATATATTTATTTTCAGTTGTTTTACAGGACTTGCATACATAGATGTCAAGAATTTGTGTAAATCCAATATCCGCACATCATTCGATGAAAAATTGTGGATTATGGGAAAAGGTGAAAAAACCGGTGTGAACTTTAATATACCTCTGTTGGATATACCTAAACAAATTCTTGACAAATATGATAGTACTTTACCTGATGATAAAGTTCTGCCTGTCTTGAGTAACCAAAAGATGAATGGATATCTTAAGGAAATTGGGGTTATATGCGGTATCGATAAAGAATTAACATTCCATACTGCGAGACCTAGTGTTTTGTCTTTCAGTCTGAAAACAAGGGAATTGCAAGAAGAAATTCTTTAGCAGCTAACGGTTTAGAAACGAGCGACCTTCAATCTTTTGCCCTATTTTGCATAAAATACAAAGAACGACTTTATTTTGCAAATTTACTAAATATTATTTTTACAGTAAAACTTTTGAAATTTTTCTTTCCATACAATAATATCCTATCCTCAATGCAGCAAACCAATTTGTATATTTCTATTTTATCATTCGCAATATTGCGAATGATAAAATTATTCGTATATTTGCGAACAATAAATATTGATTATGTCAAAAAAAGGATTAACAGACCAGCAAGAGCAGCTTGCACGCTTTGCCAAAGCATTGGGACACCCCATCCGTATTGCCATTCTGGAAATGCTTGTCAATCAATCATGCTGTTATCATGGTGATATGTCAGAAATATTGCCTATCGCTAAAAGTACGCTTTCACAGCATTTGAGTGAATTAAAAGATGCAGGATTAATACAAGGAACGATTACATTGCCAACTGTTAAATACTGTATTGATGAAAAAAATTGGAAGAAGGCGAAAAGCTTGTTCGCAGGCTTTTTCACCCAATTGCAGAAGACAGACGATATTTGCTGATATCATAAAGATGCCGGAAGGTTTATTCCGGTATTTTTGTACAATAGTAATTCGCTGTTCTACGAAATACGAATTATGGGTATAGATACAACAAAAAATGACTGAAATGAAAATTTTGATCCTTTGTACGGGCAATAGCTGCCGCAGCCAAATGGCACACGGTTTTTTACAATCTTTCGACTCCAAACTATTCGTCTATTCCGCAGGAACAAAAGCAAGCGGACGGGTAAATCCCAAAGCAATAGAGGTCATGCAGGATGCAGGTGTGGATATTTCGCTGCATACATCCGATAGTATAGAAAAATATAGCGATGATGAATGGGATTATGTGATTACCGTTTGCGGTGGTGCAAATGAAAGCTGCCCGACATTCTCAGGAAAAGTAAAGAACCGCTTACATATCGGTTTTGATGATCCGTCCGAAGCAACAGGAACGCCCGAATTTATACAATCCGAATACATCAGGGTAAGGGATGAAATAAAACAAGCATTCTACGAACTGTATCAAAACAAGATAAAGGGTCATGAGTAAAAAGAGAATGAATTTCCTGGATAAAAACCTGACTCTTTGGATATTTCTTGCAATGGCTGTCGGTGTCGGATTGGGCTATTTTATCCCTTCTTTCAGCAGTTATATCGATTCCATGTCGAGCGGGACAACCAACATCCCTTTGGCAATCGGCCTTATCCTGATGATGTACCCGCCATTGGCAAAAGTAGATTATAAACAACTGCCAAACGTATTTTCCAACGTAAAAATAGTATCTATTTCGTTAATCCTGAATTGGATTATCGGCCCTGTATTAATGTTTCTACTAGCTATTCTCTTTTTACACGATTATCCCGAATATATGGCAGGTGTTATCCTGATAGGTCTTGCACGGTGTATTGCAATGGTGCTTGTTTGGAACGAGCTGTCAGAAGGTAATACCGAATACGGCGCAGGGCTTGTCGCCCTGAACAGTATCTTTCAGGTATTCTTTTACAGTTTTTATGCCTGGATATTCATCACAAAACTACCGCCATTATTCGGATTTGAAGAGGCAATCGTAGATATATCCATGGGCACGATCGCCCAAACGGTTGCCGTCTATCTGGGCATTCCTTTCCTGATGGGTATCCTTAGCCGTTTGATATTAGTAAAGGTAAAAGGCGAACAATGGTATAAAGAAATATTTATTCCTGCCATATCGCCCATTACCCTGATAGCATTATTATCTACCATTGTGTTAATGTTCAGTCTGAAAGGGGAAATAATCGTACAAATACCATTGGATGTGGTGCGCATTGCCATGCCGCTGTTGATCTATTTCGTGGTGATGTTCTTCCTTAGTTTCTTTGCAGGCAAATTAATGGGTGCATCCTATGATAAAAATGCTTCGATAGCATTTACTGCCACAGGCAACAACTTTGAACTGGCTATTGCGGTTGCCATAGGTGTATTTGGCTTACATAGCGGACAAGCCTTTGCCGGTGTCGTCGGTCCGCTTGTCGAAGTGCCGGTACTTATCCTGTTGGTACATGTTGCTTTTTGGCTAAGAAAAAAATATTATATCTGGGAATCGGATTAATTGCTTTCATTAGAGTTCCGTATTTTTTAGACAAACAAGATAGATTCGACTAAGGGATGAACGAAAAGGATATGAGTAAGGATTCCGATGTGAAGGAGCTTGCAAAATTATTCCTGCGACTGGGTTTTACCGCCTTTGGCGGTCCAGCGGCACATATCGCCATGATGCAACATGAAGTGGTAACCAAACGTAAGTGGTTAAACGAGCAAGAATTTCTGGATCTGCTGGGTGCTACGAATTTAATACCCGGTCCCAACAGTACTGAAATGGCTATCCATATCGGGTATGCACGCGCAGGATGGAGAGGACTGATCGTAGCGGGAGCATGCTTTATCCTCCCCGCAGTCTTTATTACCCTCGTTTTTGCCGTATTGTACAAGCAATACGGACAGCTCCCGGAGGTGCAACCGTTTATCTACGGAATAAAACCTGCGATTATAGCCATTATCCTTTCGGCAGTATATCCACTGGCAAAGAAATCGCTGAAAACACCGGAGTTGATACTGATCGGAATCATTGTGCTGATCCTTTCATTATTGAACATCAATGAAATCTACCTGATGTTCGGGGCAGGGCTGTTTGCGCTGTTGTCGGCCATGAAAAGGAACAGGAAAGCCGACAAATTGCCTGGGCTTCTCCCGCTTCCTCTTTTGCAGGTTACAAGCTCCGCCTTCCTGTCGGCAACCAATCTGAACCTGTTCCTCTCGTTTTTAAAAATCGGAGCTATATTGTACGGTAGCGGCTATGTGCTGATCGCATTTCTCGACACGGAGTTAGTCGCCACGGGTCTTTTGAGCAGGCAACAACTGGTTGACTCCATTTCCGTGGGGCAATTTACCCCGGGACCGGTTTTTTCTTCGGTTACCTTTATCGGCTACCAGATCAACGGTATTGGGGGTGCTGTTGTCTCTACGATTGGCATTTTTCTTCCCTCCTTTGTCTTTGTAGCCCTGCTCAATCCATTGATTAAGCGAATGCGGAGTTCGGTCGGTTTTTCCGCATTTCTGGATGCGGTCAATGTCGCATCGGTTGCTATCATTGTCTCGGTCTGTTTTACAATGGGTCAGGAAATAATCACGGATTGGAGGACAATCCTGATTGCTGTTTTAAGTCTTGGCTTCACTTTTAAGTTTAACAAAATAAACAGTGCGTTCGTTGTCATAGCAGGATCGTTAATTGGCTATTTATTAACGTTTTTTTAGATTAAGCGTTTCTTAATTAGAAACGCTTAAAGTTGAGGTTTGGGCGATATTCTTGCCTTTAATGTGCATGATGTCCTCCTCCATGCTCCAAAATATCGTGCAGCGCCTCTATCGAATGAGTGTAATCCACATACGCCGCTACATACTCCCTCCCTTTTTCTACCGATTGATCTTTCACTTTGTCCAACGCAACTACTTTCTCGTATTTCTTTCGGAGGCTGGTACCGATATGACTGTTCAATTTTTCGAGCAAACCATCAATATCTTCATTCTTTAAGGCGTTGTCACTTAATTGAACAATCTTCTTTGTGCTGCCCGCGGGCTTTAATCCTGTGAATGGAGCCCCTTCTGTCTTTCTGTGCAGGCGGACAAGAGTTTCCAGGAAATGTTTTTCCACAATGGCATACACTTCCTTGTCACCATTACGCAGACTATAGGTTTTTTTGAACAGAGAGGTAATTTCCCCTTCCTGCTTTTTATCGATCCACTTCAACACCAAATTGACATTGTTGGTCTCAAGAGCCTTTAGGGCATCCTTAACGGTAGGGCCGTCATAAGAGTCGCAATGTGCAAAAGCGGGAAGAGAACCGGCAGCCATAAATAATACGGTTAGCATAACCGATAGGATTGTGCGTACATTACGTTTTCCTATTTGTGAGTTTCCCGATCTTTTTACATCAGAATTTGTTTTTTTTGCTTTCATACTTTCAATTAAAAAATGATTATTACTAAAAATGATTTATGATGCAAAGATAGTGGGAGAAAAACAGTCTTACGCCCCAGTTTATAAGTTGGCACTTGTTTTCCGGAACAAATAGAACCTTTTCTGTAAAGTGGCACGTTGAATTTTTCAACTGATGTTACGCTTGCGACTTTTTATATTCGCTTGGCGTCAATCCGGTCGTTTTTTTAAAGATACGGTTAAACGCCGATTTGGAATTGAAACCGCACTCAAAAGCAATGCCCAACAGAGAAAAATTATCATAGGCAGGGTCGAGAAGTTTTTTCTTTATCTCCTCCACCCTGTAGCCGTTGATGAAATCAAAAAAGTTGTGTTCGAACTGTTCGTTAATGACGCGCGAAAGATGATGTGCCGGAATAGCCAATTCCGATGCAAGCAGAGGAAGTGTCAGGTCGGGATTGAGAAAAGGCTTCTCCTGCTCCATGTAACGATTGATTTTTTTAACATATCCGGCAATTTTCTTTTCGGATAGAAAAAGGCTACTGTATTTTTCTTTGGTCACAGTAGTATATTCCCGGAGCGAATGATGGTCAGGATACTCAACCGTAAAATGAACGAAAATCTCTTTTTGCTTCAATCCGTAATAACCTACAAGGATAATAAATGCTGAAAGAGAAAGGAGCAAACCATTAATGCAGAAGTGTATGGATGAATAATGAAAAATATGATGTGTAACAGCAATGATGATCAGGAATGTCCAAATAATCCCGAAAATGTATAAAAGTATTCTCAACCAATTAAGGTTAATTTTTTCGGCGGTAGAAAAATTATCCATATACTCGCGCTTGTGTTTTTGGACTCTTACAATGGAAAGGATAAAATACAGGGGACCTGATGCGGCGGTCATCAACAGTAAGAAAACGAAAAACAAGGGTGGCCGGATATGCGTACTTACGTGGTCTAAACGTATTCCGGCGGAATAACCGGGGAAGCGGGAAGCGATTAAAAGATACAGCACAAATATCAGAAACGGCAGAAAATGGAGAAAATCCTGCGTTACAAGTTTTCTTTTCCCCAATGTCAGCGCCGATGTGTATAGATAGAGGAAAGGACCATGCAGCAAAAATAACGACACGATAAAAGCGGGGAATTGTTTTATTCTGTCAAAAAACTCTAAGGATGAAAACAAGTATAATCCTGTAAATAACCCTAAATAAACCAGCCAATAAACTAAAATCCGGTCGTGCAATGTTTTGGGCTTTTTCCCGAGAAGCAATGCAACAAAGAAGAAAGCGCTGAAAGATGCGATTGAAAAAATGTAATTCATTCCAAAAATAAAGTACAAAAATAATACATATTAAATGATTTTCAGGAGATGGCAATTCCGAAAACATAGCCAACCAAGGCGGTGGCAAGCATGGCGGCAGTCCCCCAAAAACAGATTCTCAAAACCGCTTTTTTAATACTTGAGCCACCGGTTTTTGCGGAAACAGCACCAAGCAATGCTAAAAACAATAATGAGAAAAAATATTGGTAATAAATCATCTCTTTTACAGGGGCAAGCAAGGTGACGATAAAAGGCAATATAGCTCCAATGATGAATGCGAGAAAAGACGAAAATGCCGCTTGAAACGGTTTTGCTTCCATAATCTCGTTGATACCCAGTTCGTCTCTCGCATGCGCTGCCAAGGCATCGTGCTCCGTGAGTTTTGTCGCGACCTGTAAAGCCAATTCTTCGTCCAATCCTCTTTTTTGATAGATTTCTGCCAATTCATTCAGCTCTATTTCAGGCATTTCGTCGATCGCTTTTTGTTCTCGCAGCAAGTCCGATCTCTCTATGTCAGCCTGCGAACTTACCGATACATACTCGCCCGCTGCCATGGACATGGCACCGGCAATGGCTCCTGCCAAAGCAGCCAGAATAATAGCCTGGCGTGATTCGCTGGCTGCCGCCACCCCAATGATGATGCTCGAAGTGGATAATATACCGTCATTTGCGCCCAAGACGGCGGCCCGCAACCAATTGGATTTTGTAACAAAATGCTTTTCCAATTCCATAATTTAGCTGTTTTCTCGATTATACCATATTGTTACATCACATCATACACACCTTTGAAGAGTACCTTAGTGTCGGAATTGATCGTATTGTCAGGAATAACTTCCAACCAATCTCCGTGTCTTTCGCCTGTTTTGACCAAGACCTTTCGAAAAGTGTAAATGTCCTTTTTCTGCGATTCAAGAACTAATAAAAAATTGTTCCCCTCTTCTGTTGTAACAGCATCAAAAGGCACACTCAATGCATTTCGGGAAGCGGCAACAAGTTGTGCTTCTACAAACATGCCTGTCAATAATTTTTGCTTGGCTCCAGCATCTAAAGAGGCATAAACGTGGATAACACGATCACTTCCTTCGACAGATTTCCCTATTTGAGAAACTTGTGCCCCAAATTCCTCCGAACCTATTTGTGGAACAGTAAATTTTATATTCTGTCCATTTCTCAGATTGAATACATCTTTTTCGAAAACGGCCAATTCCAGATGCATTGCCTGTGTTTCCACTATTTCCATAATAACATCTGTTGGAGTGATTGCCATACCTATATTCGCATTGATAGCTGTAATATCTCCCGAAATGGGAGAATAAACAGTAATATAGGAAGAAAATGTCCCCTGCTCCACTTGGAGTGGGTTAATGCGCAGCATATTCAGTTTCTGGCGGAGGCTCTCATAGCTGGCTTTTGTGCGTTTGTAATCGCTCTCGGCTTCGAGGTATTTCTTTTGGGAAGATATTTTTTCATCAAAAAGGGTCTTTTGTCTTTCGTATTCCGATTTCAGATACCCCATTTGGCCTGCTATTTCCAGATAAGATTGTTGCAAGTCAATATATTCCGGACTTTCCAGGGTTAGTAACGGCTGACCTTTAGTTACCTTGTTACCTACCTGCAAAGAAACAGACTTAACATACCCACCGATAAATGAAGTCACTTTCGCTCTGCTTTTTGGCGGTACATCTATTCTGCCCGATGCTTTTACCGTATTGTCAAATTCCCTTTCCTGCAAAGCGCTAATCTCCATTTTCATGGAAGAGAACTGTTCCTGCGTAATCTCAACTAAAGAGGAATCCTCTTGTTCGGAATTATCTGTCTTCAAAGATTTACCCTCCCCTGTGCAGGAACTTAAAAAGCCAACGGTCAATACAAATAGTATATAAGAATATTTCTTCATTGCTTATTCGTTAAAGTTGAAATAATGTAACTCCAGATATGATTGATTATAAGAAAGGACGCTATCCAGATAATCAGATTCTATACTGATCGCATTCTCCAGGCTCTGAATGTACTGGAAAAAGTCTATTTCGCCATTCTTATAACTCATATCGGCGGTTTTGATAATTTCTTTTGACAGTATCTGTCCGTTCTCTGTGTAATAATTAATCATTTCCTTATGTTGGTTCAGTTCAGCCTGTTTTTGCATATAGAAACTTTCCATTTGTATCTCGCGGTCGCTGCGCATCGCTTCCCAGCTTTGTTGCTCCAACTTAGCTGTTTTCCTTTTTGACGTGTTTCCGCTAAAGAGTAACGGAATAGCCACTCCTATCTGAAAGCCGTTTTGCCTGTATCCCAAACCTCTGTTTGTTCCTGTAAATAACTCCATGCTCAAGTCGGGTAACCAGCTTTGATTTTGTAACTTCAATTGAGAAGAATAAGTTTTACTGATGGTCTCCATATAATTTTTTTGCAATGTTTTACCCGTAGCAGCGCCATCTATATGCAACATTTCCAGCTGATTGTCAGATACCTGAAAGTCTTCTTGGCTTTGCGCCAACGATTTCAGCTGTCCGTACAAAGCCTGTTTTTGATTTTTTAATTGGATTAAGGTTGTATGAATTTGTTTCGATTTGGCTTCTGCCGTAATTTTCTCCAGATAATTAGATTCACCTAACTCAAATTTACGGTTTCCTGCCTTTGAAAAAGCAGAATAGAGGCTATCGAGTTGGGTATATAGCACTTCTTTGTTTTGTGTATAAACAATCCGGTCGTAGACAAGAGATACGGCAAGCGCCAGTTTGTTTTTTTGAATTTCATACAGCACCTTATTTTGCTCCCACTGCGATTTGTATACCTTTTTCCGAGCGCCATAAACAGTAGGGAATGAAAATGTCTGTTCAATGCCAAACACCCTTAAGGCCTTGTCGTTGGGCGCAACATTATTTTCATCGTATCCATAATAAACAGTCGTTTTATCAAAATCAAAAGCTGTTCCGATATTTGCTTTAGAAGCCTTGGTCTGCAAATAATACGAACTTAATTCTTTATTATTGGCAAATGCCGTCTCGATCAACTTATTCAATTCAGGGTTAATGTTTTGCGAATAAATACTCGAACTGTATATAAGTAGAATGGTAAATACTATATTTTTAAACCTTTTCTTCATCTTTCGTCAGGTTTTTATCAAACATTTTGAACAAAGCAGGAAGCACCACCATTGTAAGTAGGGTTGCAGTAAATAATCCTCCGATAACTACCGTTGCCAAAGGACGTTGTACCTCTGCGCCCGCCGATGAAGAGATGGCCATCGGCAAAAATCCGAGTGCTGCTGCGGCAGCAGTAAGCGTTACAGGACGAAGCCTATCGGTAGTCCCTTTCAGAATCAGTTCATCTACATTTCTCATTCCTTTGTTTTTCAATTTTTTGAGATGCTCCACCAGCACAATACCATTCAGTACGGCAATACCAAACAAAGCGATAAAACCTACTCCCGCCGAAATACTGAAAGGCATCCCTCTCAACCAAAGAAGTAATATTCCGCCTACAGCCGAAAGAGGGATGGCTGTAAAGACCAGCAAGGTTTCCCTCACCGAACCAAAGGCAAAATACAAGAAGATAAATATGAGGCATAGAGCTATAGGAACGGCTATCATCAGACGGTCTTTCGCATTCTGTAAGTTTTCGAACTGTCCCCCGTAAGTAATATAATATCCGGGAGGCAGGTTGATTGTTTCATTTATGATGGCCGAAACATCTTTCACCACACTTTCCATATCCCTGCTCCTTACATTTACACCTATCACCACACGGCGTTTGGTGTCGTCTCGCGATATCTTGGCAGGCCCTTCGGTATATTCCACCCTAGCCAATTCACGCAGGGGGATCTGCCCACCATCGGGAAGCGGGACATACAGATTCCGCAAATCATCGATGTCATTCCGAAGATTCTCCTCCAGGCGGATCACCAGATCGAAGCGGCGTTCCCCTTCAAACACATTCCCTACGGTGGTTCCGGCAAAAGACAGGGCTACAATATCGTTGATGTCCGAGATATTCAGTCCATACTGGGCAATACGGGTACGGTTGTAATCGACAGTCATTTGCGGGAGTCCGTCAATCTTTTCCACAATAATATCGGCCGCTCCTTCCACATGTGCGATTGCCTGCCTTATCTGTTCTGCCTTTTCGGCCAAAACACTCAGGTCTTCACCAAAAACCTTGATGGCCACGTCGGAGCGCGTACCCGAAATGAGCTCGTTAAAACGCATCTCGATGGGTTGTGTAAATTCAATTTCCATGTTGGGGATAGTAGTCTCCAGAGCTTCTTTTATCTTATCCGCCAATTCATCTTTTGAACTTGCCGATACCCATTCACTTTTGGGTTTCACTTTCACGATAATATCGCTTTCCTCCATCGACATGGGATCGGTAGGTACTTCGGCTGCACCGATCCGGCTGACGATTTGCTCCACTTCTGGAAATTTATCCAGAATTGTTTTCTCTATCAATGTAGTGGTCTCTATCGTCTTTGTCAGTGAAGTCCCCGTTTTCAGCACAGGCTGAATAACAAAATCTCCTTCATCCAGTTGAGGGATAAATTCGCCCCCCATGCGGGAGAATATCACAACGGACAGAATCAGTAATCCGGTTGCTCCTGCCAAAGTCTTTTTTGTGTTCTTCAATGCCCATGTAATAACAGGCGAATAACATTTTGTTAATATGCGCATCAAATGGGCAGTGATACTGTTTGTTTTCTGTGCCTGAGGTTTTATCAGCAGAGAGGAGGCCACAGGGACATAGGTCAAACAAAGCAGCATGGCACCAATGAGAGCGAAACTGAATGTGAGAGCCATTGGGCGGAACATTTTACCTTCCACACCTGATAATGACAGGATGGGAATAAATACAATGAGGATTATTAATTGCCCGAAGATGGCCGAATTCATCATGGTGGATGAGCTGCCCAGTGTTATTCTGTCTGTTTCCTTTTTTCTCTCAGACAGAGGTAAATTGCTAAGTTTGGAAGCATTTGCCGTGATCTGAGCTGAGACGAACTCCACAATAATAATCGCACCATCTATAATAATACCAAAATCAATTGCTCCCAAGCTCATCAGATTGGCATCTATTCCGAATATCCTCATCAGGGAAATGGCAAACAGGAGCGAAAGAGGTATTACAGATGCAACAACCAGCCCTGAACGAAAACTCCCGAGTAAAAGTACCACAACGAATATCACAATCAGACATCCTAAAATAAGATTTTCGGTAATGGTAAATGTCGTTTTGGCAACGAGTTCACTACGTTCCAGAAAGGCATTGATATACACGCCTTCAGGCAGTGATTGCTGCACTTCCTCTACACGTTCTTTCACGGCATTGATGGTTTGCTTGGAGTCAGCTCCCTTGAGCATCATTATCTGGCCAAGAACTTTTTCTCCTTCCCCGTTCCCTGTAATTGCGCCAAAACGATTGGCGCTTCCGAAACGAACCGTTGCTATATCTTTTACCAGAACAGGGATTCCATCCACATTCTTGACAACAATATTTTGTATATCTTCGATCGAACTTATCTTTCCTTCCCCACGAATAAAATAGCTCTGATTGACTTTCTCAATATAGGCTCCTCCCGCTATACTGTTATTTTTTTCTAAGGCTGTTACTAAATCTCCCGTTGTTATGGACATGGCTTTCAATCGGGATGGGTTAACAGCGACTTCGTATTGCTTCAGGTAGCCTCCCCATGTATTGATCTCAACGACTCCCGGGATACCCGATAATTGACGTTTGACTATCCAGTCCTGTATGGTACGCAAATCCGATACTGAATATCTGTCTTTGTATCCGGGCTTTACATCAAGTATATATTGATAGATCTCACCTAAGCCTGTCGATATGGGACCCATTTCAGGAGATCCGAAACCTTCTGGGATAATTTCAGATGCTGTTTTTATTTTTTCGGCTATTAGCTGCCGGGGAAGATAGGTTCCCATATCTTCGTCAAAAACAATGGTAACCACAGACAACCCAAATTTAGAAATAGAGCGGATCTCCTGTACTCCCGGTAGATTGGCCATCTCCATTTCTATTGGATAAGTAATAAATTGTTCAATATCCTCAGTAGAAAGATGGGTGGATGTGGTAATAATCTGTACTTGATTGTTTGTTATATCTGGAACTGCACCAATAGGGATATGGAACACAGAATAAATCCCATACGCAAATATGGCCGATGTGAACAGCAATACAATGAGTTTGCGATTGAGGCTGAACCGTATAATCTTTTCTAACATTTACCTTCCTTTTACCTGGTTTTCTGATTACAGGCAAAAGTAGAGATTTGTTAAAACAGTTTGCTTAAGATTTGCTTAAGATTGAGGAATTTGAAGTTTTATTATAGTGCCTGAACTCAGTTTGCTTACTACCTCTATATGGATATTAAGAAATAAACAGAATCTTTTTACGATAGGCAAGCCCAATCCGAAGCCCTTAATATCGGAATGCTCTGTAGATCGGTAAAATTTATCGAAAATCTTTTCTAAATCCTCTTGAGAAATACCTATACCATTATCTTTTATTTCACAATGTATGACAGAATCAGATTTGAATAAATCGATGTTTACCTCTCCATTCTGATAAGAATATTTGATAGCATTGGATAAAAGGTTGCTAATGATCGTTGAGAATAGATAAGTGTCGGTCTTGAAAAGAATATCCTCGGATGAAAAATTTGTTTTTACCCTTATACTCTTCTCTTCGATGTTTCTTGACAGATATTTTAGGCTCTCTTCAATCAGCGCTTTTGCTGAGACGACTTCTAGATTAAGTGACTGCTTCTGATTTTCGAAACGGGTAAGGATGAGCAGTTCATCTACCAAATGGTTTAAACGATCGATTTCTTTGACACAGTATCTTACTTTTTCTTCGTATTCTTCCTGTTGGCGGGGTTTTCGTATCAACACTTCAAGAGTTCCCTTCAATATAGCCAATGGAGTCCGGAATTCATGCGAAGCATAAGAGGTAAAAGACTTTTCGCGTTCTATTGTTTTTTCTATCCTATCAAGAAGTTGATTGATAGTATCCGAAAGAATATACAGTTCGTCTTTATTGTTAGGTAATGGGATACGTTCAGTAAGATTATCACGTGAGATATTATTCGATGTATCAATAATGTCATTGATAGGTTTAATACTTCTTCCTGCAATAAAACGTGCAACAAAGAACAATATAATAAGAATGACAGGGAAGGTAATGAATAGGATATGCCGTAAAGTTTCTAAAACCACTTCTGAACCTTCGCGTGCAACTGCCACCAAAAGATGACCTACGCGCTTTCCGTTCTCATCCAAAATGGGAACCTGTACCTGCCTTATCCTTTTTTCGGCAAGTTCACCATTGTAAAATACATTATCTCTTTGATTGGGATCGTAAAGCAAGTGGCTGTCTTTCAGGTTGGGGGATTTATCAATCAGATTCCCCTCTATGTCCAAAAATTCAATGAATACAGGATCGACACCGACTGTATTATGCTCACGCTCCATCCACTCCTTATGTCTTTTTAGAGCTATTGTTCCGTTTTTCACTTCCACTTCCTGAGAGTGACGGTCGACTTCTTGTTGCAGATCTTCATTCAAATGGTCGGACACACTGAACTCTACTACCAGATAGATAGTAAAAAATACGCAACCAATCAACAATGCTGTTGTGATGATGTAGTTCAGTGCAATTCTGTTCCTGAAAGATAGATTGTTCATATTCAGTCGTTAGCTATATATCCCACTCCCCGAATGGTTTTGATGTATCCATTATCTTTATCCAGATTAAGCTTCTTGCGAATAGCATTAATAAAAACATCAATTACACCTGTATCGTACTCAAAGTTAATCCCCCAGACTTTTTCTATAATTTCGTCTCTTTTACAGACACGTCCTTTATTTCTGATTAAAAACTCGAGCAACTCAAACTCACGTTGGGTAAGAGCAACATCAAGTGAGTCTACATTTACTTCGTATGTCCTTAAATGAAGAAAAATATTACCCAAAGTAAGAGTGTCCGGTTCCGTCTTGTTACGGAAATGAATCTTTATACGTTCTAATAATTCCTCAAAACTGAAAGGCTTTTTGATATAGTCGTTTGCTCCACTTTGTAATCCCTCAATCGTCTCTTGCAGAGTGTCTTTTGCTGTCAAAAATAGTATAGGCGTTTCCGAATCTTTTTCTCTGATAGCTTTGCACACGTCTATTCCGTTCATTTTAGGAAGCATCCAGTCCAGAAGGATAAGATCGGGCTTCTGCGATTGAAAAAGCCCTATCCCTTGTTTCCCATCAACGGCAATAGAGGTACTATAACCTTCTTCTTCCAGTCCCTGTTTTAGAAAGTTATAGATTCCTGATTCGTCTTCTATGATCAGAATGTGTCGCATAATATGTGCAAAGATAGGATAAATAGTTTCACCCTCTTATTTGCAGTCTTGATATATTGGAGAAATCAAAGATTCTTTAGTAAGTCTATGAAATAAGTGATAAATGGGCAAAAGTTTATTCTTGTTTCACAAAAGCATTAAAAAGCATCATTTGATACTGATTGTGCCATAATTATTATGAATTTAGTTTGTAGTTTTTTAGAGCCTTAATCCCTTTCATTTCTTCTTTTTCCTCCTTCGTTCTTCGGCTTGTAATCGCTGACGTTCCGCTTGGTCGGAATCGTAATCCGTTGCTGATGGTTGAATGCCTATACGACGCGGTATCCCATATCTGCCATTCCTGCTACGAGATTTCCCGAAAGACTATTTGTTGTATCTTTGGTCTTTTCTGGAATAGATATTGCAGTTGTAGGAGTTGGAATCGGTGATTAATGGCATATTGAAAGATTTTCCTGATAAGATGGGAGAAATTTTCATGATGCTCCACCGGGATGGGTATACCGTCAGGGAAACGGCCGAAATACTGAATATGAATGAAAGGACGGTCAAATACAAATCGAAACAGGCCGTCGCCGCCCTGAAGAAAATGATGGAAAAAGAGGGTATGGATGCCAGGTCGTTCAAAGTGATCAGGGATGTTTCTTCCTCTGTCCTATACATTGTATTTATAGCGGACAAGTTGATTTAGAAGGATTTATTTCTTCTATTCCGGCTTTTGCCTCTCAATAACGATACCTTGCCTGTGATGTTCCTCTATCAGTAACGCATAGTCGTTCTGCTGTTTCATGCAAAACAAGGTGAGTAAAAATACCAGCAAGCCAAGTATGGTTATCACGAAAGAAGTTTTTCTGACTTTGAACATTTTAAAATTAAAGCAGGATTTTTCATTTCCTTCCTGTGATTCAACATATATTTTTAACCGGTCTTCAGTCTCCCGGATGTGCTTTGAAACCAGAAGGATATTCTTATTGAGCAGCTGAATATTCTCCCTGTTGGCTCCGAAATTACTGTCGTTATGTTTGCCAAGCAAAGCGGTTTGTTGCCTTATTTCCGTAATTATAGCGTCTTTCGCCCCTTCAAAACCAGACATGTTTTCGTCTTTTTCCCCTGCTATATCCTGTGATTTCTGCATTACAGCAAGCCCGTCCAGTTTCTTTTCCATTTCCGAGAGCTTTTCCCATAAAGCGTCGTTCGATACCGATTGTACCATATTTCTTTTGTTTTTAAGCCGTTAATAATTCATTTTAGTGTCTTAACCCCTTGCGTTTTTTCTTCTTTTTCTTCCGGGTTAACGCCTGTTGACGCAATGCTTCCGCTTCATCCGGATCGTAACCCGAAGGCTGGAAATCCAGCAGCCCGCTTAAACCCGATACGGTTCCGGCTACACCTGTTGCAATCGTTTCCGCAAGGGTATTTCCTGTTGTCTTCGCCGGTGGAGCTTGTTGTACCTGTTGCTCCTGCGGTGTTTGACGGTGGCTGTTTCCTCCCAAAATTGCATCCAGTCTGGAATAACTGAACTGCCGGTCGATGTCCGAGCCTTTGAAACAGTGTTCCCCTTTCCGGAATGAGATACCCTGCACTTCATCTGTTTGTCCTTTATATTTATAGTTTATGGATATTCCTTGTTTACCCAATAGGGATTCAAACTGTTGCCAATTCTTAGCTTTGGGCAGTATATTGTTCACAGCATGATAAATTTCATATTTGGTTTGCTCCGCTCCTTTTAAGTGTTGGATGTTGACTTTATCTTTTCCTGTTCCGTAAGTCAGGTTATACCTGTCTTTTAGTTGTTTGCATACTTTCTCGTTCCGGTAACGGTCGTTCTTGTCGGAGATAGTCTTGCCATCGTTATCCACCCGGTTAAATACGATATGGCAATGGGGATGGTTTGTATTGTTATGCCGGACAATAATGTATTGGGTATTTTCTATCCCCATTGCTTTCATATACTCTTTGGCTAATCGTTCCATGAATTGATCTGTCAACCGTTCTTTATCATCGGGCGAGAATGCCAACGGGATATGCCCGACACATTTCGATAACTTGGGATTGAGCAGGCTTTGCATGTGAAAACTATTGATGATGGATTTTACGTCCGTCTCCAATACACCTTCGCTTGCCAGGATTTTCGCATTTTTATCTCCTAAAACATACGAAATACATCCCTTAAAACTTCTTCCTTTTACTATTTTTCCAATCATCCGACAGCTTGTTTATGATATCCTGTATGCTTTCCAATAGGGGTAATGCCTGGTTTTCGAGCCGTTTTTCACTTAAAAACTTCGCTATTTTTGTGAGCTGGTTCAGGTTATTGCCCATATTGGAAAGGCTTCTTAATACGTCCAGTTCCTCTTTTTTTAGCGGTTCTTTGATTATCCCGTCCAGGACGGCATCATGACAATAGATACTTAGCGGAAGATTGGCCTGTTTTGCCCGGTGCCGGATGGCATAGAGTTCCGGCTCGGAAAAGCAGACCCCGATGGTCTTGCTTTTGCGATGAACGGGACTCTTCTTCGGGCGTCCGCCTTTCTTCCTGTTATCATTATTATCCTGATTCAATTTTTCGATTGTCGGTTTACTGATAAAATCGATAATAATAGGGTCTATGACCCCGACCCAAAACTGTGACCAACGGGAGCGGTTTTCCCTTTGGCGGTAAGCCAAAGCGAGGGTTTCCATGCAATGGAAACATAACCTCGCTACGCTCCACGAACATTTATGTTCCGCTCAAAAGCTAAGTCGTAGATACTGAACGGACTTACCATACAATGGACAGAAGCTACACTTTATAGCTTCTTCCACATTTCCACATCATCCCGGTAGATTTCCAGATGATGGCGGGCAAGGTTCTCGATAAAGCCCGATACACTCATTCGGCGTCCTCCCAGTTTGCGGGCTATCTCGTCCAACTGATCCCGCACCTCCCGGCTGATAAATACAGGCTTGCGGTCTTCGAGCTTTGGAACGGTAAGAAACGCCTGCCGGTATTCCTCCAGTGATTCTTTCCGTTGTTTACTGCTGATCCGTCTGGATGCAGTTTGTACAGATTGCTCCTGTGATTCAGTCTTTACGGTATCTTTTCTATTTTCAGTTGCAACAGTCAGTACAGCATCCACACTGCCAATGGTGTCCGCATTATTGATATTGGCGGTATTGTTTGTCGTATCGACACTCACAACGGAAGGTTCTTCAATAATATCTTCCCGGAGAAATTCCCGGATGATTTTACTCTTGTTCCCATCGGTTGGACTCTTGCCTTTGCCCTTCCCGTCATCAGGTAACCAATCCTGTACAGATTGTTTCTTAGTTTGACTTTCGCCGGTTTGTTTACTATCCATATAATACTGTATTAAAAAAGTGAATATTCCGGTTCCTGTTGATACAGGAACCCGCTTGTCGGTTGCAAATAAACAACTATTAGTCAGGATAGTACATTAACCGGGTTTACATGGATGATTCTGTATTGTCTTGCTACTGTAAAGATTGAATGAACGGTGCAGACTGCACCGATTCGCTTATCGGGATATACTGTGCTACCGGAGTGATGTCTGCTAAAAAACCGCTCCCATTTCAGAAAACCGGAGGGAAATATCGAAAGTAAAAACCTGCTTTTTTAGATTTAAAACAGCACCCGAAATAAGAAATCTGTCCTTTACCCCTACCAAACCGGTGCCACAAGCTGCCACCTGGTTATCAATCCATTGTGGTGTGGTTTATTCTGTTTTACTTCGTGGCGGAAAGGTGCAGTTTGCACCGGAAAGGAAGTCCTGACTTACATTAAGAATAACATAAAAATATCAAGTAATGGAAACAAAGTTCGGCGTATGCCAAATAGTAAATATTGATGCACAGACATTCGAGCAGATGCTCTCGAAGTTTGAACGTTTTGCTGAACGTATGGAACAGCTTTGCCGCCTCCATGGCGACAAAGATTCAAATGAATGGCTCGACAACCAGGATGTATGCCTGCTGTTGAACATCTCGCCCCGGACGTTACAGACACTCCGGGATAACGGCACACTCGCCTTTAGCCGTATCAACCACAAGATCTACTATAAAGCCCAGGATGTAGAAAAGATCGTCCCGGTGGTGGAAGACAAACGCAAACAGGCCAAATATAAAGGCAAACGGATATGAATACAAAAGGAGATCCCATAAACAATGGCTTTCCTGCCCGATTACAGGGCGGCTGGGAAAGCGTGGACGGCAATCCCGACATCTATATCTTCCGGGATTACGACGGCAACTATTCCCTGCTTGCCTACAGTTATGACACCGAATGCAGGCGGGGAGGTTTCTCCTGCCATGCGGTAGAACCGGACGAAGACAGTTATTATATCCGTATGGGAATAAAACGCTGCCGGTTGACGGAAGAAAAATCGCCTTACGGACTGCATATTGCGGGCTGGGGCAGTTATATGAAGAATTAAAAAACGATATAAAATTTTGAGTTTATGAGCAATCAGTTAATTACACCGGAAAACAACGAAAGGGTCAAGTCCTTTTTCCTTTCACTGGATCGCCTTTCTACCTTGATGGAACGCCTGTTTGCATCCCGCAAACCGACACTCGGTGGAGAGGGTTTCTACACGGACGAAGAATTGTCGAAAAAACTAAAGATCAGTCGGCGGAGTTTACAAGACTATCGCAATGAAGGGCGTATCCCCTATATCAAATTAGGTGGCAAAATACTCTACCGGGCTTCGGATATCGGCAAATTGCTGGAAGAAGGATACAAGGAGAGTTTCAGGTAATGGCGTGGGCTGACAGCCATTTACCGGGAAAGTTATCCCCGGACAACCGGTTATTCTGCGCATCTTCCGCCCTCCAAAACGGGCTGGGAAGCCATGAGCGGAAATAACCGTAGGCAGGACGGGAGATAACTTTTGCGCATTAAAAAACCGGCAGGATTTCAATAGCGAATAGCCTGCCTCTTGTTATAGAATACGATTTGTTTTATTTCAGCAATTTACGGTTCTCAACTTCCTGCAATACACGCATCTGCTGGATAGCTATTTGGTTAAGCTTTTGCAGTCGTTCCCTTTGGGGTATTTTTTCATTAATCAGCACGGCATTGATATTTTCCATGTTCGACAGGCATATCAGCTCGTTGATCGTAGCGTAATCACGGATATTGCCTTTCAGGTCGGGGTTGGCTTCGCGCCATTGTTTTGCCGTTATCCCGAAAAGAGCCATGTTCAGCACATCGGCTTCACTGGCATACACGATTGAAATTTGCTGTGGGGTAAGTTCAGCCGGGATCAGGTTGTGTTTCACGGCATCGGTATGGATATGGTAGTTGATTTTCGAGAGTTCCCGTTTGGCTGACCAACCGATTTGTTGCTGCTCCTGTTCTTTGAGGCGTTGGAACTCGGTAATCAAATACAATTTGAATTCGGTATTAACCCATGAGGCAAACTCGAAAGCTATATCCCTATGTGCGTATGTTCCGCCATTAGCTCCATTTTTAGTAACAATTCCAGTTGCGTTCGTCAATTCAACCCAACGTGTCGGACTCATCGTAAATGCGTTTGTACCTGCTTCGTACATAAGGGGGTCGAATTCGACCCCCTTGAAAGTCGGATTGTTCAACTTTTCCCATAACCCCAGGAACATCAGGGTGTTTTTACTCCGCATCCAGTTTTTAACTACATCCTTTGGTTCTATAGGATTGCGTATTTTCGCAATATCGGTAATAGATATGTAATCTGTATTATTGATATGCAGCATTTTAACTTTTGTCCCTTGCACATCTAAATCTTTTTTTGCCATAATCTTATTCTGTTTTTAATTGTGCCGGATTCGGCACAATCAGATTCTACAAATTTAGTTGAAAATATTGATATTCTTAATGGTAGATAAGTCCCGAAAATCTAAACCCCTCATAAATGTGGAGTTTAATTTAACATTAAGTTTTGCAAAGACAGAAAAATGGTTTGAGATAAACCATGCCTTGTAATTCTGTGAACTAACCATTTTCTAAAGATATCCGCATTTGCCGACCGTACCCTGAAAGCAATAGCAATAACCATTTCCAGCCCATAATAATCAGGATAAACGTTCAATCCCTCAACGGAGCCACCCTTCGAATCATCGCCTCTGGCAATCCCTGCCTTTTCAATAGCCCGGATATGCCTTTTTGCCGTCAGATAGTAGATACCGAACAAATCGGCAATCTCTGAAATGCTCATTTTTGTTTCACCCGGAACGATTACCGTTCCATTATCTGTGATCGTTATTATTTGGCTATCGCCGATTTTCAATTTTCTTTTCATCGTTACTATGGTTTATTTTGCGTTGTTTTTCATTGTTTTTCTTCGCTCCATCAGCTTGTCCATATCCTCCGAGATTTTATCGTCCGTTATTTTGGCATACCCCTGTGTGGTGGAGATATTGGCATGCCCCATCATTTTGGCGATGCTTTCAATGGAGATACCCGCTGAAAGTAAGAGGGTTCCGAACGAATGGCGGCTTTTATGGTAGGAGAGGTTCTCTTTCAATCCCGCAACAACACCTATCTGGTTGATGTCGTTCCATATCACATCCCGGTTCTTGGGCAACGGAAATACAGGCCGGCTGTCATCGGCAGTGTTGTAAAGTGAAAGTATCTGTTCGGCTACCGGGTGCAGCGGGATGAACGCTTCCACATTGGTTTTTACCCGCTTCTTACGGATATACAACCTGCCTGCGGCTGTCTTTCCGATATGGCGGGGATAGAGCCGCTGCATGTCCACATAGGCTAACCCGCTGAAAGAGGAAAAAATGAACATCCGGCGTACCAGCTCCAGCATCCGGCTGTGCATGGGGGTTTCCATAATCCGTTTCAATTCGCTCCTTGTTATGTATTTCAGTTTAGGCGGCTCTTTCTTTTCGTAAGCAACGTCTTCCAACGGGTTAGCCCTGAGTATTTCCTGGTCTACAGCAATATAGACAAGCCTGTTCAGCCAGCAGAGGCAGTGGTTGATATGACCGGATTTGTATCCCAAGTCCCTCTTAAGAAAGAGTTTAAACGACTCACCGAACTCCCCGGTAATTTCTGTAAAGGCAATATCCTTTTTGCCTCTTGACAGGATAAAGTCGCGCAAATTGGCTTGGGTGGTTTTCGAACCCCGGAAAGTGGAGGTTGACTTAATTTCCAAAGAGCGTAGCCGTAACCGCTCGCGCTCTGCTTCTCCTGCCTGTAACAGCATGGCCGGAACGGAGTTCACTCCTGCGATTGTATTTTTTAGCAGTTCGGCACTGACAACCCCCTGCTCTTTGAGGATATTTTCATAGGTTTGTTCAATCCGTAAACGGTATGCTTTGAGCCGGTTATCACTTCGCTCATTCTTAATTTCTCCTTTTCGGGCATTCCAGTCATCTGGACTGCAATAAATACCTGTCGATATTACTGTTTGTTTGCCATCTATGGAAATCCGGCATAGGATAGCTGTCGTGCCGTCCGCCTTTACTTTATTCCTGTTTATATAGAATAATATTCTGAATGTACTGCGCATATTTTTTTGTTGTTTGTTTTGTTTGAAAATTAAAGAACTAATTGTAAATCCCCGGTTGTTCCGATGAATTTATCCATATCCTCGAAAAGTTTCTTCGGGGTAACACGGGCATATATCTGGGTGGTGGTGATGTTATTGTGTCCGAGCATCCGGCTGATGGTTTCTATCGGCACGCCCTCTTCGAGCGTGACCAAACTGGCAAACGAGTGCCTTCCGGCATGGTAGACCAGGTCTTGCGAGATACCCGCCATAATCCGCAAGCCTTTCATGTTGGATCGTAAAGTAGCATAGAGTTGTTTCGGGAACAGCGTTTCCCGATTCTTATCCCTGTACTTTTCAATCAGGGCGATTGCTTCGGGCAGCAGCTTGACACGCCCCAACAACTCGTTTTTCTTCCGGCGGTATTTCAGCCACAGGCTGCCTTTATCATCGGTAAAGATATTTTCTTGTGTGATGGAAACGGTATCGGCATACGAAGTACCCGTATAGCATGCAAAAAGAAACAAATCCCGTGTAATGACATGGGAAATGCGTTTTTCGGGTATTTCCAAGTCCCGGATCTTCTCGAAATCTTCACGGCTCAATGCTTTGGGGGTGGTTTCTTTCTGCTTGGGCAGCTTGTAATGGGCAAAATGGAATTTCTCGGAGATACCTTCCTTGAAAGCGATCTTACAGATCTTTTTCAGGATGGCAAGGTAATGGCGTACGGTATCCATCGCATATCCCTGTTCTGTCAAGACAAAATCCTGATACTCCCGGATAAACTGTTCGTTCAGTTGTCCGAAAGCCACATCTTTGGTTTTGAACTTCTTTTTGATAAACTTGCCGAGTGAACGGTGGGTGTACACGTAGGTGCTTAAGGTGGTCGGGGCAACGTCTATTCCGATGCGGGCTTTCAACTCCTCCATATGTCGGTCGAGAAGGGCAAGCAGGCTCATCTGTGCACTCATACTTCCCTGAAACAGGTCTTTAACCGTTCCGGCATCGAATGATTGCTTGCGTTCGATCAAAGAATCGAATGCGGCATGAACGGCCAACAGCAACTTTTCGATTTTCTGATTTATTTCTACCGCTTCACGGCTTTTGCCGTCCAACCGGCTCTCGCGGGGATTCCATAAGTCGGGCGTACAGGATAGCTTACAGCTAAACTGCGCCATTGAGTGGTCCAGGGTAATGCGCCCCATGATGGGGGCTTTGCCCAACTTGTCCAGACTGCTTTTTTTAAGGTAAAGCAAGACCTTGAATTTTTCTATTTGCATAACACTTATTTTTGTGGGCTTTGCCGAAAGGCAAAGTTACCGGTTATATAAGTGCCCTTTGTTATGCAAAATGCTGTGATTCAGAACAAAAGAACCCGGTTCGGAATGCGTTGTTACCTGTCGGTATTCCGGTAACTAACCGGCTAACGGATTGGTAACAGAAATCCTGCAATATTTTGCCGGAATTTGATTTCAGACAACATACAGAAAAGAGAAAAACAATTCATTATAAACCGTTTACGTTACAATTGCCGTGACCTGCTTTTTCTTGTTTGAGACTGAATTACTCATACTGCAAGGCATACATTTGCCACTTTTACTCTAACAAAAGGAGTTTCTATTGAAAGTGTTTCCAAAATGTTAGAGCACACCAATATCAATATCATCATGCGATGCCACGAAGATAAATTGAATCTGAGGGGAGGACTGATATCGTCGTTGGATGAAAATCAGTCTTATGATAATGAATGATTTACGATTATACTTTCTGATACGATTTCGTAGTACGGTCGTAGTCGATGGGGATAAAACGGATAATCATAGACTTTCTAACAAGCCTATTTCTGTGTATTTTTTTCGTTATTAGTTCCGTTTTAATTTACTCTTTGCAAATGAGACAATATTTTTTGTTTTTACATTATTTATTTCTGCCTTATTTTTATGAAAAAATATAAGAACCAAAATAACAAAACAATTCAGATATAAATCTTTCAAATCAAAAACAAACAATGGTTTTAGATATACATAATCCCAGCTTCCACCAAAAAAGATATTGTCGGATAAAGAGCATAGTAATCCTGCAAAACCAAATATAAACGCTGTATCAAGCAATTTCCCTTTCTTTGATATGGCCTTCATATAAAGATAAAAAAGACATAATACACCGAAAAATATAATGCCTGTTGCTAAACGTGCCCAACGTCCTACATTAATATTCATTAAGCTAAGCCAATAAAAGGATTTATCGTTGAGTGTTGGTTTAAACTCTAATAAAGACGGTATAATTTCAAAATTTATATCCCGATAGTTTGTGCTAATTACCAATTTAATAACTTGCTCGATTGCTACCAATACGATTGTCCATAATATGACTGTCCTGATTTTCATGTTATTCATTTTTTTAGAATTTGTATTCGTTGAATACTATTTTGTAGGTATCGATAAATTTTTCTCTTCTGCATTCTTCAAAATTCTGACCTATTGAGATATGATAACGAGATTCGAAGAATGATCTTATCTTCGGGTCTTTTCCGGGTAGAAAATATTTGTTGTCCATCAGGGCAACAAGAAATGTGACAAGTCTTTTTATATCCGGCTTCCCATTATTATGCGTAGAGATCCAGTGAAGTTCAGTGTTCAGGTATTTGTCGGGGATAAGTTTTTGTTCTAAAATAAGCAGATTCTCATATTTGTCTGTCCTGAAAATCATATCTGGTTCTATCTCGGTTTGTAGTTCTTGTTCCGGCTCTGATATTTTGGTAATAGATTCAGATGTAGGTGTATTTTCTTTTTCAATAGGAAAATAGTTATCCAACAGGGAGATAAAGGTGTACCCTAATTCGTAAATCCTTCCAAATACATTTTCAAGGTATTTGGATGCATGATTATCAGATTCTTTCTGTTGCTCATAAAAAACACTCAATTTCTCTTGCTCCTTTTTATAGGCTTGTTCAAGCCGTTCTTCATCTTTGGTTAAGCGTTGTGTTGCCATTTTATCGTCTTGCCAGCTTGCCGACTCCAAAGAGTTCCTGACTTGCGTAAGCTCCTTCCATAGTTTATTGGTATTCTTTAGCTGTCCGTCTATTTCGATATTAAGTGGCTTACGCCTACTTGAACAAACTTTGATAATATCCACTTTATCAAAGAAGTCCTTATTTGCGGAATAGAATTCAAGATTCTTACTTATTTCCGTTCGCAAATTAGAGATAATCTGTCCTTGTTTTTCTTTATCCGTTGAAAGATAAAAGTTTAGAATGATTTTTTCAAATATCTGTATATCATTGAAGTCACGATAGAAATCTGTGATGCTACATTGTGTATCGAAACTCAATACGGACTTATTTACGGCTTCTTGGTATAGTATATTAACTGACCTGTATCGGGGAAGTAGGTCGGTGAGTAGGGAAACATGTTCGTTAGGAGTTTGCATTTTCGTCTAACTCTTTTATTTCTCGTTTCAATTCCGTCAATAATTGTTTTTCTGTTGGTAAATAGAGCTGGTATTTACTTGCCATTATTGTTTTATTCTCCTCTGGTAAAGAATATTTAACTACTGCGTTATTTTTGTCAGCACAAAGCAAAACGCCAATGGTTGGATTCTCGTCTGCTGTTTTCTCGTATCTGTTGTAATAATTCACATACATTTGCAGTTGTCCGATGTCGGCATGTGTAATTTTATGTGTTTTTATTTCGAAAATTACAAATGAGCGCAACAAACGATTATAAAAAACCAAATCAATAAAGAATTCATCATCCTCCAGTAAGATTCGCTTTTGCCGTGCAACAAATGAAAATCCATTGCCCAACTCCAAAAGAAACGATTGCAGATTGGTTATCAATGCACTCTCCAAATCTTTTTCGTAATATGTGGCATCACGCTTCAAACCTAAAAACTCTAATACCATCGGGTCTTTTATGATTTCCGTTGGTAGTTCCGCAGTTCTTTGTTTTCGTGCAATTGCTAAAACCGCTTCTTTGTCATTACTTAACAGCAACCTTTCGTACAAGCCTGAATTTATTTGCCTTTCTAGTTCACGCCCTGTCCATCCATTGTTTGCGGATTCTAATTCATAATATTCTCTTTTGTCTTCATTATCAATCTGAATCAAAAGGCGATATTGCGACCAATTAAATTGTGAACGCAGTGCGTTCATATTTGGATAAGTTCGGTAGAACTGTCTGCAAAATGCTAATTGGCGATACGAAAAACCACTTCCAAATTCAGGTTCTATACTTGCTGACAGGTTGTGTATTAGAAAACTTCCATATTCGGCACGCTCTTTTCCTTCTTGCTCTTCGACAAAAATACGTTCGCCTAATCTCCAATACATTCTCACTCGCTCAAAGTCAACGCTTCTTATTGCAGATGTTCTTGCGGACGATATGATTTGTTTTATATCGGAAATGAAATCTTTCCGAAGTTCTATATTTCTGTCGCTCATATAGTTGTTGATAATTGTTGAGATACAAAGATAGTCTGTTTTTTTATAACTGATTGAATTTATCCATTGCATTTGCTCTAATGTCATCGGCAATGTCAATATAGGGTTTCATGGCTTTATAGTCGCTATGCCCAGTCCATTTCATTACAACCTGTGCAGGAATACCGAAAGACAAGGCGTTGCATATAAAGGTTCTTCGCCTCACATGAGTTCCGAGCAAAGCATATTTAGGTGTTGTCTCATCAATCCTTTGATTTCCTTTATAGTAGGTCTTTCGAACAGATTCGTTTATTTCCGCCAACTCTGCCAACTCTTTCAAATAATCGTTCATTTTCTGATTCTTCAAATTGTGTATATAGCTCTTTTAATTCATCGAGGGTTTTTTTGTAATTCCGGCTCAAAAAACGTCTTATTATCAAAAAGTAAATGACAAGACCGATGGGAATAATAAAGAGAGTTAATAAACTCGGAGTTATTTTTCCAACTACCTGATATAAGATATAGAAACCTATTGCGCAAAGGAAAGAAAAGCCATATATGAGCAAATCATATTTAGTATAAAAATTGACACTTTTCTCAACTTCTCTTATTCGATATTCCAACCATTCTTTCACAGGTATACCGTAACTGTATTTTTGCATTTTATATGCAGAACGCTCCCAAAAAAAATAGGATACAGATACTATGATCAATGCACAGAAATCGACGAGCATTACTTCTTTGCTTCTATTACCCCAAACCAATATTACAATAATGAGTATCGCTACTCCAATGATAATAAGTCGGAAAGTTCCCGAATAGATTGCTTTCATTGAGCTTTGTGCGGACTTGATAACTATTTTATTCAATTTTGAATTGGAATAGGGTTTAATATTTTCCTCTATTCCTTCTTTCCAGATATTTTTAATGTCATTTGTTTCCATTGATATTGCTATTAAAATGTTTCTGTAATTGATTTTTGAGTCGATGAACCTTGACGCCGATGTTAGAACTGTTCATTCCAACAATTTCGGCGATCTCATGATAATTATATTCCTCCATATAAAGTAGCATAATGGATCGGTCTATTTCGTTCAATTCGTAGAGGGCATCTATCAGTCTTTGATAATTTTCATTCTGTTCGATATGTTCGTAAGGATCAATCATATCGACGTCAGGTACCGAATCCCGGAAATCTAGAAGACTGTCCTTTCTGATTTTGGAAATAGAGGTATTTATGGCTACTGTATAGATCCATGAAGCCGGCTTTTCTCTGTTTTGTAATGAATGGAAAGAACGCCAAAGCTGGTAGGCCGTTTCCTGAAAATTCTCCTCTTTGTCAGCTTTCGACTTAAAATAAATCTGATTTACCTTGTGGATAATACCTTGGTAAGCGGATAGCATCTTTAGGAATTCTTCCTGGTTTCTCTTCATTTCTATTTGAATTTATTTTATAGTCGAAGAAGAAGCGGTTTTATTACAAAACTGATGAAAAAATGTTTCTCATTTTTTTGTAGGATTTGTCGTCTCTTTCAATAGGAATACCCGATTTCACATCTATGAGAGATGTAAAACCGGGTATTTTTTAGTATCTCTGTTCGGGATCTACCTGTTGGTTCCCTCAAACATGTCGTGATTTGGACCTTCTGCTTTCCTCTGTTGTTTGAAATTATTGAAAGTGTAGGTCAATGTCAGGGTGAACAAGGGTGAACGCGGATAAATTTTGGTGAGGGTTTCCATTCCAATGCCGGAACGCGTGTTGATATACTCTGCTGTGGAGAGAATATCCCTGACTACAAGGCTGGCCGTCAATTTCTGTTTGGGGAATTGCTGACGGGCAGCGATATTCAGGTAGAAAAATCCGTCTACACGTCCTTGTGTACTCACCATTGGGCCTACGTAATAAGCTTCCAGCCGAACACGGGTGTTCTTCGCTACATCAAAGTTGTTGTTGACGGATAACTGCCAGTTCCAGCTCTCTTCGTCATCATCTATCTTAAACTGGTTTTTAATCCTATAGAAATAGTAACTTGTATTTGCATCCAGGTTCCAGTATTTGTTGAATTGCAGGTTCGCAGCCAATTCTATACCGGAGGAATAGTCGTTACCTACATTTGCCATCGAGTCGAGTGTTACACTTGAATGGTAGGGGACACGAAGACGTTCGATTTTATCTTTCCTGGCACGGTGGAAGAGCGTAGCGGAAATCGTATTGCCATTCTTAAAATTATAATTATAACCTGCTTCCACAGAATTCGTGTATTCCGGTTTGATAAACGGGTTTCCCATCTGGGCAGTGTTATAGTCCACATATACCACATAAGGCTCCATGTAAAACAGTTCCGGTTGGGTGATCCTGCGTGTATAGGCTGCCCGTATCTGTGAATGGTCATTTAAAGTATAGGAAACATGTACCGACGGGAAGAGGTCGAAACGGTGGCGACTATGACGTGCCCATTCGAAGTTATTCCCGAGTTTACGATAGGTGTATTCTCCCCTTAAGCCTAACTGATATCCGAAGCGTTGATGTACATCGGATATCAATGCATATATCGCGTGTATATCCCGGCGAAAGAGGTATTTGTTGTATAGGTCGTCACGCCTGATAAAAGCATCCTGTTCCTGATCAAACATATCGATTGTGTAATCTCCGTCTTCGGTGTAAGAGAACAACTGATAGCCCGATTCAAACTTTCCGGTTTCATTGTCAAAAGGATAGACATAATCCGCATTTACCTGGCCGGTAAACCGGTACTCATATTCCCATGCACGATGACCATTTACCTGTTTTCCCTGCATATCCCACAGGTCGGTCTGGAAATTTTCCATTGCTCCCCCTTCGTATAATCCATACAAAGAGGCGGTCAATTTATGTCCCTCCCTTCCGGAGAAGTTATGCTCCACTCCCAGATCACCTCGTAAATGATATTCGTATAGGTTCACGAAATCCTTGCCATCAAACGATCCGTACGTTTTTTCTCCTGTGGCTACAGTCTCGTATATGTCTTCATAATGAAGCTCTCCGCCTCTCCAACGGTCCCTGTAACCTCCTGTAATACCTGCCGACCAGGTGGTGTTCTCTTTGAACCAGTCGAATGACGAAGTGAGGTAATACCATGCCGTATGTCTTTTCCTTAAGCCGGTGGAATGGTCTGTGGTCAATAATTCGGGAGTGATGATTGTCTTTAGTTGATCGTAATCACTCAGCACAAAACGGCGTGACGCTTCGCCTGATAATTGCCACCGGAAATCTTTTTTGCGGAGTGCCACCAGAAAATCGATATTTCTCGACCAAACGGAACTTCCCATCAGGTTGACCATTCCGCTCCATCCCTCCATATCACTTTTCTTTGTGTTGATATTGATAATACCGACCGCACCGTCCGCATCGTTTCTGGCAGAAGGGGTAGTCAATACCTCAATATTATCGATCTGTCCGGCAGAGATTTGTTCCAGAGCGGCAGCACCGTTCAAGGAACCCGGTTTTCCGTCGATATATACTTTAAACCCGGAACTACCCCGGAAGGTTATTTCACCTTCTGCATCTACACGAATTGAAGGAGTCTGCATCAGAATGTCTGCAGCAGTGCCTCCCGCAGCAGAGAGAAATTCTGCCGCTTCGATCACTTGTTTGTCCAGCTTATATACGACTTGTCGCTTGCGTCCCGTTACCACAACTTCAGATAAGAGTTGCTCGCTCTCTTCTAACAGGATATCGGGTAATACAATTTTTCTTTTTTCAGTTGAAATTTCAAATGGACTGGTTTTGAGTGGTTCATATCCGATAAAGCTGACCGCGATGAAATACCCTCCTTTGTTCCTGGGAGTGAGGCTAAAATTTCCTGAGATATCGGTAGCTGTATAATCGACAGGTGTACTGTCATTTGCATTGTATAAAACAAGACTGGCAAATTCTACGGGCGTATTGTCGGTCTTGCTGATAATCCGGCCTTTTACCTGATAGGTTGATGCAGCCTCGTTGCTTTGTGCAAAGATATTTGTGACTGCCGGAAAGAAGAGTAATATCAGAATAACGAAAACATTTAATAAAAATCTATTAAGGGACAATTGCTGTAAATCCGATGTATAACTAAATGAAAGAAGATGGGATACTATTACTCGAAAAATTCGCATATGATATTATTCTAATTGGGGTGCAAATATAAGTATTATTAATCTATCGAAAAATGACATATACCAGATATTTAAAGATATTCTATATGATTTCTCAATTCAGATGCTAGTTTGTCAAGGAATCCAAACAATTTGTCATTCATTTCAGTGTAGTTATAGCTTCGTATTTCATTGGGCTTTTGTACGTATTTGTAAGTTGTATTGTTTGTTAAAAATTCAACTTCTTCTGCAATAAGTAATTCAACAACTTCGGGTGTGAATTCCATATGGCATTGAAAACCATACACCAAATTGCTGTATGCTACAATCTGTCTTGGACAGCCCATGCTTGTTGCCAATACTTTACTTTGAGGTGTAAGCCCGGGCATATCGTTGTGCCAATGTCCCACAGGTAAAGTTAGACCGAAATGGTTTATTTTTTTGTCTTTTAATCCGTCCTCTGTAAGTCGTATGGGAAATATGCCGATTTCCTTTTCAGGGCTATGTTGAACGGCTGCACCCAATGCATCACCAATGAGCTGCGAACCAAGGCACACCCCTATCACTGCTTTGCCGGCATTGACAGCTTTTTTTATCAAAGCCTTTTCAGCCTGTGCGTCGAAATAAGGACATTCTTCTTTTGTAGTATCGGGACTTTGAGGCCCGCCCATTACGATCAGTAAATCTATATTGTCCGTCGTTTCAGGCAAAGGTTGGTTTTTATATACCTTTGAAAAAGTAATAGTATGATTTTTTTGTTTTGCCCATTCAAGATAGGCTCCCGGAGCTTCAAAAACTTCGTGCTGTATAAAATGAATATTCATTATTCTTCAATTATAATAGTTCTTTCACTTAATATTATTAATATGCCTGTTTTATTCCGATATAATAGCCGGAGCTCCTATAATGGCGTTGCCCGAGGCCGGATGTTCCGGTTCTCACGATGATTATATTCCTGATATAGCTGATTCCACTGGATACCATTCATCGCTCAGTGTTATTTTCACAAAAGTACTTTTTTTATATTGACAGATAAAATAGTTTATTAGAATTAGTCGTTTTGAGTCGCCTTCGCTCCTCGATTGTTAATTGAGTCGCCTTCGCTCCTCGATTGTTAATTGAGTCGCCTTCGCTCCTCGATTTTCAATTCTACGCTCAACAGAGGCAAAACTTGTTTTGCCTCTGTATTCGCTTAACGAAATAGTTCATTGTTTTTCCTTTGTAGGATTCTTGAAATATTGATGCATATAGATTGTCCTTTTGGTATAAATAATATTTATTTGAACTAACTTTGCGATATTGAAACAAATCAGTATGAAACGAACATGAAAACCGTATGAAGAAATTAATTATTGCCGTTTCGTTAATAGCTTTATTTCTTTCCTGTACAGGAAATTCAGGGGAAAACAGCAACTTGGATAAAGAAGTAGCGTTCAGTTTTGCATTTCTGACAGATGTGCATATGAACAGCAATAATATCGATGTCAGTGCTGCCGGACTAAAACAGGCATTGGAACATGCAAAATCGCAAAACATAGATTTTGTGATTTTTGGCGGCGACCTTGCAGATCTGGTTCACTTGCAGCCCCAAGACTCATTCAGAGCCGATTCACTCATGAGCGTATTTAAATCGGTTGTAACCGGGTCCGGAGTAAAGCCATATTTTGCCATTGGTAATCACGATAGATATTACACATTTAATAATGAACCCGATGTGTCGGGATTTAAATTTTTTGAAAAATATTTTGGTGAAACCTATTATTCTTTTGATCACAAGGGAATTCATTTTGTGATATTAAACAGCGTGCAAATCAATGATTCAACGGGGAAATACTGCGTAGGTCCCGAACAGGTGGAATGGCTAAAATCCGATTTGGCAACCATATCCCGGGAAACTCCGCTGGTGGTTGTTACGCATGTTCCTTTTCAGTCGCTATATTACCCTGCTATGGAAGGTGTAGTCAAAGATGCGGATATGTTCTCCAATTTCAAGGAGGTATGGGATATCCTGCTGGATTATAATTTGAAAGTCATTCTTCAGGGACACCAACATTTACATGAAGAGTTGTTGGTAAATAATACTTATTTTGTTACAGGTGGCGCTGTTTCTGCAGGATGGTGGGGAGGTCCGCTACTCGATACAGAAGAGGGATATATGCTCGTCCGGGTGGATAACGAAGGGAACATGTCATGGAATTATATTGATTACGGTTGGGAGGCAGCCAACAAACAAGAAAATAGATAAAGAAACTCTGTATTAAATTCTTATAACTTTATCAACCACCCCTTCAAAGTCTTTCAGGTGGGTAGCCATCAGAATGGTGATGTCAGGGTACTGTGATTTAATATTACGGAAAATATCAATTGCGTTTTCGGAACTGATACCGGCGGTGGGTTCGTCGACGACCAACAACTGGGGCTCTTTGAGGAGCGCCTGTGCCAACAGTAACTTCTTCCGCTGTCCGCCACTCAACGTTTCACCGTTTTCACCCAGCCAGCTTCCCAGACCATCGGGAAGTGATGACCGCCAGCCTGAGAGATCGACTGTTTTCAACACCTGTTCAATCGCTTCATCTGGATAGCCTTCGAAGTTTTCACGTAACGTGCCGGTAAGCAGGTAGGCTTTTTGAGTGACATAGACAGCTTCAGGCACGGGTAAATGAGTCAACTCCTTGTCACTGTTCCAGGTCAATGAGCCGCTACGCCGGTACTCAGGGTAAAAAAGGCTGTTCAGCAGGGTGGTTTTCCCTTTCCCTGTTTCGCCAAAGAGTGCGATCCATTCTCCCTTTTTAATCTCTAACGACACATCGGCAGTGCGTACGGGCGTATCGGGGATTTTTGCACTTACACCATTCAGGGTTAGATTTTCCAGGGCAGAACTTACCTGTACCGTCTCAACGGGTTGTTCACCTTGCTTGATAATCGACTCCACATCGCTGATCTGCTGCTTGACCGCACTTTTTTCCGATTTTCCCGAGAAAAGCATCTCCGATAATTCGGCTTGTGCCATGATTCCAAAGAAAATCCCGATGGCGGTGGAAGCCTCAATACCGTAATTCCCCGAATTCCAGAGCAGGAAAGCGGCTATATAGCTAAATCCGAGTCCGGCAATCAGTTGCAGATAGAATGAGTTGGTTTGCAGTTTATTTTCCAATCGTTCAAGTTGTTCCAATCTTTGCTCATATTGCCCGATCACCTTCTCCTCCATATTGTATTTTGAGATCTCTATCCGCCCCCGGAAACTTTGGATAAGTTCCTGGTTGTTTTCGTCCCGATATGTTTTCAGTGACTCGTAGAGTTTTCCGTTTTTCCGGAAAAAGAGTTGGGGGACAATGAACAGGAGTATGGCGGCAGAAATCAAAAACTCTATGGCTATGACCTGTGAGAACAGGATAAGAAAAACAAAGTAGATGACAAGGGAAACTACCAATGCCGTGAGCGGTAAAAGCCATAAGAGGATGTAATTCAGTATCTGTTCAACACCTTGTGTGCTGTTCTCCAACAATGTCGAGTTGTTGTTGACCTGTTTCTTGAAATAGGGAAATTTAGCTACCGCCCGGAATATCCTTAACTGGATACGCTGCTGTGCGTCGAGGGTGGTTTTGTGATTTTCTATCCGCTCGAAATACCTTGTCGCAGTGCGTAGCAGCGCCAATAGACGGATGATGGCAGACGGGATCAGATAGGAGAATGTAGTGCTGGCCGTGATGAATGCTACGCTACAGATGGCCAGAAACCACCCCGAGATAGCCGGAAGGGCTATAAATGCCGCCGTCCATAGGGCGAGCAGCAAGAAACCTCTTACCCATTTACCTGCGAAGGGTTGCAATATATGTTCTACAACAAACTTATGCATACGGTTAATTTACTTTTTTGACCATAATTGAATGAGATATCGGGTGGCTCATTAGTCCCATTGTCCCATCAGTTCTATTATTCACATTATTCTCATTGGCAAATTATTCTCATTGGCATATTGGCACATTAAACCTGTTCCCCCCAGTTTAAGTTTAATGTGACATCGGCCACAGCGTCGAACATTTTCTCGTGCGAAGCAACAATTACCAACCGCTCTTCGGCCAATTTAACAATTCGAGGAAGAATGATTTCGATTGTATCGCTATCCAAATTGGCCGTCGGTTCGTCCATGATCGCTACCGGCCTGGGATGTAACATCATCCGTGCAAGCGTCACCAGTTGTCTTTCTCCACCCGAAAGTTGTTTTCCGTTATGACTCAATTCGGTCTGCCATCCATCCTCCTTTTTAGCAAGTATCTTGTCCAGGAATTCAGGATACCAGGCCTGTTTCTCTGCCTCTTTCTCAAGGAAGACGTTGTATCGCAGCGTTCCGTCGAAAATGAATGGAAACTGGTTCATATACGACGAGTTCTCTTTTAACCACTGGTGAGACCACTCGTTGTCCTTGCCATTGACTGAAACCATACCCTCCTGCGGGAACAGGCTACCTGTGCAGATTTTCAGCAGGGTGGATTTTCCTGAACCCGAAATACCTTTCACCAATACCAATCCTTTTACAGGCAGTTGCAGGTTGATATTATTCAGCACTTTGACCGGCGAGTCGGGATAAGCAAAATGCAAACCTTTGATCTCAAAACTATTGATCTCTTCATTTATATCGGCCAGAGGAGGGACGGCCTCTTGGTTCAGTATAGGCATCAGCAGTTCTGCCGAGGCCAAAGCCTTGTTCCGGTCGTGATAAGCACCTACGAATTTCCGCAAATAGAAGAAAAAATAAGGTGTAATAGTCAGCAAAAACAATGCAGTACCGAAATCATAACCTTTCCCGTAATTAGGACCGGGCATAATCCCAAGTAAGCTCATCCCCAGATAAATGGCAATAGCGGCAATGGCAATTGTGACGAAAAGTTCCAGCGCTGTGGACGATAGGAATGCAACCCGCATGACACTGGTCGTCGCTTTACTCAGTTCCTTACTCTTTCCCGATAAAAAATGGTATTGTGCTTTGAAGTTGTCAAGATTGACGATCTCCGCAATGGTTTGGAGACGGTTATAAAACACAGCCGAATATTTCAGGAAGAGATTGGTATGTTTTCTGTGAAGCGCTTCAGCGCCTATGCCGATGACCGCCATCTGCATGGGGATGACCAGCAACGATACCAGTAATATAATCCCTACCCATCTTTCAATCCAGAAACAGACAATCAATAATACTGTACTGACCAAAGCCGTAGCCACAGAGTAGGGGATAAAAAAAGCGTAAAAAGGCTTCAGGTCGTCACTTATCCTCGTAACGTACAAAGCGCTTGAGGTGGAGTCTAGTTGACTGTTGTTAAGTAACAGAGGATATATTTTTTTCTTGATTTTGGAAACGATTATATTGCCGGCATTGTAGTTGAACTGTGAGGCGAAGTGGGCGAAAACATACCTGCCGGTGAGAAACAGTGATGCATACAGCAATCTATCGGGTTGTACAATCCCCTTGTCGACCCACGCTGCAGCGAATTCCGACAAATACCAGCAAAAAACGACAAAAGATGCTGCGCTAATAACGGTAAATGCCGAGGCAGCTATATATGCACCTTTTGCTTCTGCAATCCTCTTACCCAGCCATTGTGAAGCGCTTTCCTGATTTGAACTCATTAATTATCTGTGATCTTAATTTCCCTTTTGCTGAAATTGAATGGGTTTTATTATCAGCAAAGATAATTATTTTAGGCAAATAAAAGTCACAAAACGAAGACTATGGGGAGATTGCAACCCAGTTGCACCGGATTGGTTGTACTTTTGCATTAAATATATTAAAACTGAACTTTCGCAAGTACATCAGATGAAAATATACGACTAAGTCGAAAAAATTCAGAGAATGGTTTAGTGACAATTATTCAATTTTCGAAAGTTGAATAGCAAAATACGATATTATGGCAAATTGTTGTAGTAATGGCTCTTGTTCGGTAACTCCGGTCACCTTAAGCGCCAATAAAACAGATAAGATATCTCAGAAAGGCCCCATTACAAGGGCTGTGATATCATTTGTGTTGTTGATTGGTGGAATAACCATGTCCGCTACGAATATTTCCTTCTTCGAAAATCAATGGGTGCGATTGGTGTGGTACCTTATTGCCTATTTTCCGGTAGGTATTCCCGTATTAAAAGAAGCCTGGGAAGCCATGAAGGAAAAAGATATTTTCAATGAATTCACCTTGATGAGTATTGCCACAATCGGGGCTTTCTTTATTGGAGAGTACCCGGAGGGCGTAGCGGTCATGTTGTTTTATTCCATCGGGGAACTATTCCAGCAAGCGGCTGTCAACCGGGCCAAGAGAAGTATTGGGGCATTACTTGATGTCCGTCCCGAGAAAGCATCTGTGATGAGGGATAATGGTATTGAGACGGTTTTGTCTGAAGAGGTCAGTGTAGGTGAAACGGTCGAAGTAAAAGTCGGCGAACGGGTTCCGTTGGACGGTATTATGCTTACCGATTCGGCATCGTTCAATACTTCTGCGCTGACGGGTGAAAGTGTTCCCCGAAATATCAAAAAAGAGGAAGAGGTACTGGCGGGTATGATCGCTACGGATAGCGTCTGCCGGATAAAAGTAACCAGACCATTCGGGCAAAGTGCGCTTGCACGTATTTTAGAACTCGTGCAAAATGCCACTGAACGTAAGGCTCCGGCCGAACAGTTTATCCGTAAATTCGCCCGTATCTATACCCCGGTTGTCACTATGTTGGCCGTGCTGATTGTGGTATTGCCCTGGGTATGGTCACTGATTGACCCTGAGTTTATGTATCTGTTTAATGATTGGTTATACCGTGGATTGGTATTTCTAGTGATATCCTGTCCATGTGCATTGGTGATCAGTATACCATTAGGTTATTTCGGCGGGATCGGTGCCGCATCGCGTCAGGGGATTCTGTTCAAAGGCGGCAATTATCTGGATGCTATTACCAGGATCAATACTGTGGTGTTGGATAAGACCGGTACGGTGACCAAAGGTGTATTTGAGGTGCAGGATATCATTCCCGAAGAGGGTTTTTCGAAAGAAGAATTGTTGCACGCAGTGGCTATTGTGGAAACGCAGAGCAACCACCCGATAGCCAAAGCCATTGTTTCTTCGGTACCCAAAGAAAGAATACCCTTTGCACAACCGGTAAATGTCAAAGAGGTGGCGGGACAAGGTCTGGAGGCTGAACTCGACGGAAAGAAGATCCTCGCCGGAAACATGAAACTGTTGGATACCAATGATGTTGCTTATCCTCCGGAAGTGGCAGATATTCCTGAAACCACTGTCTTGTGTGCAGTAGATGGGAAGTATGCCGGGTACATTGTTGTAGCTGATGAGCTTAAGGAGGATGCGAAAGTGGCGGTCGAAGAGTTACGCAAAGCCGGGATAAAGGATATCGTGATGCTTTCGGGTGATAAACAAGCTATCGTATCGAAGTTGGCCGGAGAGTTGGGTATCGACCGTGCTTACGGAGATCTGTTGCCCGAAGGCAAGGTACAACGGTTTGAGGAACTTTCTATTAATCCGGGCAATAAGGTCTCTTTTGTGGGAGATGGAATAAACGATGCTCCTGTGCTGGCTATGAGTGATGTGGGTATCGCGATGGGAGGTTTGGGGAGTGATGTGGCTATAGAAACGGCAGATGTAGTCATTCAGACCGACCAGCCGATTAAAATACCTATGGCAATCCGTATTGGCAAAGCTACCCGTCAGATCGTCATACAGAATATCACAATGGCCTTTGGTGTCAAACTTATCGTACTGATTCTTGGAGCCGGAGGACTGGCCACTTTGTGGGAAGCGGTATTTGCAGATGTAGGCGTATCGTTACTGGCTATACTCAATGCCATCCGCATCATGAGAAGGAAGTTTTAGGTCGATCTTGCCAGTAGTCGGATTACAATGATTATATTTACATTTTGTATTGGGTAAAATAGTCTACAATTATATGGATACGAAACATATAGAAAAGATACTTCACCATAGGGAAATAAAGCCGACCGCTATCAGGATACTGGTATTGGAAGCCATGCTTCACCATGCTTCAGCTTTCAGCCTTTCCGATCTGGAGAGTGAAATGGGAACAGTTGATAAGTCTACGCTATCGCGAACGATAAACCTTTTTCATCAACATCATCTGATCCACAGCATAGACGACGGTTCCGGCTCCATTAAATATTCGGTCTGCCGTGACGATTGCCAGTGCTCCCTTGGCGACCTGCATGTACATTTCCATTGTAATAAATGTGGAAACACTTACTGTATGGAAAGTATTTCCATCCCTGATATACCTTTACCCCGGAACTTTCGTCTTGAGAATGTTAATTTCGTGATGAAAGGAGTTTGTGCTCAGTGCGTCACGTTTGGGGGGATTCCTGAATTCTTCATCTTCACCGCCAATCAGGAAACGACCGTCGTCTGAAGTACGCATATATAAATAAGGATCGGCTGTATTCCAGATGAGTACATCTTTATATTGACGGTAGAGCTTTTCGTCCACTTCCGAAATAATGGCATAAGAACTGAGCCAATCCATATCTTTTTTAAAGGCGGCAAAATAGAGTGAGTCTTTTTTCTTGAAACCGGCTTTCGATTTTATCTTCGAAGCAATTTCTCCCAATTGGTCTATTGCCTTGTAACAAGCATCGTAACTTGCTACGGCTCCTTTCTCGCCGACCAATTTAATCAATTCATACAAAGGGGTATCGATCTCGAATTGGAGCATTGATGTGGTAGCGGAAGAACTTCCGTTGCATACCTCGCGTTTGTCTATCAGTATCGTTTTATACCCTTCTCCAACACATTGGTGTGCTATCAAACTAAATATAATACTCCATCAGATCGAGCAGGCCGGCTTGCAGTGCATATTTTGTGGCTTCGTGCGCATTATTTACAGCTAGTTTCCGGAAAATATTCCGGCGGTGGGTATTCACGGTATGGAAACTGAGGTGTTTCTCAAAAGCTATTTCTTTAGTGGTTTTCCCGAGGGCTATCTCCCGCAGAATACTCTTCTCTGAGGGGGTCAGAGTATCCGACTCTTTTTTCTGAAAGTTTCCGTCCTTTAGTACCGACTCTGCAATATCGCATAAATAGGTTTCACCGTAGGTGGCACAGGTAATGGCATCAAGGATATTCTGTAGTGGATTGTGCTTCATCACTACGCTGATACTGGGATCGATCAACAATATCTGATGTAAAAAACGCTCCTCTAACTCGTCAGAAAACAAAATCCATGACGATGCTTTTGCTCCCATCTTCATGTTTAAAAGTTGATTGACGGAAACAAAATCAAATAGCGTGTAATCCAGTATCACAACCGATTCGGGATAGCTGCGCAATCGTGCCTGCAGCTCGCTGCGGGTACGAGCCGTTTCCACACGGTTTTTCATATCCTGTGATCTCAGTACAGATATAAGTCCTTCCCGTGTAATATCCTGATTATCGGCGATGATATAAGTATGCATTTTTATTATCTGAATGAACTGACTACGAAGTTAAACAAAAGTTTCAAAACATCCTTTATGGAAGCTCAGTTTTTGTATAAATAAGGTTATATTTGCAGAACATAAGATGCGCCTCGTCTTGGCTTTTATTGTGTTTGTGATTCAGTTTTCAAACCGTAGTAATGATGGATATCGATATAGAGAAGGTGGTTGGGGAATGTGTTTTTACTGCTGTAAGAAGTAGTGGCAGTGGGGGACAGAACGTGAATAAAGTAGCCTCGAAAGTCGTGCTCTCGTTCGATGTGAACGCCTCGGAAGCCCTTACTGATGTCCAGAAACAGTTGATCCTCGGGAAATTATCCAACCGCATCAATAGAAACGGAGTATTGCAGATCAGTAGCGACTCCGAGCGTACTCAGTGGCTGAACAAAAAAGCAGCAATAGGAAAATTCCGGCTTCTTATCCGGCAGGCACTCAAAGCCGAAAGGAAAAGGATTGCGACCAAACCGACATTTCAATCCATACAAAAACGGTTGGATGATAAAAAACAACAATCCGGGAAGAAGCGCCTCCGCTCCGGTGATTTTGATATGTAGATTTTTTCGGATATTTCAGATATGCTACTCTACTTACCCATCTTTAGAACGAAAAATATCTCCCTACGATACTCTTTTTTAAATATACTATATTTGTGGTATTGTCATACTTTATCCCTTGCCCTATCTTTGCATCGTTAAACAAGGCTAAAAGTAAAAAAATAATGAAAACGACAGACATTCATTTTGCTTCTCTTCCATATACAAACAACCTTCATAAGGCTTCTCTCCCGTTAAGCCGAATGTGCTGCTGACAGCACACCTGTAATTCTACATACCCTTTTTGCAATCGCAAAACTTCAATATTTTTCTATTTACACATTGTATTTTATTTAAAACATTACCAATATGAGCAATTATAAATTTGAAACCCTGCAGGTACACGCGGGACAAGAAGTAGACAAAACAACGCACTCACGTGCTTTACCAATATATCAGACATCATCCTATGTGTTTGAAGATGCGAAGGACGGAGCCGATCTTTTCGGACTTCGCAAATTCGGGAATATCTATACCCGTTTGCAAAACCCGACGACCGACGTTTTTGAAAAACGCGTGGCAGCTTTAGAGGGTGGTGTGACCGGATTGGCCACCTCTTCCGGACAATCGGCGCAATTTATCGCGCTGAATAATATCTTACAGGTGGGAGATAATTTTGTTTCGACTCCTTTCCTTTACGGTGGGACGTATAATCAATTCAAATCGCAGTTCAAGCGATTGGGTATTGAAGTTCGTTTTACTCCCAATGAAAATCCTGAAGAGTTTGAAAAACTGATTGACAATAATACCAAAGCCATTTATCTGGAGTCGATCGGTAACCCGGAACTGAATATTCCCGATTTCGATGCCATTGCCGAGGTCGCCCATCGACACGATATTCCATTGATCGTGGACAATACATTCGGTGCGGGCGGTTATCTTTTCCGTCCAATAGAACACGGTGCGGCAATAGTGGTAGAGTCGGCTACCAAATGGATTGGCGGCCACGGGACCTCCCTTGGAGGAGTGATTGTGGATAGCGGTAAATTCAACTGGGGAAATGGTAAATTCCCTTCCTTCACCGAACCGTCTGAAAGCTATCATGGATTGGTTTTCTGGGATGTATTTGGTGCGAATGGCCCGTTTGGAAATATTGCTTTCAATATCCGTGCGCGGGTAGAAGGATTGCGCGATTGGGGAAATACGATCAGCCCGTTCAATTCTTTCCTCCTTGTACAAGGATTGGAAACCCTGTCGCTTCGTCTGGAACGTCATGTGGAGAATACGCAGGCGCTGGCCGAATGGCTCGAGCAGCATCCGAAGGTAGAATATGTAAACTATCCGGGATTGGAGAGCAGTAAATATTATGCTTTGGCACAGAAATATTTCCCCAAAGGACCGGGAGCCGTGCTTACATTCAAATTGAAAGGTGCACCTGAGGATGCTGACAAACTGATCGATAGTGTACAGTTATTAAGCCATCTTGCCAACGTTGGAGATGCTAAGTCGCTTATCATTCATCCGGCAGCTACTACGCACGAGCAATTATCGCCTGAAGCCCAAAGAGCAAGCGGTGTGGAACCTGGATTGCTTCGTATTTCTGTGGGTATTGAAAATATCGATGATATCAAAGCCGACCTGCAGCAGGCACTTGACAAAATTTAAGAATAAACCCTTTAAATAACAACCAGATGCACCTGTTCAACGCTAAGCGCATGCATATCACGATGATGAATTGTCGCAAATTACCCGACAGTCGGTATCTCTTATGTACATAGGTGAAACAGGTATATAAAAAGAAACGGCTGATCATTAAAATGAGTCAGCCGTTTTTTATAGGTAACAATTTGTAGTCAACAGTTAGAAGAGAAACTCCACAAACTATTAAAACAGAGAATTTAAAGATATTTTTCTAACATAAATATTGAAAGAAGATGAAGGTTATCAAAGCAAGTCTAGTTCTATTTCTCAGCCTCTTTGTGCTTAGTCTTTCGGCACAGAATAGAGGCACGGTTACCGTTACCGGAAATGTGACTGATCCGCAAGGAATTCCGCTTGTCGGTGTTACCATTGTGGATAAGGGTAATCCCGCGGTAGGAACGGTATCTGATATTGACGGTGATTACAGTATAAATATTGAAAGTGGAACAGTCCTTGAATTTTCCTACATAGGCTTTACAAGTCAGGAGGTTCAGGTATCAAAATCGGAAAGAATCGATATCATCCTGCAGGAAAGCACTACGACATTGAGCGAAGTGGTGATTACTTCCCTGAATATCCCCCGAGAAAGGAAAGCGCTTGGTTATGCGGTGCAGAATGTTTCATCCGATGCATTTCAGACGCGGCCGACGAATCCGTTGACAGCCCTTTCCGGTAAGATAGCAGGGTTGCAGGTTATCTCGGGTGGAAGTAATCTTGGTGGTTCTTCGCGAATAACCTTGCGCGGAATTAATTCCATCACTGGAAACAACCAACCGTTGTATGTTATCGATGGTGTTCCGCTGGATAACAGCGATCTGAACAGTTCCTCTACAATCCACGGCAGTGCAGGGAAAGATGTCGGTAGTACTATCCAGGATATTAATCCGGATGATATTGCCTTTGTAAACGTGCTGAAAGGTCCATCCGCAGCTGCCCTCTACGGGTCTCGTGCTGCCAATGGGGTGATTCTGATTACCACTAAAAAAGGAGAGAGTAGTGTCGGTAAGATTGCCATTGAACTCAATACCGGTCTGGAATTTGAAAATGTGGTACGATTACCTGAACGCCAGAAATTATATGGTGGTGGCTACAATACGAGTTTTGCAACTGCGACCATCGATGGGCAAACCTATAATATTGTGGATTATGCGGCGGACGAAAGTTGGGGACCCAAGCTGGACGGTACCCCTGTGTTGCACTGGTACAATCTCGATCCCGAATATCCGGATCAATACCTGAACCCTGAACCATGGGTATATCCCGAGCACGATGTGAATTATTTCTTTAGAACCGGGATTGCCAATACAAACAATATTTCACTCTCCAAATCGAACGATAATTCGGCTTTCCGGGTATCATTCACCAATAAAAATGTGACCGGAACTATTCCAAATGCTTCACTTGACAAGAACTCACTCAGTCTTTCCGGGAACGTCGACGGGGAATATGTTTCGTTCTTCGCAAGTGCCAATTACCTGAAGACGGTATCCAAAGGCCGTCCGTGGACAGGTGCATCCAACCGGAATATCATCCTCGAGGCGTACCAGTGGGGAGCGGTGCAGGTGGATTACAAGAAACTGAGTGAATACAAACGCCCGGACGGAACGCCCCGCGCATGGAACCGTACCGGTTACAGAAACACGGTTGAAGACGAAAAGACAAAATATATCGACAATCCCTACTGGTCTGCCTATGAGAGTTATCTTGAGGAAGACAGGGACAGATTGTACGGAAATTTCGGAATACAAGTCTCCCCCGTATCATGGTTTTCGGTGACCGGCCGTATTTATGCCGATGTTTTTCAGTACAACTTTCAGGACAGGATTGCGTATAATTCCCGTTCGCAATCCATGTACCAGGAATATAGCCAAAAGTATGGCGAATTTAATTACGAATTATTGACTACCCTCAATCGTTCATGGGATGTCCATTCACTGGTTGCTAATTTAGGGACAAACTTCCTACAGAGGAACCGTCGTATCAGCGATATATCTACTTCGGGCGGATTGATTGTGCCTAATTACTACAGTCTGAATAACGCTACCTCTACAGTCATCAGCCCTGAAACAGGATTATACAAAAAAGAACTCTCTTCTGTTTTCGGAAGTGTCTCTTATGGATGGAGAAGTACTGTTTATCTCGACGGTACATTCCGTAACGACTGGTCCTCGACTTTGCCTGTAGGGCATAATTCCTATTTTTATCCTTCGGTAACTTCATCGGTTATCCTGAGTGAACTACCCGGTTTGAGAGAACAAAGATGGCTGTCGTTTGCAAAATACCGTTTGGGATGGGCGCAGGTTGGGAACGATACCGATCCCTATCGGCTCTATAAAGTATATCAGGCTATCACACCCATTAACGGGAATATTGCCTATACGTTACCGGACCAGTTGAACAACCTGAACCTCAAACCCGAAATTACCTCTTCACTTGAAACCGGGTTAGAACTCCAACTGTTCAAAAACCTGTTGAGTATCGACTTCACTTATTACAACAATACAAGTCGCAATCAGATTATTTCGCTTCCTACCTCCGACGCGTTCGGTTACTCTTCAAAGTTGATTAACGCCGGTGAGATCAATAACAAAGGTGTTGAGGTGATTCTTGGAGTGAATCCGGTTAGAACCCGCGATCTTGACTGGAATTTTTCAGTCAATTACTCTAAAAACAGCAACAGGATCATCGAACTTTCCGATGCCGTAAGCCGTCTCGATTTAAGTACTTCACTGGTCAGTCTGGTTGCCCAGGAGGGTGAAAGTTACGGACAATTGTATGGTTATGATTTCGTGTATGCTCCTGATGGACAAAAGGTGATCGGTGATGATGGACTTTATATGCGTACACAACAACTGGTGCCACTTGGCAGCGTTTTACCTGATTTCCTGTGGAGTTTCCAAAACGGATTGCGGTATAAGAACTTGCGGTTCAATTTCCTGATAGACTCCCGTGTGGGAGGTAAATTCTTCTCCCAAACTTATAAGGTGGCGATGTATTCGGGAATCTTACCGGAAACGGCAGCCAACGGAATCCGTGAAACGGGGGTTGTCGCTGATGGTGTGACTGCTGATGTAACATTCAATCCTGACGGAACTTATTCGGTAACCAATACAGCTCCGAATACACAAAATGTGACAGCGCAGGCATGGGCAAGAAACCATTACAACGGGCCGACAGCATTCGATATTTTCGATGCTACATTTATTAAACTCAGGGAATTGTCGTTAGGATATGATTTCAGATTACCCGAAAATGTGCCGGTCAAAAGTATCGGAGCTTCGCTTTATGCACGCAACCTGTTTTACCTGTACAGGAAAAGTAAAATTATCGATCCTGAACTCACGAACAGCAGTGGAAACGTACAGGGAATTGAAGGCGGAAATATGCCGACTCCTCTTACTTACGGAATTAATCTGAGTATTAAGTTTTAAATAGATTCAAAATTCAAGATTTAAGATTCAAAATTTAAAGTTCAAGATATTTAGCAAATCAATAATTCCATATACCGAAATAAAATAATCATATGAAACCATTATATATACTTTTTATCCTGTCGGCAATCGGATTTACATCCTGCATCGATGAAGACCTGAATATCGACCCTAACCGGCCCTCGTCAGTTCCGACTACCTCGTTGATCTCAACGGCGCAAAAGCATCTGACTGATAATGTGAGAAGCGAACAGGCATCGTTACGAAGCTCGGCATTGTTTGTCCAACAGATCAGCCAGATTACCTATACCAGCCAATCGCGTTATGATATTCCTTTCGGCTATTCGGCAGATATTTGGAGCGGATTGTACAGTGTGCTGAACAATCTGCAGGAAATTATCAACCTGAACACCGATCCTGTCACCAAAGATCTGGTCACGGCGGACGGAGCGGGCAGGAATGCTAACCAGATAGCGATCAGTCGTGTCCTGAAATCGTATGCATACTATGCGCTCACCGATATCTTCGGCGATGTACCTTATAATTCTTACGGCAGCGATGATCCCGATTTTCAGGCATTGCAACAGAATCCCGATAATATTACGCCCAAATATGCTTCGCAGGAGAAGATCTATACGGATATCCTCAACGAACTCAAACAGGCGGGCGATACTTTATTGAAATATTCGGAGGAGAGAACGTTCGGTGTATCGGATATTATTTATGGTGGCGACAATGCGAAATGGGCAAAGTTTGCCAATTCATTGCGGTTGCGGTTTGCCACCCGCTTAAAGACAAAAAACAACTCCCTTTATCAATCCCATTTTGCCGATGCGTTAGAGAAAGGTGTATTCACAAGCAATGCGGACAATGCTGTTTACAAGTATGCCGCCGCTGCACCCAACGAGGCACCTTATTATCGTGCTACTGTCACTGCAAACAGGCGGGATTTCGCTCTCTCGAAACCGTTCGTCGATTTGTTGAAGGGTGAAAACAGCCAGCTCCCGGTTGTCGACCCACGCTTAAGTAAGTACGCATCAGTAAATAACCTTGGTGTCTATGAAGGATTGGCTTACGGGTTGACTGAAGCGCAGGCAGGCAGTTTTGCGGCAGGTGATGTCAGCCTTCCCGGAAGTATCTACAGCGCCGCTGATTATGGAGAGGTGCTATTAGAATATGCTGAAGTGGAGTTTTTAATCTCCGAATACAATAACTGGAGTCAGGCCAACTACGTGAACGGAGTAAGAGCATCTCTCGAAAAATGGGGTGTTGCCTCTGCTGATATAAATGCTTATGTGTCGCAACTGCCGCCGGCCAACGAGCGGAATGTGCTGAATCAGAAATATATTGCCCTGTTCACCCAGTTTCTCGAAGCGTGGAGTGATTATCGTAGAACCGGTTATCCCGATTTCCTGATAAAAAAGGATGGTGTGATCTTTTCAGGAGTGATTGAAGGTCAGCCGGTCACTTATACATTCTCACCTTTGTTCGGTGATGGAGGCGTTCCGTCCAGATTATATTATCCAATCAAAGAGCAGACCGTCAATCTGCAAAGCTATCAGGATGCAATAGCAGCCCAGGGGAATGACGTAATTGAAACCAGGTTGTGGGTTTTCAAATGATCGTTGAGGAAATTTTTAAAACGGACATTCGTAAAACTGAAAACAGTTTCTTAGCTTTGTAAAATATAATGAAAGCCGAGCGAAAAACCAAACTCGTTTGAGTTTTTCCGAGGCGCATCTTATATTCTCTAAATAAAAAAGAAAAAATCATGCTAAAAATTCAATGGACGGTTTATTTATTGGCAGCGCTTTTGATAATGTCCTGCCAAAGGCAAAATACCTTGCAAAACGGAATCTGGAAAGGGGAACTTTCCGTAGCAGAAAATAAGAAGGCTCCTTTTCTCTTTGAAGTCAGTGATGCCGGTACAGATACAGCTTCGGTTACATTACTGAACGGCGTGGAGCGGGTGAAGTTAGACAGCGTCCACTTTCAATCCGACACGCTTATCATCCCTATTGCAGCTTATGATGCTTATATAGAAGGGATTATTTTCGGTGATGCTATCGAAGGAAAATTTATTAAAAACTATATCGAGAACGATCCCGGAGTTCCATTCCATGCTACATTCGGAGTGAAAGAACGTTTTAGTCCGGCTGAAATAACACCTGATACCCGTATCGATGGGAAATGGGATGTACTTTTCATCAGTGAAAAAGGCGATACGACCCGTAATGTGGGAGTTTTTAAATCGGAAAACAATGTTGTAACCGGCTCTATCCTTACTAACTCGGGAGATTTGCGTTTTCTGGAAGGAGTCTATACCGGGTCGGGTGTTGATCTTTCTGCTTTCGGCGGTCTAAGCCCATACCTTATTGAGATCCAATTTTCAAACGATTCGGCTTTTAACGGGAAATTTTATACCACCCGTGGCGTGACGGAAATCATTGGTGCGAGAAATGATTACGCCGAATTGGCAGATCCTTATTCATTGGCCAAATTAAAGCCGGGATACAACTCTCTTGGTTTCAACCTGCCGAATCTTGAGGGTCAGAACATATCATTGAACGATGAACGCTATCGCGGTAAAGTAGTGGTCATATCCATTCTCGGCAGTTGGTGTCCCAACTGCCTGGACGAAATGGAGTTTCTGGCGCCCTGGTATGATGAGAACAAAGACAGGGGTGTTGAGATTATAGGAATCGCTTTTGAGCGCAAGAACGATTTCGACTATGCGAAAACCGCTTTGACCCGGTTAAAGAACAGATACGGTGCAAATTACGAAATCCTGTTTGGCGGGGAAGTCGGACGGGAAAGCGTAGGCAATGCACTTCCCGAAGTGGAGAATTTTTCAAGTTATCCTACCACGCTGTTTATCGACAAGAAAGGAGAAGTGCGTAAAATACATACGGGTTTTAACGGCCCGGCAACAGGACTTTTCTATGAAGAGTTTAAGAAGGATTTCAATTCTTTGATAGATAGTCTTTTATCGGAATGACGTAGTGACCTTTACACCTAAATCATTCTTTTTTGTTTTGCCGGGAGGTGTACTATGGTTATATTTATAGAATATAAGATGCGCCTCGGATAAGCTTAAGCAAGCTTGGCTTACCTCTCGACTTTCACTATATTTGTATCTGCAAAAATATAGTATAATTTAATTTTAATGATATGTGTTTTTTAGATATTGCAAAGAGCAGGTACACCACCAAAAAATATGATCCAAAAGGGAAAATCGCCGATGAAACGATCGAACAGTTGAAGGAGATCCTGCGATTAAGTCCCTCCTCTATAAACAGCCAGCCCTGGAAATTCACTTTTATTTCGGAGGAGAAAACGAAGAGCGAGTTGTCGAAGGTGTCCTATCATAACGAACAGAAAATCAATGATGCCAGTCATATAGTTGTTTTCAGTGTGATTGAAAATGTGGAAGATTTTGAGAACGGGAATCTTACCCTTTTGGGATCTGAAAAAGCTGGTTATTATAACCGTATGGTAAAACCTAAAGGTGAGTCGGAAATTAAATCGTGGTTATCGTGTCAGGTGTATCTTTCTTTAGGATTCTTTTTGAGCGCCTGTGCAAGCATGGGAATAGATTCCACTCCGATGGAAGGGATCCAAACGGAAGCGTACGATCGTATTTTACAACAGGACGGGTACAAAACACTGTTTGCTGTCGCTATCGGTTACAGGGATAAAGAAGATGCCAACCAGCCCTCGATAACCCCTAAATTCCGTCTGGATATGGAAAATGTGATCCGGACTATTTAGTATGGGCTAATGAACGATTAACTCCCACGACACTTGCACCCATTCTGGATAGTGAGATAGAATCCATCCCGAAATGACATTGCAGGTGCAGAATTTTCTTTCCCGTTATGTTGCCCAATAAAGCTGTTTCAATCTGGTTTAAAGATGATTTGCCGCCGACGGTCAAATTATTAAAAGGCTCTTTCAAGATGGCAAAATATGAGATTGGAAGGTTATGATTATAATTACAAGCCGACAAAGTGTTCAAAATTTTCTCGGCTGATTACTGCTGTCTCATGGTTAGGATATGCTTCCAGAAAGGAATTGGCAAAACGAACCTTTTGTGCTTTCCACTTAAATTCAAAAGCGCTCAGCAATCCGTCTTCTTCTTCAATGTAGTCAATTTCCGCCTTATCATGCGTTCGCCAGAAGTACATATTGGTATATCGTCCCTGATAGTGATTGTTTTTTATCCGTTCCGAAATCAGGAAGTTTTCCCACAAAGCCCCTTTGTCTTGTCTTAAATCAATACCGGAAAAGTTATTAATAAGTACATTGCGTATACCATTGTCGTAAAAATAATACTTCTTCCCTTTTTTAATTTCGTTGCGCAGGTTTCGGCTTAAAGCAGGTAATTTAAATATGATAAACGCTTTTTCAAGTAGATCAATGTATTTTTCTACTGTCGCAGTATCTATATTCCCGATGGTTTGGGCCAATTCGTTGTAGCTGACTTCGCTGCCAGCCTGGAACGCCAAAGACTGTAGCAATTTTTCAATATGAGTAGGCTTACGGATATTGTCCAGTTTCAGGATATCTTTATACAGATAGCTATTCGCAATCTCAATAAGTGTACTCTTTTCACTACCCGGATTGTTTACTACTTCAGGATATGAGCCAAAAATCAGCCGTGTTTCCAAAAGTCTTCTCGCTTCCAGAACAGACTGATCCTGTGCTATTTCCTTATAACTAAGAGGATACAGATAAAATGTTCGTTTTCTCCCGGTGAGTGGTTCTGCCATCTTATTCTGTAAATCAAAAGAAGAGGACCCGGTAGCAATAACCTGGATATCGGGGTTAGTGTCGTAAATTAATTTTAGTTTTTTGCCAATATCCGTAATTTGCTGGGCTTCATCTATTACAACCAGTTTGTTGTTTTTTCCAATCAGTTGTAATAGTTGTGTGCTGGTGGTTGCCGTTTCAAAAGCCTGTAAAATATCAGCCTCATCTACGTTCAACCAGATGGATGGTATGTCAATTTGAGAAATGACCTCTTTCAATAATGTCGTTTTTCCCACCTGACGAGCACCTAAAAGAAGTATGATTTTCCCTTTAAAGCAACTGCTCTGAATAGTTTGCTGTAAATCCCGAAGTTTCATAATTAACCAATTTAAACCTCAAAAGTAGCAAAAAAACTTTCTATTCTAAAATATAGGCGTAATTTTTCGATTATAATCTAAATATTAGGCGTAATCTTTCGATTATGATCTAAATTCCCGGTCTGGTTTGAAATCCTTCCATGCGAGATATCCCATCGTATAACGAAATTTTGCCTCACTTATTCCGACGGGAATATGCGAAAATGACAGCTGTGCTATGCAGCCGTTTCGGTTTACAGCATATCGAGGTTGCTGAGGATATTGCAAGCGATACATTTCTGAAAGCATCGGAGAACTGGGCAATTGATGGTGTTCCCGAAAATCCTGAAGCATGGCTTTATGCAGTTGCTAAAAATAAGGCAAGAGATTATCTCAAACCAATGCCCTACTGGCGTTGATGTGTTTTCAAAGTTCGCGATTGGACGCACGGATAGATGGAAGTGGAGAAACCGTTCTTTTCGACAAACAGGATAAAAGTCTCTGGGATAGATCACTGATTGAACGGGCCAATTATTATCTGGTAAGTGCTACCAATGGAAATGAAATCTCGAAATATCATCTTGAGGCGGGTATTGCGTACTGGCACACAACCTCCGCTGATGAAAATAAATGGCAGCACATTCTGCAATTGTATAATCAACTCATTCTGATTGAATATTCTCCTGTTGCTGCATTGAATCGGACATTTGCTTTCGCTAAAGTGTACGGACACGAAAAAGCCATTGTTGAAGCAGAAAAGCTGAATCTTACGGGTAACAACCACTATCACGAGTTGTTGGGTTACCTGTATGCCGATATAAATATTGAAAAGGCTGTCAATCAATATGAACAAGCCATCCGGCTTACAAAATCCAAAATGGAAAAACAAACATTACAAAAAGAGATCAATCGCCTGAAAGGGGACAATCGTATATGGCGCTGTTAAACAATGCTTTGTACTCGTTCTGCAAAGCAATCTCCGGTCATCTTTGTCGGGTTGATCTCCTTTATATAAACCTGACGATTTTTTCTGAATCAACAAAACAAAAATGGCTTTGCAGATGTTCCTAATAAATTGAAACTCCGGCTGTAAACTGTCGACAACCGACAGTTTACAGCTCAATATCTATAACAACCCTTTTAAAATAGATATAAAATGCAAACAATCAGCCGAATAATGATCCTCTTTCTCTCCCTCTTTATGATTACCTGTTCTTCCAATAAGAGTGAAAACTCAAATAAACCACTATCCTATACGGGATATGATTTTGATTTTTTACTTGGTGAATGGAATAGAACCAATGATGAGGAAGGAAAAAGGACTTTTGAAAATTGGAAAAAGGAAAACGACTCAACTTATATAGGAGAGAGCTTTACATTAAGAGATAACGATACGATTTGGAAAGAGAATACGGTCCTGTCATCCATTGATGGAGTTTGGTATTATCAGGTGAAAATGAAGGGTGATAAGGAATCTACCGATTTCAAAGTGATCGATTATGAAAACAATTCTTTTACTTGTGAGAACAGACAGAATGAATTCCCTAAAACGATCAGGTACTGGAAAACAGATAATATACTGAATGCGGAGATTGCAGACGATGAAATAAAAATCCCGTTTATATTTGAAAGGTAATATGAAAGTACATTCCCTGCAGCATGTACCCTTTGAAGGATTGGGTTATATTGGAAACTGGTTGACGAAAAATAATCACACGATTGCATCCACCCGTTTTTATGAATCTGCCTATCATTTGCCCGAAGCGGAAGATATAGACGTATTGATCGTTATGGGCGGACCGATGGGTGTATATGACGAAGACTCTTTCTCCTGGTTGAAGGAAGAAAAAGCATTTATCAGTAACTGCATTCAATCCGGTAAAAGAGTATTGGGTATTTGTCTGGGCGCTCAACTTATAGCTGAGTGTCTGGGTACTAACGTAGATAAAGCTGCACATAAGGAAATCGGTTGGTTTCCTGTAATGTGCACGCAAGAAAGTAAGCAGTTAGGATGGTTTTACGAGTTGTTCAAAGACAATCCGACCGTTTTTCATTGGCATGGCGACAGGTTTGAAATACCGAAGGAAGGACTCAACCTGCTTTCATCCGACGCCAATACCAACCAGGCGTTTTATTACAGCGAAAATGTAATAGGTCTGCAATTTCACCTGGAAGTAACGGAAGAAACGGTCGGGTTAATATCGGAAAACTGTGCCGATGAGCTCTGTGAAAACCCTTGGGTACAAACCAGAGAGCAGATAAAAACCGGAACAATGATCTATGCTGATAACTGCAATTGGATAATGGAAGGGATTTTGCAGAATTTACTGGATGGATAGTGTGAAAAGTTAGATTGCGTTTTCACTTATGATATCTATGAATTTTACGGGAATAAATTACAGGCAATAACTTCGTACTGTATTGCAGACAAAGCTAGGAAAGAATTACAACCGATCTTGTGTGAAATGGATTTACTTTGGATAAACGGTATTGATCCCGGGAAACACCATATGCAATTTGTCAGACCTGTTACTTTTGCGACAGGAGACACCTGCCAATTTTGGTTTATGAGAAAGTTAAATAAAATGGAACCTGGTTAAGGAGCCTGAAAGGACGAACATTCGTAAAGTCGGCCTTGTTTCATGTATGGAGCTTTCAATAAAGAAACTCTTTTAAAGACTGTTAATTATGGATGATTTAAGGTTTAAAGGAAAATGGAACGAGTTGAAAGGTCGCGCCAAACAAGAATGGGCTGATCTGACGGACGACGATCTTCTCTATGAAGAAGGCAAAGAAGATGAACTGTATGGAAAAATCCAACAAAAGACCGGCAAAGCCAAAGATGAAATACGCAACTGGTTTAATCAGCAATTGGACAAACTATAAGTCAGATACTTTACTGTGATAAGGGTAGTTGTCACCAGACAATTTCCCTTATTCTTTTATAAGACAAATTTTTACCATTAAAAAAATAATAACTATGACAACATATCAGGATTATAAATCATGTATTGATGCTTGTCTTGCCTGCGCAAGCGCGTGTAATTATTGTGCTTCTTCATGTACGAAAGAAGAAGATGTGAAAATGATGGCAAAATGTATCCAAACGGATATGGAATGTGCTGCTATATGTTACGCTGCCGCCCAATTGATGAGCCTGGGCAGCGAAAAATCGAAAGAAATATGCAGGTTATGCACCGAAATATGCGACCAATGCGCCGATGAATGTGAAAAACATTCGCACGATCACTGTCGGGAATGTGCGGAAGCTTGCAGGAAGTGTGCCGATGAATGTCGGAAAATGGTAGGATCCCATTATTAATTCTGTGATCGAAAATCTGTAGGGGAGAATCCGGCTATCTTTTTGAACATCCGGCTGAAATGGTGCGGATACTTGAATCCCGATAATATTCTAAATTTTAGACCCAATACTTCGATTATAATCGAAGTATTGGGCTGATTTTTCGGTTATGATCTGAATTTTTAGCCTGATCAAAGTATCGAGGTATCAAAAACATCTGAATCTGAAGCAATATAAACAAGAATGATTACATTATTTGCCCATATGATAGGATTGGAGGTACTTCTTTTTAAAAAAATCATAGGAGAAATAGATTAAAAATTTGTTCATTTAAAATAATGTTCGTAATTTTACGAACATTATTGTTAAGCAAGAGCAGAGTAACAGACGACAAACCGAAATCAAAGGACAAACTTGTTTGGATTTTGATGAGCTGAGAAGGAAGATGGCAAAGTCAAATTTATTTATCTTGCCGAACGCAGAATTGAAAATCGAGGAGCGAAGGCGACTCAAAACGACTAATGTAATTGAACAATTTAATGGGATTTTGAATATGAAGATCAATAATAATGTCGAAGAACAGGAGATTATCGCCCGTTTTGCCAAGGCAATGGGACATCCTACCCGTGTTGCGATATTGCTATTTTTAGCATCGCAGGAAAGTTGTTTTTTTGGTGACATTCATGATGAACTTCCGATAGCAAAGGCTACCGTATCCCAGCATCTGAAAGAACTCAAGGAAGCGGGTCTAATTCAGGGAGAGATAGAAACCCCAAAAGTGAGGTATTGCATTAATAAGGAGAACTGGGAAATAGCCAGTAAGCTGTTCGCAGACCTTTTTAGTGTATATGCCACAAAAGATATATGCTGTTAATAGCATATATTTTTTAATGAGAATGTTTGTTGTTCGGCGAATTACGATTTATAATTGTATGAAAATAAAAGTATTCGATACAGGATGCTCAAGGTATGAATGGAGCTCAGAAAGTCGTAAGCAAATAGGGTAAGTACAATTATATTTCTTGTATTAATTGAAAAAATATATAACAAATGAAGATATTAATTCTTTGCACCGGCAATAGTTGCAGAAGCCAGATGGCTCACGGTTTCTTACACTCTTTTGATGATACATTACAAGTCTTTTCTGCAGGAACCAAACCTGCAGAAAAAGTGAATGCAATGGCTATTCAGGTGATGGCTGAAATAGGTATAAATATCAGTAACCACGTTCCGCAGAGTATTGAGAAATACAAAGATCAGGAATGGGATTATGTAATAACGGTATGTGATAGCGCGAAAGAGAGCTGCCCGGTATTTTCCGGCAAGGTAAAACATCGTTTACATATTGGGTTTGATGATCCTTCCGAAGCTACGGGAACCCCTGAGTTTGTTAAGGATGAATTTCTACGGGTTAGGGATGAGATAAAGATGCGTTTTCAGGAATTATATATAAATCAGATTAAGCCGGAGTTATCCAGCCATAATTGATAATAAGTAGAATGGAGAAGAAACAAGGGATAGGTGTTTTTGAAAAATACCTTACCATATGGGTGACTATTTGTATTGTCGTAGGGATTGCTATAGGACAATGGTTCCCGGTCATCCCGGAAACGTTGAGTAAATTTGAATATGCCAATGTATCAATTCCGGTAGCTGTTTTGATATGGTTAATGATATTTCCAATGATGCTCAAAGTTGATTTCCAGAGCGTCAAGGATGTGGGTAAACGTCCGAAAGGGATCATCATCACCTGTATTACCAACTGGTTGATTAAGCCTTTTACCATGTTCGGGATAGCTTATTTATTCTTTTTTGTAATATTCAAAGCATTCATCCCGTCTAAATTAGCGGAAGATTATTTGGCCGGGACCGTATTGCTTGGAGCTGCGCCCTGCACGGCCATGGTGTTTGTATGGAGTTATCTCACCAAAGGAAATGCAGCCTATACACTTGTACAGGTAGCTGTAAACGATTTGATTATACTGGTGGCATTTGTACCGATTGTAGCGCTTTTATTGGGGATAGGCGGAATTTCCATACCCTGGAATACATTAATAATTTCAGTACTTCTCTTTATTGTAATACCCCTCCTGGCGGGTGTTATCACCCGTACTACCGTGGTAAAGAAAAAAGGGATAGTATATTTCAATAACGTTTTTATCAATAAGTTCAATAATTTCACTATTGGCGGACTTTTACTTACGCTGATCATTCTTTTTTCTTTTCAGGGAGAAACCATATTAAATAATCCCCTGCATATTCTGTTGATAGCCATCCCATTGATAATACAAACCGTTTTCATCTTCTTTGTAGCATATGGATGGGCAAAATGGTGGAAACTGCCCCATGATATTGCTGCACCTGCAGGAATGATTGGAGCAAGCAATTTTTTTGAACTGGCTGTTGCTGTTGCCATTTCACTCTTCGGGCTGCAGTCAGGTGCGGCATTGGCAACGGTTGTCGGAGTATTAGTCGAAGTTCCTGTTATGCTTATGCTTGTCAGGATAGCGAACAATACACGAGAATGGTTTAAAGTAATATATTAGTGGTTCTATTTGCTCTACGTAAATAGAACAGTATAAAACTTTATTGATGTTTTTCATGTTTCAATTAAACTTTTGATAAAGAATAAATGACAACGAGACAAGAGGTTGGTGTAAAGCAGCATAGCTAATTAGCAATATTATTGACAGGATATCCTATAGATTATTCAAGAGAAAATAGAGGAAGTTTCAGGAAGTAATAGGGAAAAGGTTAAACTGAAACTGGAAATTGGTAAAAGTAAAGGTTTTTAAGGTGTGATCATTGCTATTTTTCAAACATTCAGTATCTTTGAATGTAAAGAAAGAAATTCATTAAACGTCCGCATTAAGAACGAATAGTATATATGGTTAAAGCAGACTCACTTAAAATGAGTTTCTGTTCCGGCTTATTTTCTGATGAGAGCATGTGTCGTGAGGAAATGCACAAGGTGAGGAAATGCACAAGGTCTACCGTCTTGTCTAAACTCAGAATGAGATTGATGATGTTTTCCCGATTTAAATTGTAAATTTGCAAAACGCATTCATCGAGATACAAATGAACAGGTCAGAATTACTCAATATCCGTTTATATAACCAGTTGCTTTTATCCCATGAAATAGGAGATCCTCACGAAATCGTATCATGGATGGGAGCTATGCAGTCCCAGGCGCTTGATATGGCTAAATGGGCGATTGGTACACGCCTGGAAAACAGGAATGTAAAGGATATTGACGAAGCATTGAACGCAGGGAAGATTATCCGTACCCATATTTTACGTCCGACCTGGCATTTTGTGTCGGCAGAAGATATTCACTGGATGTTCGACCTTTCCAATCCACGATTGAAACCCATTTATCGTTCCTATGCGAAAACATTCGGTGCAGACGAGTCTCTGATATACCGGGCTGTACCTGTACTGGAAAGGGTCCTGATAGGAGGGAAGCACCTGACTAAACAGGAAATCGGAGATGCCTTGCTTGAACAGGATATAATATTAGATGACGGACACCTGCAGTTAACCATATCTTATGCCGAGATGGAAGGAATCCTGATTAACGGCCGGCTAAAAGGAAATAAGCAGACTTTCACTCTGTTTGAAGAGTGGGTTCCCCGTCGGAAAACTCTGAGCAAAGAAGAGGAACTAGAATATTTGGCACGGAGATTTTTTACCAGCCACGGTCCGGCTACCATCCATGATTTCGTCTGGTGGTCGGGATTGACTATGACACAATGCCGACAAGCCATTGAAATGATAAAGGCAGACTTTATTTGCGAGACAATAAACGGACGCGATTTTTGGATGAAAAACGATGTTAAAAATCCACCTGCGGATGAGAACTATGCTTTGTTGCTTCCTCCGTTCGATGAATTTGTAGTGAGTTATAAAGATCGTTCCGAAATAATTGATGACATACACTATGGTAAAGTGATGACAAAAAACGGCCTCTTTTCCCCTACGATTATACTGAATGGGGAGATTATCGGTTCATGGAGGAAAGTCACTCAAAAAGGTTCTCCCCGCATAGAACTCTCTTTTTTCGAAAAGACACCTAAAAGAAAACAAGACCTCTTCAAATCCGAAATAAAGCGCTTGGAGAGTTTTTATTCTAAAGAATAGTAATCCTTTGGTTCATCTTTATGAATGTAGAATGGGGCGTCGTAATTTGGACATTTCCGGCGCTTGATTTTAAATGATAGACTTGTTAATTGGATTATTTTACCAAATTTTGATTAAATTTGTAGCGATTACATACTGTGGAAGTTGATATGTAATATATTAATTATCAATAATATAAAATACAACTATTATGTGTGAGAAAACGCGAAAAACAGGTTCTTCGAGCGATGCCGTCTATGGACTGGGGCTGATAGGTGCAGCTATCTATTTTATCTCCACCGCCACGACGTTTTGGATGGGAGTGCTGGGATTCCTGAAAGCGATTGTATGGCCGGCATTCCTGGTGTATGAAGCTTTCAGATACCTGCTGGCCTGATCGGGGATATTGATTTTTCCCGGGTCAAAGATAGAATAAGTGCCGGGAGGGCCGGCAATTCATCTCAAAGGTGAAACCGGCCTAAGAATTCCAGTTTGTCGCTTGCAGCCAATCCATTGGGATTGCATCCCGGTTCCCCTTCCGGAATTGCCATTCCAAGGCTGTCGTAATGTGCCACCCAGGTGGCATCGAATTCTCCTGTCTCCGGATCGATAAAAGTCATGGGGTTCAACTTGAAGATCGAGTCATTTTCAAACATCCTGTAGATAAATTCTGAACAATAGTGGCTTGTATCATTCCATACATAGGAGAAATTATAGGGTTTTCCTAACATCTCCTCAGCCAGAGGCCATCCTCTGTTGATACTATTGCTATATTCACCTTTTAACCTGTAACGATAAACGGCAGATCCCCGCTCATCCATAAAATCTTTCAATAATATTTTTCGTGTGCCCTCTTTCGGGGAAGCGTCCAGTACCCAAATAGTGTCCGAATCGATCCGGATAATGGCGACATGTTCGTAATTTGTTTTCATTTCCGTTTGTGTTACCCGGCTGATGGCAGAGGAGAGTCCGTGATCCTCTGCCACTATAAATAAAAGATCCCCATCCCTGATCTCATTCTTGTTGGAACAGGAATATGACAATACCAATAAACAGCAAAAAAGTATAATATTTCTTCTTTTCATTCTGATAAAACACGAAAATAAAACCATTCCTATTCAAAGGTAATCTTTTCCCTGCAAATATGAAACCTTGATAGTCGAAAACCCGGAATTGTCAGAACTGAAATCTGAATTATTTTCTCTCTTTCTTTTTGATTTTTAATAAATTGAAACTACATTTGCTACTATGAACCGAAAAATAATCCATATCGACATGGACGCTTTTTACGCATCCATTGAACAGCGCGATAATCCCGAACTTCGGGGTAAGCCTGTAGCGGTGGGATATGGTGAAAAACGGGGTGTGGTCGCGGCGGCGAGTTATGAAGCACGTAAATATGGGGTTCATTCGGCGATGGCTTCGGTGACAGCTCTCCGCAAATGCCCTCATATTATTTTTGTCATGCCCCGGTTCGATGTCTACCGAAGCGTCTCCAACCAGATCATGCAGATCTTTTTTGAATATACCGATAAGGTGGAACCTCTCTCACTCGATGAGGCATTTCTCGACGTGACGGTGAATCATAGGGGATTGCGTTCTGCGACCATGATTGCGAAGGAGATCAAGCAGAAGATATTTAACCGTACGCGCCTTACCGCCTCTGCCGGCGTTTCCTACAATAAATTCCTGGCAAAAATCGCTTCGGACTATAATAAACCGGACGGGCTGTTCGTCATTGAACCGGATAAGGCGGAGGATTTTATAGAAAAATTGCCTATAGGTAAGTTTTTCGGGGTAGGAAAAGTAACGGCGGCACGAATGGTGGAACTGGGTATCAAGACGGGATACGACCTGAAGCAGTGGAGTGAAGTCGATCTGGTGCGTGAGTTCGGGAAGGCGGGGATTGGTTATTATCATTTTGCCAGAGGCATAGATGACCGGGAGGTCGAGTCGGAGAGAGTCCGTAAGTCGTTGGGTGCCGAAGAGACTTTCCTGGAAGACCTGAATGAAATTGTGGATATGCTGGCCGCACTCGATGAGATTGCCCGGGAGGTATCCCGTAGGGCTGAAAAACGGAAATTTCTTGCCAGGACACTCACGTTGAAAATCAAGTATGCCGATTTCACCATCATAACCCGAAGCAGAACCGTAAGCTATTACATCAAGACCTACCGAGAGTTGTTCGAATTGGGTAAGGAACTGTTATTACAGGTCGATGATCTGGAAGAGAAAAAGATCCGCCTGATGGGACTAACCCTGAAAAATGCCGATATCGACTCAACTCACCTACCGGTCGATGGATTTCAGTTATCACTTGATTTTAAGGACTGAATACTGATTAAGAATTACCAATTACCAATTACCAATTACCGAGTGCCATTACCATTGTCAATTATCCATTGTCAATTATCCATTGTCCATTGTCCATTGTCCATTGTCCATTATCCATTGTCCATTATCCATTGTCCATTTCCAAAGCCGAATAATTCTAAAAGAGATAGTCCCCCTATAAGAAGAGTAACGAGTATGACCGCTGTAAAAATAATTAGCAGAAGACTATAAAAGAACATCAACATTGTTCGTTTAATAGTTTGCCACCAGGTGCCACGGAAAAGTTGCTTATAATCCCATACAAACAATACAAAGATACCTAAAACGGAAAGATCATATAAATTGCCTACTTCAGCCTTCCCTCGAAATAACAAATAAATGCTGCTGACAAGCAGTATCTGACCGGCAATATATGTTTGCACAAAAATATGTTCAGTATAATTATAATGACGGTTATAGACCCGTTTGCGAAAAGCCATACGGGTAGCCAACGCAAAAAGAGGAAGAGTAAAAATGATACTGACGGCCTTGTTTCCATGTGCCCAATTCTTCAGAATATTCCATACCCTTTGCATGAAAGGACTTTCTATCAGTTTTCTTTCAGAAATATGTACCGTGTTATCTACAATGTTATCTATCCAGTCAGGAGAGATGTCAGTATCCTCTTTCCCATCATGGCCCGGTTGGGACTTTTGGGTACCTGATTGACCGGATTCCAACTCAACAGGTCTATTTAAATATTTGATAGCTTGTTCCAATACTTTTTTACCGGTTTCATCTTGCATGGTGTCCAGCTGCATTTGTAACTGATCTCTGGCATCTGTTATTTCCTGTTGTTTTGTCGATTTAACAGTATTTTCCTTTTTTAATGCATCAGGATCAATAAATTGAACCAGCAAAATATATACGGCAGCCAATACAAAAAGTGTCTGAAAAGGACGAAAATACCGGACACGTTTTCCTGCAATGAAATCATTGATCATGTATCCCGGCCGGTATAGCAATTCAAGTAATGTGTATCCGAAACCTCGGTCGATATTACTTAATCCGCCCAATGCGTGTAAAATACCTGACCGGAAGTTGAATCGCTGTACTTCTTTGCTTTGGGCGCAATGATTACAATAGTTTCCGGTGAATGTGTGTCCGCAGTTTTTACAAATGGTGGTTTCTTTCGGAGCAGCCTCAGATATGGAACGTCCCCTGATCTGTTTGATATGGATCATCCTTCGGAATGCTACCCATTTCCGGAGTTGAAAGTATCTATGGTAAATACTTTTCCAACCTTTCCGTGTTGGAGGGAACAGCAAATCGTTTAAATCAGTCAATATGACCCGGTGCGGAAAGGCTCGTAGTTCCCCGGCTGTTGTCATTCCGGTCAGCACGCCGGCGAAGTCCACGCCGGCCTCCATTGCTGTTTCGGCATCGACCAGAGAGTCTCCGACATACAATGTTTCTTCCCGGGAACAACCCAGTTGCGCAAGCGCCAGAAATACACCTTCCGGCGAGGGTTTATGCGATTCTACGTCCTCGCCTCCGATGATCACATCAAAAAAATCATCGGGGAAATAATCTTTCAGGAAGCTCTGTATCCTGAAACGGAATTTGGTGGAGACAATACCCATCCGCGCTCCCTGTTCCTTCAGCCTGGTTAAAACGGCAATAGTTGCGGGGAAGAGAACCGTATTTGCATTCATATGGATATTTGCCTCTTCGGAATATTCTTTTTGCATGGACGCCAATTGTTCCGGGTCGGTTATCCCTGTAAGAATAGAAAACGATTCTTTTAAGGTTTTCCCGATCGTACGTTTGATCGCTTCGTCAGTGACATCCCTGAATTGTCGACGATCAAGGACATTCCTGAAACATATAAGGATCCCCTGCGATGAATCGGCCAGCGTATAATCGAAATCGAATAGATAGGCAGTGTAGTTCATTGAATGCAATTTTCGGTAAAGGTAATATTTTGGAGTTAAAATTGCAGACTTTTCCCTTTCGGCATGGCTTTCAGTATATTTTTGCGGACAGTACGTATAGCGGGAACTAAATCGTGTTCCATCATTTCGAGTATTGTTTTAAGTTCCTGCAATAATTCCGGCGTGAGACGGCAAAGTTCATAAGCCAGCTTCATGCATAGGGACTGTACGCCGGGTAGTTCCCGCTTCGAGATCATCCGCTCCAGGCAGAAATCCAGCAAATCGATCCGCGGCGGATTGTGTAATGGCTGCCGGAACAATAAAGAGAGGATCAGCCTTCGTTTTCCCGGATGTTCACACACCAGGAGAGCGTCGATCAATTCATCCTGTTTATCATATAACCATACATTTTCGCCTGAGGAGAAATGGGTCATTACCCAGGCTGCATTATAACCTATACTGTCATCATTGTCGAAAAGGCATTCATACAATTCCTGCTTTTTCTGATTATTATTTTGGACAAGAAAGGTGATTTCATGAATGTCTTGCATTCCTATCCGGTGGGATAGTCTGGTTTTTAGATCAGAATTTGTTTCCGGTGCCATAGTATCCATCTTAAATGGGGAGTTGAACTTCTGATAAACAGGCGGGATTTTGGATTGCCTTGATATCCTATAGTAAAAAGTTCTCAGGCTTCTTTCCCTGAATACCTTTGTAACGGGATTTTATCTCCTCGATATCCTTCTCATAATCTCCGGAAGGATGGATAAGCCCAAGAGACAGGGCTTCCTTTGTGCTGTAATCCAGACCGACCAACAATATCGGCACACCCGCTTTATACGCAATATAGTAAAATCCCTTTTTCCACTCTTTCACCGGCTTACGTGTCCCTTCCGGAGTAATGGCCAATTGCATCTGGTCGCGTCGGTTGAACTCCGATGCCAGGGTATCGGTGAGTGAGGAATTCTTTTCCCTGGTTACAGGAATACCTCCTAAACTCTTAAAAAATAAGTTGAAAGGAAAGACGAACCACTCTGCCTTAATAAGGAAGTTGGCTGTTCTGCCGATAGAGGAATAAGCCAGTTTTGCTATCAGGAAATCCCAGTTGCTGGTATGAGGTGCCACGGCGATCACGCATCTGGAGAGAACGGGAAATTCGCCCCTGACCCGCCAGCCGAGGATTTTATTGAAGATAAATTTACTGATCCGTTTCATTCTCTCAGTTTTTTAATGTGGTTAGTGTACTGTTCGGAGTTCATTTTGAAGGCTTGCTCCGGATCGCGTCGCTGAGTGACGTTCAGTACAGCTGAAACCTCAATGTGGTTTACTGCTCAAAGCTCGTTTTGCAACTGTTCCCAACTATGCATCGTCTGGTCTAAGCGGGCTTTGGTGTCTAAGTATTTCTGCAGCAAATCCATGTTCGAAGCACCTTCCGGAGTGGAGAGTACCGACTCCATCTCCGAGATCTTCTTTTCAAGCGCTTCTATCTTATTTTCCGCCTCTTCAATCTGCTTCTCCAACTTGCGCTGTTTACGATTCAATTCTTTTTGTTCCTGATAGGAGAGTTTGCTCTCCGACGGTTGCTCCTGTTTCTTCTCCATTTTAGCTGCCGCAGTTGTAGAGAGTTCCAACTGCTGCAGGGTTTCCAGCTTCTTTTTGTCCAGAAAGTCATAGATGCCACCCAGGTGTTCCGTCACTTTTCCTCCGCCGAACTCATATACTTTGCTCACCAGTCCGTTCAGGAAGTCGCGGTCGTGCGATACGATGATAGCAGTGCCGTCGAATTCACTGATCGCTTTTTTCAGTACTTCTTTCGAGGCGATATCGAGGTGGTTGGTAGGCTCATCCAGAATAAGCAGGTTGACCGGCTCCAGAAGCAGCCGGATCATTGCCAGGCGGCTTCGTTCGCCACCCGACAACACCTTCACTTTTTTGTCGGACGCTTCGCCACCAAACATAAAGGCGCCGAGGATATCACGTATTTTGGTGCGGACATCGCCTACTGCCACATAGTCGATGGTATCGAATACCGTCCTATCCTCATCCAGCAGTTGTGCCTGGTTCTGGGCAAAGTAACCGATCTTCACATTATGTCCTAATTCCAGTTTTCCGCCGTGACCGATCTCGTTCATGATACATTTGACGAGGGTGGACTTCCCTTCGCCGTTCTTTCCTACAAACGCTACCTTCTCACCCCGCTCGATGGTGAGCGTGACATCTTTGAAAACAAGATGATCTCCATAGCTTTTCGATACCTCTTCCATGACGATGGGGTAGGAACCTGAGCGTGGTGCGGGTGGGAATTTCAGGTTGAGGCGGGAGTTATCTACTTCATCCACCTCGATCCGTTCTATTTTCTCCAATTGTTTGATGCGCGACTGTACCTGGTTCGATTTAGTCGCCTTGTATCGGAACCGTTCTATAAATTCTTCGGTATCCTTGATCTGCTTCTGCTGGTTTTCATAGGCCCTCTGCTGTTGCTCCCGCCGTTCCCGGCGCAACTCCAAATATTTGGAGTAATTCACTTTATAGTCATGAGCATTACCCAGTACGATTTCTATGGTCCGGTTGGTTACGGCATCCAGGAAAGCACGGTCGTGCGATACCAGCATGACGGCGTTGGAGTGTGTGGTGAGAAAATTTTCCAACCACTGGATCGACTCTATGTCGAGGTGGTTGGTCGGTTCGTCGAGCAGCAGCACATCCGGAGCCTGCAATAATATCTTCGCCAATTCGATACGCATACGCCAGCCACCGCTGAATTCACGTGTAGGGCGGTCGAAATCGCTCCGCAGAAACCCCAGTCCCATCAGCGTCTTTTCCACTTCGGCTTCGAAATTGTGGATCCCCGACATTTGTAAAAGCTCCTGCAGGTCGGTCGCCCGTTCAATCACTGCCTGGTAGGCTTCTGTCTCGTAATCGGTGCGTTCGGCCATTTCGGTGTGTAATTGCTCTAACTCTTTCTCCATCTTTTGCAGGTGAGAGAAAGCGAGGGAAGCTTCTTCACGTACGGTACGGCTGTCGCTCAGCTTCATTTGCTGCGGCAGGTAACCGATGGAGACGCCTTTGGGTAAGGAGACCACGCCGCCGGAAGGCTGTTGCAGCCCCGCCATAATCTTCAGGAGCGTCGATTTCCCTGCACCGTTCTTGCCGGCAAGGGCTACCCGCTCGTTCCTGTTCAGGACGAATGATATACGGTCAAGTAGGGTGAAACCGCCGAACTCAACGGTAAGGTTCTCTATACTGAGCATTTATATCTTGTTCGTTTGTATTTTGTGATTGCGACTAAATCATTCGCCTGTTGATGTCTTACGACCCATGATGATCTCCTGAATGGTTACCGGCTTTTGTTCTCCGGTCTCCATATTCTTCAGCGTGATCTTTCCCTCTTTCATTTCGTTTTCGCCCACGATAGCCACGAAAGGGATATGGTTACTGTCGGCATACGACATCTGTTTCTTCATCTTGGCTGCATCGGGATAAAGTTCGCAACGGATACCGGCGTTTCTCAATTGTTGCATTACCGGAAGAAGATAAGCGGCCTCCTTTTCACCGAAATTGACAAACAGTAAATCGGTAGTGTGTGTGAAACTTTCCGGGAAAAGGTTGAGTTGGTTCAGTACGTCGTAAATCCGGTCGGCACCGAATGAGATACCCACGCCGGAGACGCCCGGTAGCCCGAAGATACCGGTCAGGTTGTCATACCTGCCACCGCCGGTGATGCTTCCGATTTCAACGTCGAGCGCTTTCACTTCGATGATGGCACCTGTATAGTAGTTGAGTCCCCGTGCCAGAGTCAGGTCGAGTGTTAACTCATTTTTCAGTGAAAGCAGATCCGTCTTATCGAAAATATATTCTATCTCTTCCACGCCTTTCAATCCGGTAGGAGAGGATGCCAGTACCTCTTTCAACTGACCGAGTTTTTCCCGGGTGGTGCCACTCAGTAACAGGATAGGTTGTAACTTTTCTATCGCCTCTTGTGTGATCCCTTTTGATACCAGCTCTTCATTCACCTTCTCCGTGCCGATCTTGTCGAGTTTATCGATGGCGACGGTGATATCGGTGATCTTATCGGCTTCACCAATGATCTCGGCGATACCGGAAAGGATCTTCCGGTTGTTCAGCTTCACCGAAACACGGATGCCGAATTGGGAAAAGACTTCGTCGATGATCTGGATCAACTCCACCTCGTTGAGTAGAGAGTCAGATCCTACGATATCGGCATCACACTGGAAAAATTCGCGGTAACGTCCTTTTTGGGGACGGTCGGCACGCCATACCGGTTGTATCTGGTAGCGTTTGAAGGGAAAGGTGATGTCATTGCGGTGCATTACCACGTAGCGGGCAAAGGGAACGGTAAGGTCATACCGGAGTCCTTTCTCCGAAATCTTATTGGCTGTCTTCGCAGAATTACCTTCGGTAATATCTTCCACACTCAAATCTCCTAGGAAATGGCCGGAGTTGAGTATCTTGAACAGCAGTTTATCACCCTCTTCGCCATATTTTCCCATCAGGGTGGAGAGGTTTTCCATCGCAGGAGTTTCAATCTGGCGAAAGCCGTAAAGACGATACACCTCTTTGATCGTATCGAAAATATAATTCCGTTTCGCCGTCTCTTCGGGCGAAAAATCCCTTGTCCCTTTGGGTATGGAAGGTTTTTGCATTATTCTCTTGATCTTTGTTTAGGGCTACAAAGATAAGTAAACTAAAAGTGAAAAGTGAAAAACTAAAAATTTTTCACTTTTCACTCCGTAGATTTTGTGTCATCATTCGACTCACAAAATCATTTTTCACTTTTCATTTTTCATTTTTAACTTTACAACAGGTTGCTCGCCAACTCGGAGAGTTCACTCCGTTCACCTTTTACGAGGTTTACGTGTCCGAACAGGTTCTGTCCCCGCATCTTGTCGATCATATAAGCCAATCCGTTAGACTGTGTGTCGAGATATGGCGAGTCGATCTGCTGAAGGTCGCCCGTGAACACCATCTTGGTACTTTCTCCGGCGCGGGTAATAATAGTCTTTACTTCATGCGGAGTGAGGTTCTGCGCTTCATCAATGATGCAGAAGGTGCCGGTAAGGCTTCGTCCGCGGATAAATGCCAACGCTTCTATTTCCAGTTGTCCTGATTTCTGCATTTCGTCGATCAGCCTGAGGTCAGAACTGTTTTGTCCAAGGGCTGCCTTGATCACATTCAGGTTATCAAAAAGCGGCTGCATATAGGGTGCGATCTTCTGCTTCTCGTCGCCCGGCAGGTAGCCGAGGTCTTTGTTCGACAGGGAGACGATCGGGCGTGCCAGTAATATCTGGTTATAGATCTTATTCTGCTTCAGAGCGGATGCCAGCGCCAGCAAGGTTTTTCCCGTACCCGCTTTTCCGGTAAGTCCTACCAGTTTTATTTCCGGATCGTTCAATATCTCGAAAGCAAATGCCTGTTCCGCATTGCGTGGCTGGATGCCGAAATTGAATTCTTTCTCGATCTTTTTTATTTTTTGTGTGAACGGGTTGTAACGTGCCAACACGCTGTTTCTTTCGCTCTTGAGGATAAAACATTGATTGGGATCGAGTTGGATCTCGAAATTGAACTCATCGATATCCACACCGCCTGCCTGAGCATATACCTTATCGATCAGGTCGGGATTGATACCTTCGATCACCTCTTCGCCCTGGGAAAAAATATCGACATTCGTCACCTTGTCGTTGATATAATCTTCGGCCAGCATACCGAGGGAACGTGCCTTCATCCGCAAATTAATATCTTTCGATACCAGAATGGTTTTCATCTCCGGGTGCTTTTCAGCTACTTCCGAAACTACAGTAAGAATACGATTGTCCGGTGTTTTTTCGGGGAAAGCGTCGATAATCTTTCTGTTATCTTTTGAACCGTTTACGATATAGAGTTTACCTCTACCGACTCCCATATCGGCACCATTGGTGAACAGGTCGTCATCGGTGATAAGATCCAGTTCACGCACAAAAGCGCGGGCATTGAAATTGATCTGGTCGCTTCCTTTCTTGAACTTGTCCAGCTCTTCCAGTACCACGAAAGGGATATAGATGTCGTTCTCCTCAAAATTGTCGAGGCAGTTGAAATCATGCAGGATCACATTCGTGTCGAGGATAAAGTTTTTCTTGGCACTTGCTGCTGTAGGTCTTGTATTGGTCTTACTCTTGCTTTTTGTTCCGGTGGTTTTTGTTTTCCCGCTGGTTTTACTCTCAGTTGTTGTCATATCTTTCTAATTTAATATGTGTAATTCAGATCCCATTCTTTGTTTGTCGCTACCCATTGTAATAAAAAACACAATTCAGGGAAGAATGTTTTGGCTGGTATGATTTTTTGCTCTGCTGGAACAAAAAAACTATCTTTGCCGGGTTTCTTACTCCCTGCAAATGTAATGAAAGTTGAGAGGCAAGTCAAGCTTGCTTGAACTTGCCCGAGACGCATCTTACATTCTATAAATATAGTAGAAGCCGAGAGATAAGTCTAACTTGTTGAACTTATCCGAGGTGCACCCTAATTATTCTACAAATGTAACGAATTTTATGAAGAAAATATTATTAACAATCAGCTGTGCAATGATAATGATGACTACCCCGGCAAAAGAGAACCCTTTTCTTAAACCTTTTGCTACCCCTTATGGAACGGCTCCGTTCGATTTAATCAAAATAGAGCATTATGAACCTGCTTTCGAAAAAGCGATAGAAGAGCATCAGTCGGAGATTGATGCAATTGTCGCTAATCCCCGGAACCCTACTTTTAGCAACACCATCGAAGCGATCGAATATTCCGGTGAGATGTTAACCCGGGTGAGTAGTGTCTTCTTCAACCTGCTGAGCGCCGAGAGCAATGATGAGATGATGGAGATATCGCAACGGTTAAGTCCGAAGTTATCACAACATTCCAACAATATCAGCCTGAATGAAGAGCTCTTTAAACGGGTGAAAGCGGTGTATGACGTACGCCATACTTCCGGACTTACTCCAGAGCAAATCCGGCTGACCGAGAAATACTACGAGAACTTTGAAAACAGTGGGGCCACGCTATCTCCCGAAGGAAAAGAGAAATACCGCGAGTTGTCGATGGAACTGAGCAAGACTAGCCTTGCATTCGGGCAGAATAACCTCCGGGAAACCAATGCTTTTGAGATGGTACTTACCGATAAGGCCGATCTGACGGGATTGCCGGAGAGTCTGATAGATGCTGCCGCCACAAAAGCAAAGTCGAAAGGAAAAGAAGGGTGGCTGATCGATCTGTCGGCGCCCAGCTATATGGGATTTATGAAATATTCCTCGCGCCGCGATCTACGTGAGAGACTTTATATGGCTTACAGCACGAAAGGTGTAGCCGGTGGAGAATTCGACAACCAGGAAAATATACGGAAGATCGTGAATCTCCGTCTGGAGATCGCCCGTCTGATGGGGTATAACACCTATTCTGAATATGTATTGAAGAACAGGATGGCGAAGAATGAGGCGGCAGTTTTTGGATTGCTCGACAGGCTGGCAGAGGCATTTACGCCGACAGCCCACCAGGAACTGGAAGATGTGAAGTCGTTTGCCTCAGAGATGGAAGGAAAACCGTTCGACCTGCAACCGTGGGACTGGAGCTATTATGCCGATAAGCTGAAAGACAACCGTTTTGATTTGAACGACGAGATGACGCGTCCCTATTTCGAATTGGAAAATGTGAAAAAGGGCATTTTCGGACTGGCAACGGATCTCTACGGTTTACAATTTGTGAGAAACAGGGATATTCAGGTCTATCATCCTGAGGTGGAGGCCTATGAGGTATTCGATGAAAATGGTGATTTCCTTTCCATTTTATATACCGACTTCCATCCCCGCGATGGCAAGCGTTCCGGCGCATGGATGACCTCTTTTAAAGAGCAATATATGAGAGACGGTAAAGACAACCGTCCCCATGTTTCCATTGTAATGAATTTCACCCGTCCAACCGAGACCAAACCGGCGTTGCTTACTTTCGACGAGGTGAAGACATTCCTGCATGAGTTCGGTCATGCGTTGCATGGTATGCTGTCGAAATGCACTTACGAAACACTTTCAGGTACCAGTGTTTACCGCGATTTCGTAGAACTACCCTCGCATATCATGGAAAACTGGTTGGTACAGAAGGAATATCTCGATAAGTTCGCTTTCCACTACCAAACAGGTGAAAAGATGCCTGAAGAGCTGTTGCAGAAAATAGTGGATGCGTCCAACTACAATACCGGTTATGCTACCTTGCGTCAACTCTCATTCGGATACCTCGATATGGCGTGGCATTCTTTGGAAGCACCGTTTGAAGGAGATGTCCGTGCATTTGAACAGGATGCCATGGCACGTGTACAACTCCTGCCGGTAGTTCCCGAAACATGTATGTCTGCTTCATTCAGTCATATATTCTCAGGAGGTTATGCGGCTGGTTATTATAGTTATAAATGGTCGGAAGTGATGGATGCGGATGCTTTCTCCGTTTTTAAGAAGAATGGTATTTTTGACAAGGAAACCGCCCGTTCATTCAGAATCAATATTTTAGAGAAAGGAAACACTGAAGATCCGATGACGCTTTTTATTCGTTTCCGTGGTCAGGAACCCAGTGTGGAAGCCCTACTCAGAAGAAATGGCGTTGATAACTAAAATAGTGTTTGATAATTTTTTTGCAAATTTATTGCTGATTTGTTTTGTCGGAATTAATTTATCCCTATCTTTGTTGTGCATAAGTATTTTTTTAGCGGGCCGTTATTTAGTTTCTTCACTCATTGTTAAGTTATTTCCTAACTCCTCTTTAATTGAAAGGACTTCTGCACAATTTATTTATTTTTCAAGTTCGTTAGTTAAAACTATGCACTTTCAGTGCAAGGCTTTAGC